>CADCUB010000111.1 GCA_902805775.1 uncultured Frankineae bacterium | reverse complement strand
GCGAGGACGGCACCGACGCCGCGCTCGACCAGCCCCTGGGCCGCCGCGACGGCGGCGGCGGGGTCGTGCTCCAGGTCGCGGCCAACACAGCCGGTGAGCTCCGCGAGCTCCTCGCCGTTGGGCTTGACCAGGTCGGGCAACGCGGGAACGCCCTCGGCGAGGGTCGCGAGCAGCGGGTCGCCGGAGGTGTCGAGGGCGACGCGGGCGCCGGTCGTGCGCAGGCGGGCGACGAGCTCGGCGTACCAGTCGACGGGCACGCCAGGGGGCAGTGAGCCGGACAGCACCGCCCAGCGGGCGCCCGCCGCCTCGCGGACGAGCACCGCGGTCAGCGCCTCGCGCACGTCGGGGTCGAGCTCGAGCCCGGGCTCGTTGACCTTGGTGGTGGTGCCGTCGGGCTCGGTCAGGGTGAGGTTGACCCGCACGCGTCCCGGCACCGGCACCGGCCGGTGGGTCACCTCCGCGTCGCGCAGGGCCAGCAGCAGCGGGTCGTCGTGCTGCCCCGGCAGGACGGCGACCGCCAGGCGACCGGCAGCGGTGACGACGCGCGCGACGTTGACGCCCTTGCCACCGGGGTCGCTCGTGGTGGTCAGCGCGCGCTGCACCTGACCGCGCGACAGCGGACCAGGCAGCGTCACCGTGCGGTCCAGGCTCGGGTTGGCCGTGAGCGTGACGATCACGCGACCACGACCTCGACGCCGTCGTCCTGCAGCGCGCGCACGTCGTCGTCCGCGACCCCGTCGTCGGTGATCACGACGTCGACCGCGTCCATCGCGGCGAAGCGGACGAGGTTCTCCTGGCCGATCTTGGTCGAGTCGGTCAGGACGACGACCTGCCGACCTGCTCGTACGAGTGCGCGCTTGACGGCGGCCTCCTCGGAGTTGGGGGTGCTGAGCCCGTAGCCCGGGCGCAGCGCGTTCGTGCCGACGAAGACGACGTCGGCGCGCAGGTCGGACAGCGCCTGCACGGTGTCGGGACCGACGGCGGCCTGCGTGCTGCCGCGCACCTGACCGCCGAGGACCTGCAGGGCGATGCCCGGGCAGCCGGCCAGGCGGGCGGCCAGCGGCACGGCGTGGGTGATGACGAGCAGGTCGCGGTCCGTGGGCAGCAGGGCTGCCAGTCGCCCCGTCGTCGTGCCGGCGTCGAGCAGCAGGCTGCCGCGCGAGTCCGGCACCAGGTCCAGTGCCGCGCGAGCGATGCGGTCCTTCTGCGTCGCCTGGGCGACGTCGCGGTCCGCGAGCCCCTGCTCGGCCAGCGCGAGCGCGGTCGTGGGGACCGCGCCGCCGTGCACGCGCCGCAGCAGACCGGCCCGCTCGAGGATCGCCAGGTCGCGACGCACGGTCTCGGTCGTGACACCGAAGGTGCTCGCGACGTCGCTGACCGCGATCCGGCCGTGCGAGCGCACCAGGCCGGCGATGGCCTCGTGCCGCTCCTCCGCGTACATCCGCGCACCTCCGGTCCGATGTTGGTTCGTGTTGGCCTGCTTCTGCGTTGCTGTTGTTCTACGCCCGTTCTCCTTGACATGTCAAGGCGTGAGCGTCATGTTCATCACAGACGCAGACCACCCCGACGCCACGGAGACGACGTGCTCGAGCAGGCCCAGACACCGTCCGCGACCACCCGCACGCTGCACGGGACGCCTGTCGTCCCCGGCCTGGCGTACGGACGCGTCGTACGGCCCGCACCCGCGCCCACGCTGCCGCCGGCCACGGAGGTCGCCGAGCCCGACCGTGACGCCGAGGTCGAACGCTTCACCGACGCAGCCGGCCTGGTCGCGGACCGCCTCGCGGCGCGCGCGGCCGGCGCCAGCGGGGTCTCGGCGGAGGTCCTGCAGGCCACCGCCGTCCTGGCCCGGGACCGCGGACTGACCGCCAGCGTCGTCAAGGCGGTGCGCCGCGGTACGGACGCGCCGCACGCGACCACCGCGGCCGTCGACCAGTTCGCCGGGCTGTTCCGCCAGATGGGCGGCCTCATGGCCGAGCGCGTCACCGACCTGTACGACCTGCGCGACCGGATCGTCGCCGAGCTCACCGGCCAGCGCGAGCCGGGCATCCCCACCCCCACCGAGGCCTCGGTGCTGCTCGCCGACGACCTCGCCCCGGCGGACACCGCAGGGCTCGACCCGGCCCTCGTCACCGGGCTCGCCACCCGCCTGGGCGGCCCGACCAGCCACACGGCGATCATCGCCCGCCAGCTGGGCATCCCCTGCGTCGTCGCGGTCGCGGGCCTCGACACGATCGGCGACGTCGAGCGCGCCCTCGTCGACGGCACCACCGGCGAGCTGCTGCTCGACCCCGACCCGACCACGAGCACGGCGGCGGTGGAGTCGTCGCGCGAGCGTGCGGCCGCGGTCGCCGGCTGGCGTGGCCCGGGGCGCACCGCGGACGGCCACGTCGTGCAGGTGCTGGCCAACGTGCAGGACGGCGCGGGCGCCCGCGTCGCGGCGGCCACCGCCGCCGAGGGAGTCGGCCTGTTCCGCACCGAGCTGTGCTTCCTGTCGGCCGACAAGGAGCCCACCGTCGAGGAGCAGGCCTCGATCTACGCCGAGGTGCTCGAGGCCTTCGCCGGGCGCAAGGTCGTCGTGCGCACCCTGGACGCCGGCTCGGACAAGCCGCTGGCCTTCGCGGGCATGCCGGACGAGGCCAACCCGGCGCTCGGCGTGCGCGGCCTGCGCATCGCCCTGGACGACCCGGGCATCCTGGACCGCCAGCTCGACGCGATCGCCCTGGCGGCGGAGCGCACCGGCCAGACGCCGTGGGTCATGGCGCCGATGGTCGCGACCGTCGCCGAGGCGCAGTTCTTCGCCGAGCGCGCCCGGGCCCGCGGACTCGTGCCGGGCGTCATGGTCGAGGTGCCGTCAGCGGCGCTGCTCGCCGACCGGCTGCTGCAGCACGTGGACTTCCTGTCCATCGGCACGAACGACCTGACGCAGTACACGATGGCCGCCGACCGGTTGTCGGCCGAGCTTGCCGCTCTCACCGATCCCTGGCAGCCCGCGCTGCTGGCGCTGGTCGCGCAGACCGCCGCCGCCGGCCTGGCCGCGGGCAAGCCGGTGGGCGTCTGCGGCGAGGCGGCGGCCGACCCGCTCCTCGGCTGCGTCCTGGCCGGTCTGGGCATCACCTCGCTGTCGGCGGCGGCCGCTGCACTGCCTGCAGTGGGCGCGGGTCTGGCGCACGTCGAGCTGGCCGCGTGCCGGGCTGCCGCGACGGCGGCGCTCGACGCCGCGGACCCGGCAGCCGCCCGTACGGCCGCCCGGGCCGCACTCGGCTGACGCACGGAACGGACCGAACTGCACCACGAAGGGTGACTACGGGCTTACGTTGAGGAGGTCGGCACCCCGCTCCCGTGCCTCGTCCGAGGGGAGTGCGTGCATGTCGCAGCCGACCGTGGCGCCTGCAGGGCAGCGGGAGCGCGTCGTCGAGGTCGACGAGCTGGAGCGGCTCACCGCCGGCAGCTCGTACGCCGATGCGGTGCACCGCCTGCTGACGGTCGCCCGTACCCAGCTGCGGATGCAGGTCGCCTGGGTGAGCGAGTTCGTGGGCGACGAGCAGGTCCTGCGCTTCGTCGACGCCGAGCCCGGCGCCGACGCTCCCGCCGAGGGGAGCACGCTGCCGCTGAGCGGCTCGTTCTGCGCCCGCGTGCTGGACGGTCGCTTCCCACGCCTGATCCCCGATGCCCGGGACGTGCCCGAGGCCGCTCTGCTCGACGTCACCGCGGAGCTGCACATCCGGGCGTACATCGGCGTGCCGCTGCTCGGGCCGAACGGCGCCGTGGCCGGCATGCTGTGCGCCATCGACAGCGAGGCCTGCCCGGCGCTCGACGATCGCGACGTCCACGCCCTGCACCTGCTGGCCCAGGTCATGCACGACCTGCAGCAGCGCGCGGTGTCGGTGGCGCAGGCCCAGTCGCAGCACCAGGACCTGCTCGACGCGCTGTCCGACGTCGTGCTCGGGCGTGGGCGGACAGCGGTGCTGCAACCGATCGTCGACCTGACCACCGGCCGGGCCGTCGCGGCTGAGGGACTCACCCGCTTCTCGGCCCCGCATCCCTCTCAGCCGGACGCGGCGACGGCCCGCGCGGCCGGCCACTGGTTCGACGACGCCTCGCGCGTCGGCCTGCGGGACGACCTCGAGCTCGCCGCCGCCGATGCCGTCCTGGACCTGCTGGACGCCGTGCCCCCGGACGTCGCCCTGTGCGTCAACCTCGGTCCGACGACGCTGCTGAACCCGCGCCTGGCGGGCGTGCTGCACGGACGGGACCTCAGCCGGGTGGTCCTGGAGATCACCGAGCACGCGCCCGTGCAGGACTACGACGCGCTGTCCGCAGCGCTCGAGCCCTACCGGGCGGCGGGTCTGCGGCTGGCCGTCGACGACGCCGGCGCGGGCTACGCCAGCCTGCGGCACGTGCTGGCCATGCGGCCCGACCTGGTCAAGGTGGACATGGCGCTGACCCGCGGAGCGGACACCGACGTCGCCCGGCGCACCCTGCTGTCGGCCCTCGCCGGCTTCGCCGCCGACACCGGCTGCTCGCTGATCGCCGAGGGAGTGGAGACCCCGGCGGAGCTCGCGGCGGTCGCGTCCTGCGGGATCCCGCTGGCGCAGGGGTACGTGTTCGCGCGGCCGAGCGCCAGCCCGCCCTGGAGCGACTACCGCGTCCTGCACGCCCGCGGCTGACGGGGCCCGCGCGGGCCGCTGTGGGCTGTCCCCGTCGTCGGGGCCGCCATCCGTGAAGATGGTCGCGTGAGCACGCCCGAGCAGCACGAGCCGCCCGTCTACGCGTTCGCGGCCGGGGCGGTCCTGCACCAGCACGCCGCCAGCACCCTCGAGCCCGCGGTCGTCCTGCACACCTTCCTGCCACCCGGCGCGTCGGACGGGCTGCACTCCCCCGAGGCGCGGGTCGACGTGCACGGCGACGGGCCCTCGACGGGCACGGTCACCCTGCGCGTGCTCACCGAAGGACTGTCGCTGTCGTGGCGCCTGCCGATCGCGCCGTTCGTCGCCGCCCTGCCCGGGCAGCCCGGCGACGAGGGGCGCATGGTGCTGCTCGCGGTCGTCGACGGCGAGCCCGCCGACCGCTTCTGGGCGGCTCCGGTCGACTGCGAGCGCCTGGCGGGCGAGCTGCAGGTGCCGGTCACAGACCTCGTCGAGGCGCTGCGCGGACGGCTGACGCCCTGGCTCGCCGAGGACCTCGAGATCCTGCTGCACGACGACGCGCACGAGCACGCGCTCGACCAGTCGGCGGCGCAGACCCTGGCGACCGCGGTGCTCGCCCACTACCGCGGCGACCTCGTCGCCGAGCAAGCGACCGCTCGTGTGCTCCGCGCGCTCGAGCACGGTCCGGAGGAGGTGCAGGTCGAGCTGGGCGGCCGCCTGTCGGCCGCGCTCGCGACGGCCGTGCGCAATGCGGGCGAGGCGGGCCGTGCGGCGGTGGCAGGTCGCGTCGGGCCGTTCGAGTCCGAGGTGCTCCGCCTGCTGTCCGACGTCCCGGTGGCGCTGGCCGATCCCGAGGCGCAGAGCGACACCGACGCCGCCATGCTGCAGATCCTGGCCGGCAGCGACCGTGGCGACGCGGTCAGCTCGGCGGTGCGTCTCGTCGCCCTGCTGGCCCGCGAGGCGCTCGGACCGGACCTGCCTGACGAGCGGGTCCTCGCCGGCCTCGGCATGGTCGACGACGCCGGCCTGGCGCGGCTCGCCCGGCTGTGGGTCGACCTCGCTGTCGCCGCCGCGAAGCCTGCTGCGAGTGACGGGCGGGCCGTGGAGGGACTGGCCCGCCGGGTCGCGGCCGAGGGCGCACCGGGGCGGGCGTGGGTCCACGACACCGCGGCCGCCCTGGCGACCGCCGCGGTGCAGGTCGCAGGACGCAACTCGACGAAGATCGCCGCGGACCTGCGCACGGTGCAGGCGCTGCTCGACGGCGGCACGGCCGTTCCGGCCGAGCCCGCGCTGCGGTCCTGCCTGGCCCTGGCCCGCTTCGTCCGGGCGCGTGGCAGCGTCGGCCCAGGGACCTGGCTCACCCTGTCGTCCGGCTCTGCGGCGACGGCCGTCGGTGGGGCGGGGCTGGACCGGGAGACGACCGTCGACCTGTTCGTCGAGCTGCTCGAGAAGGACGTCGAGGCGGTCGACCTGCTCGACGCCTTCGTCTGCGCGACCAGCCAGCTGCTCGTGCACGTCGACCCGCACGGCGACGAGCAGCTGCGCCGCCTGCAGGTCGCGGAGCTGCTCGGGAGCGTGCCCGAGGGTGCGCGCGGCGCCCGGTGGCTGCTGGTCGCCTGCCTGCGCGAGGCGCCCGAGCACGACACGTCCGCGGCCGACCTGTCGAGCGCCGTGGCGGGTGAGCCGGAGCTGGACATCGACCGCCTGGCGACCCGGGCCGGGCGACACGGCGTCATCGCCGCCGGACTGGTCTGCCTGGACGCGCTGGGCGCGGCGTTCGGCGCGGAGGCCCAGATGCCCCGCGAGGAGCTGCTGGGCACGGTGCTGCCGAGCGCGCTGCTCGAGCACGACCTGCTGCGGCAGTGACGGCGCCCGCTCGCGGCTGCGGGTGTCGCCGGAGGCGGACGCAGCGGCGCTGACCTCCGCTGAAGGCCCAGCAGCCGGGGCGCGGCTCGCCGCCGAGGGGCGTGGTGCCTCCGGGCGGCGTCTCCAGTCCCCCGTCGTCACCGGACGTCGCCTGCGCCTGGCGCCGCCTAGCCTGCGCGGGTGCCGTTGACGATGACGGCGGACCAGGCCGTCGGGCTCGTCCGTCCCGGTGATCGGGTCTGGGTGGGCTCGGCCTGCGGGACACCGCGCGCACTGCTCGCCGCCCTCAACGCCCTGCCGGTGCCGGTGCCGGGCGTGCGCCTGGTGCACTTCCTGGCCGACGGCGTCACGGTCGACGGCGAAGCGCGCTACCCGCAGGAGGTGCTCTTCGTCGGCAGCGAGCTGAGGCCCCTGACCGGCGGGCGACTCGTCGACTACGTGCCCGTGCCCCTGCCGGAGGTCCCCTCGCTCATCGCGCGTGGACAGCACCGCGTCGACGTCGCCCTCGTGCAGGTGGCGCCACCCGACGAGCACGGGATGTGCAGCCTCGGCGTGTCGGTCGATGTCACGCTCGCGGCGGCCCTGCGCGCGCGGACGGTGATCGCGGAGGTCAATCCGGCGATGCCGCGCACCGGGCCGGCGACCGGCCTGCCGGTCGAGCGCATCGACGCCTTCGTCGAGGTGCCCGGTCCGGTGGCGGAGTACCGGCACGAGCCGGTCGGGGAGGCCGCGGAGGCGATCGCGATGTACGTCGCTCGTCTCGTGCCGGACGGGGCCACGCTGCAGATCGGGCTGGGACGCGTGCCCAACGAGATGCTCCGACACCTGCGCGGTCGCCGGGACCTGCGCGTGCACAGCGACGTGGTGACCGACGGGCTGGTGGACCTGCTCGACAGCGGCGCCGTCCGCCGGGGGGCAGGGAGCGTGACGGCGTCGATGGCCGTCGGGACGCGGCGCCTGTTCGACCGGCTCAGCGATCCGCAGATCGACTTCCGCCCGCTCGAGGAGCTCGCGCACCCGGCCGTGCTCACCCGGCTGGACCGCCTCGTGTCCGTGACGCAGGCGTTCGCCGTGGACCTCACCGGGCAGGTGTGCGCCGACTCCGAGAGCGGCGATCTCTACGGCGGGGTCGCCTCGCAGTCGATCATGCACTGGGCGGCGGCGCACAGCCTCGGCGGACGGGCGGTGGTGTGCCTGTCGACGCTCGCGCCCGAAGGGCGCTCGCGCATCCGCCCGGCGCTGAGCGAGCAGGAGGCGGTCACCATCCCGCGGTCCGACCTCCACTACGTCGTCACGGAGTACGGGACCGCGTACCTGTACGGGCGCTCCCTCCGGGAGCGCGCCGTGGCGCTCATCGAGCTGGCGCACCCGTCGGTGCGGGCGGACCTGCTGATGGAGGCGATCGAGCGAGGACTGGTGCCGCCGGGTCAGCAGCTTCGCTCGCGCGGCGCCTACCCGCGGGAGGAGGAGCGTGCGGTCGAGCTGCGCGACGGCCGCACCGTGCTCGTGCGGCCGGCTCGCACAGGCGACGCGGCCATCCTGCAGGACCTCTTCTACCGGATGCCGCCGGAGGACGTGTACACCCGCTTCTTCCGGCACCTGACGTCCCTCCCGTTGTCGACGGCGGAGCACATGACGAGCGTGTCGTTCGAGGACGAGGTGACGCTGCTCGCCGTCGAGGGCGACTGGGGCAGCGAGCGCGTCGTCGGCACGGTGTCCTACTACCGCGATCCCACGTCGGGCCGCGCCGACGTGGCGTTCATGGTCGACCCCGCGTGGAAGGGCGTCGGCCTCGGCACCGTCCTGCGCGACGTGGTCGTTGACGTCGCCCGCAGGCGCGGTGTCGTGGCGCTGACCGCCGACGTGCTGGCGGAGAACACCGCGATGCTCCGGCTCTTCCGGACCAGCGGGCTCGACCTGGAGGCGCACACCTCGCACGGCGTCACCGAACTGGTGCTGAGGCTGTAGGGGCTCGTCGAGGACGGGCCGGTCAGGCGACGAGCGGCAGGACCAGCTGCTGCCCCACGTGCAGGTCCGCGCTCGCCAGGTCGTTCATCTCGCGGATCGCGGCCACGACGTCGCGCGGGTCGTGGTCGGGAGCGACCTGCTGAGCGAGCGTCCACAGGGAGTCGCCGGCCTGCACGGTCACGCGCTCGTGCTCGGCCACGACCGCCGCCGAGGGAGGAGCGGCCTGCGACGCGGAGCGGCCGAGCGAGAAGGCACCGAACAGGACGGCCACCAGAGCGGCGAGGAGCAGGACACGCCCGCGCCGGGTGAGCCGGGTGTGGGAGCCGGTCGTGCTGTGCTGGGAAGCGGTGCTCGCGCTCATCAGGTGCTCCTTCGTCTCGTCCTCGAGCGAACGTGCGTTCGATCGAACGTGTGAGCGGACCGTACCCACCCCCTCCGACAGAACGCCAGACACGTTCGAACATGTGTTTGATCTGTGACCTCGGGAGCGTTAGCGTCCGCAGCGAAGATCGGGTCGCTCGACCCGCAGGACACAGCGGAGGTCACATGGCG
>CADCUB010000110.1 GCA_902805775.1 uncultured Frankineae bacterium | reverse complement strand
CGACGTGGAGGCGTTCCTCGCCATGGTCGAGGGCTCGCTCGGCCTGCCCGGCTCCCAGCTGCTCCTGGCCTCGGGCTGAGCCGTGCTCCCGTCCACCGGCTCCGACCCCTTCGTCCACCTCCACGTCGCGTCCGGCTACTCGCTGCGCCACGGCGCGTCCCACCCGCGGGTGCTCGTGGAGCGGGCGGCCGAGCACGGCATGGACACCCTCGCCCTGACCGACCGCGACGGGGCCTACGGCGTCGTGAAGTTCGCCAAGGCCTGCGCGACCGCCGGTGTCCGCCCGGTGTTCGGGGTCGACCTCGCGGTCGCCCCCGTCGCGCTCGACCCGCCCGGCACCGGCTCGGGGTCCCGGAGCGAGCGCAGCGCTCCTGGAGCCAGGCGCAGCGGTGCCGACCGGAGCAGCCCCGCCCGGGGCGGGGCGTTCCTCGACCAGGACCCCGACCGCGGCGTGGCGGCCCTGCCCCGGGTGGTGCTGCTCGCCCGGGACGGCCGGGGGTGGGCGGCGCTGTGCCGGCTCGTGTCGGCGACCCACCTCGCCGGTGAGCGGGGTGCGCCGGTGAGCACCCTCGACCTCGTCGCGGAGCACGCCGGGGGAGCCGCGCAGGCCGGCTCGCTCGCCGTGCTGCTCGGCCCGGCCTCCGAGCTCGGCCGTGCGGTGGCGGCGCGGCGCGACGACGTGGCCCGCGCCCACCTGTCGCGCTGGCGCGACGTCCTCGGGCGCGACGGCGTCGTCGTCGAGGTCGTCTGCCACCGCGGTCCGGGCGACGTCGGCCGGGCCGCCCGCCTGGCGGGGTTCGCCGCCGAGCAGCGTGCGAGCGCCGTGCTCACCAACGTGGTGCGCTACGCCGACCGCGCTGACGCCCCCACGGCCGACGTGCTCGACGCCGCCCGCCGGCTGGTGCCGCTCGACCTGCGCCACGTCGACCGGCGCAACGCCGAGGCCGCGCTGCTGTCGGGCAAGGAGATGGCCGAGGTCGCCGCCCAGGTCGCCCGGGCCGCGGGGCAGACCGACGAGGGGCGCGGGCTGCTCGCCCGCACC
Source organism: uncultured Frankineae bacterium (assembly GCA_902805775.1). Taxonomy (GTDB): domain Bacteria; phylum Actinomycetota; class Actinomycetes; order Mycobacteriales; family SCTD01; genus SCTD01. Next base: position 2,423 of record CADCUB010000110.1, on the reverse strand, counting down.
CGCGTCGAGGCCGACCGGTGCGCGGTCGACCCCCGGCGCGACCTCGGCATCGGCGAGGTCCACTTCCCCGAGCTCGAGACGGGTGGCGGCGAGCCGATGGCGGTGCTGCGCGAGCGCTGCGAGGCCGGCTTCGGGCGGCGGGCGATGGCCCGCGACGACGGCGCCCTCGGCCGGCTCGAGGCCGAGCTCGGCGTCATCCAGGGGCTGGGCTACCCGTCCTACTTCCTCACCGTCGCCGACGTCGTCGACCTCATCAAGGGCATGGGCGTGCGCGTCGCTGCCCGGGGGAGCGGCGCCGGCTCGCTCGTGACCTACCTGCTCGGCATCAGCGACGTCGACCCGATCCGCTACGGGCTGCTCATGGAGCGGTTCCTGTCGCCGCTGCGCCACCAGCTGCCCGACATCGACGTCGACGTCGAGTCGGCCCGCCGCATGGAGGTCTACGAGCAGATCCTGGCCCGCTACGGCGGTGAGCGCTGCACCTGCGTGTCGATGATGGACACCTACCGCGCCCGCCACGGCATCCGCGACGTCGGTGCGGCGCTCGGCCTGCCGCCGGGGGAGGTCGACGCGCTGGCCAAGGCGTTCCCCCACATCCGGGCCAGCCAGGTGCGGGCGGCGATGCGCGACCTGCCCGAGCTGCGGTCCAGCGGACTGGCCCGGGGCGACAACGCCGGGCGCATCGACCTGCTCCTGCGCCTGGTCGAGCGCCTCGACGGGCTGCCGCGCCACGTCGCGCTCCACCCCTGCGGCGTGCTGCTGTCCGACACGACGCTGCTCGACCGCACCCCGGTCGAGTCGAGCTGGCTCGGGTTCCCGATGAGCCAGTTCGACAAGGACGACGTCGAGGAGCTGGGACTGCTCAAGCTCGACGTCCTCGGCATCCGCATGCAGTCGGCGATGCAGCACGCGATCGGCGAGGTCGAGCGCATCGACGGCGTGCGCGTCGACGTCGACGCCGTGCCGCGCGACGACCCCGACACCTTCGCGCTCGTGCAGTCGACCAAGACCCTCGGCTGCTTCCAGATCGAGTCGCCCGGTCAGCGCGAGCTGGTCGGCAAGTTCGCGCCGGAGACCTTCGAGGACCTCATCGTCGACATCTCGCTGTTCCGGCCCGGACCGGTCAAGAGCGACATGGTCCGGCCGTTCCTCGAGGCCCGGCAGGGGTGGAAGGACGCCGACTTCCTCCACCCCGACCTCGCGCCGGCGCTGGCCCAGACCCACGGGGTCGTCGTCTTCCACGAGCAGGTGCTGCAGATCGTCAGCACCATGACCGGCTGCACCCTGGCCGAGGCCGATGAGGTGCGGCGTGCGCTCGGCGATCCCGAGGGGCAGCCGGAGGTCCAGGCGTGGTTCGTGCCGTGCGCGCTGGCCGCGGGCTACGAGCTCGGCGTCGTCGAGCGGGTCTGGGAGGTGCTCAAGGCGTTCGGGTCGTTCGGGTTCTGCAAGGCGCACGCCGCGGCCTTCGCCCTGCCGACGTACCAGTCGGCCTGGCTCAAGGCCCACCACCCGGCGGCGTTCCTCGCCGGTGTGCTGACGCACGACCCCGGCATGTACCCCAAGCGGCTGATCCTCGACGACGCCCGCCAGTTCGGCATCGCCGTGCTCGGGCTCGACGTCAACCTCTCCGACGCCGCCTACCGCGTCGAGCGGGTCGGCGTGCTCGACGAGCCGCCGCCCGCGGTCCTCGACCAGGTCGGCAGCCCCGCGGCGGAGCCGGTCCGGGTGCACGACCTGCTCCCGCCCGCTGGCGGGGACGACCTCGACGGCTGGCGGACGGACGGCCCGGGGGTCCTCGGCGGGGTCAGCGGTCCGCGCAGCGCCCCGTCCGACCCTCGCCTGCCGGACGGGCGGGGCTACGGCATCCGCATCGGGCTCGCGGAGGTCAAGGGCATCTCGGAGGCCGAGGTCGCCCGGGTCGTCGCCGGCCGGCCCTACGCCTCGCTGTCGGACTTCTGGCACCGCGCCGCGGTGTCACGGCCGGTCGTCGAGCGGCTCGTCGTCGCCGGCGCGTTCGACTCGATCTACGGACTGGGGTCGACGGTGCCGGTGCGCCGGCGCGGTCAGGTCACCCGGCGCGACCTGCTGCTCCAGGTCGCCGAGCTCGACCGGTGGAGCCGGTCGACCGCCGCAGCGGCACGCCGGGCCGCCCCTCGACGCGGTGGGGCCCGCGGCCGGGCGGCGACCCCGCTGCCGGCGGCCCTGACCGGCGGTGACCCGGCGGACGGCTCGACCAGTGCGGCCGCGCCGCCGGTCGTCGTGCTCGACGACGTCCGGGCCCGGCAGGCCCGGCAGTCGCAGGCTCCGGCCGCTCCCGAGCCGGTCGACGTGCAGCTCGCGCTCGACCTCGGCGACGCCCCGGAGGCGACGGTCCCGAGCGGGCTGCCGGAGATGAGCCGGGCCGAGCGGGTGCGCGCCGAGCT
>CADCUB010000109.1 GCA_902805775.1 uncultured Frankineae bacterium | reverse complement strand
AGGCTAGGTCGGGCCGGCTCACTCCGCCTTGGTGCTGCGGGTCATCAGGCTGCGGACCATGTCCTTGGGCGCCACGCCCTCGTGCACGACACGCACGACGTTCTCGGTGATGGGCATGTCGACGTCGTGCTTGCGGGCCAGGTCCAGGATCGACCGGCAGCTCTTCACGCCCTCCGCCGTCTGCTGCTTCTGGGCGATGAGCTCCTCGAGCGTCTGGCCGCGGCCGAGCTTCTCGCCGAAGGTGCGGTTGCGCGACAGCGGCGAGGTGCACGTCGCGACCAGGTCGCCGAGGCCGGCCAGGCCCATGAAGGTCATCGGGTCGGCTCCGAGCGCGGCGCCGAGCCGCGAGGTCTCGGCCAGCCCGCGGGTGATCAGGCTGGCCTTGGTGTTGTCGCCGAAGCCCATCCCCTCGGCCATGCCGACGGCCAGCGCGATGACGTTCTTCACCGCACCGCCGAGCTCGCACCCGACGACGTCGTCGTTGGTGTACTGACGGAAGTAGGGCGTGGTGCAGGCCTCCTGCAGCCGGACGCACGCGTCGTCGTCGGTGCAGGCGACGACGCTCGCCGCCGGCTGCCCGTTCGCGATCTCCTTCGCCAGGTTGGGCCCGGACACCACCGCGACCCGCTCGAACGGGACGTCGGCGACCTCCGCCACGACCTGGCTCATCCGCAGCGTGGTCCCGAGCTCGACGCCCTTCATCAGGCTCACCAGGATCGACTCCGGTGCCAGGCCCGCCGCCATGCTCGCGAGGTTGTCGCGCAGGCTCTGCGACGGCACGGCCAGCACGACGAACTCCGCGCCGTCGACCGCCTCCAGCGCGTCGGACGTCGCCGTCAGGTTGCTGGGCAGCGCGATGCCGGGCAGGTAGTCGGGGTTCTCGTGGGTGTCGCGCACCGCGGCCGCCAGCTCGGGCCGCCGCGCCCACAGCACGACGTCGGTGCCGGCGTCGGCGAGCACCTTGGCGAAGGTCGTCCCCCACGACCCCGACCCCAGCACGGCGGCGCGGGTCATGCCGTCCTCCCCGGGGCCGACCGGTCGTCGGAGCGGAGCGCCGGCGCGCGCTCGCCGCGCAGCACCTCCAGCTCGGCGGTGATGGCGTCCATGACCGCGTCGGTCGCCTCCCGCAGCACCTCGCCGGTGAGCTCGCTGCCCTGCCAGCGCGACAGGTCGACCGGGGGCCCGACCCGGAAGTGCATCGGGCGGCGCGGCCGCAGGCTCAGCCGACGTCGGCGCGGGTCGAGCACCTCCTGGGCGCCCCACTGCGCGACGGGGACGACGGGAGCCCCCGACAGCAGGGCCAGGCGTGCGACGCCGGTGCGGGCCCGCACCGGCCACCCCGCCGGGTCCGAGGTCACCGTGCCCTCCGGGTAGATGACGACGGTCTCGCCGCGCGCCAGGGCGGCCACGGCGGGCCCGAGGGCCCGCGAGGCGTCCGCGGTGTGCCGGTCGACCGGGATCTGGCCGGCCCCGCGCATCACCCGGCCCACCAGGCCGTTGCCCCGGAACAGCTCCCGCTTGGCGAGGAAGCGCGGCGCCCGGCGCAGGTCGTGCAGCACGAAGTCGCACAGGGTGACCGGGTCGGCGTACGAGATGTGGTTGGCGGCGAGGACGACGCCGCCGGCCGGGACGTGGGACACCCCGCTCACCCGCCGCGTCGTCAGCAGGAGCGTCGGCGGCTTGAGCAGGGCGACGCCGAGCAGGTACCAGGGCTCCAGTCGGCGTCCCACGTCACCCTCCTGTCGGCGTCCTCCCGCTGCTGGGAGACTCCCACGTCGTGCCCGCCTCCGACGTGCTGCCCGCCCCCGACGGCACGGCGTGGTGCGTCGTCGTGCCCGTCAAGCGGCTGGCGCGGGCCAAGACCCGCCTGCAGGCGTACGGCAGCGGGCTCCGCCGCGAGCTCGCCCTCGCCTTCGCCGCCGACGTCGTGGCCGCGGCGGTGCGCTGCCCGCCGGTCCTGCAGGTGCTCGTCGTGACCGACGACGAGCAGGCAGCGGCGGTGCTGGCCGGCCTGGGGGCGGTGGTCGCGCCCGACCGGCCCGACGCCGGGCTCAACCCCGCCCTCGAGCACGGCGCGGCCCTGCTGCGCGAGCGGTCGCCCGGCTGCGGCGTCGCGACGGTGTCGGCGGACCTGCCCTGCCTGCGCCCGGACGACCTCGCGGCGGCGCTGCGGGCCGTGCCGGCCGGCAGCCGGGCCTTCGTCGCGGACGCCGACGGCCGGGGGACGACGCTGCTGGCCGCCGCCCCGGGCGCCGCGCTGCTCCCGGCGTACGGCGACGGCTCCCGCCTGCGGCACCTCGCCTCGGGGGCGGTCGAGCTGCCGGGGACACCGGCCCTGCGGCGCGACGTGGACACCCCCGAGGACCTGCAGGAGGCGCGGGCGCTCGGGGTGGGCCCGCGCACCTCGGCGGTGCTCGCACGGACCGGCGGCGTCCGCCAGGGTTGAGTCACCGGACGCCGTGACCGAGCACCGGCGACGGCCGATCCGCACGGTGTCACCATGGTCACGTGAGCATCGAGCTGCAGAGCCCCCGCACGCCGGTCGACACCGCTGACGCCAGCGCCTCCGAGCGCCGCGCTGCTGCAGCAGGGACCCCCGTGCAGGAGCTGCCGGAGGACCGCTTCCTCAACCGCGAGGTGAGCTGGCTCGACTTCAACGCCCGGGTGCTGGCGCTGGCCGCCGACAGGTCGTCGCCGCTGCTCGAGCGGGCCAAGTTCCTCGCGATCTTCGCGAGCAACCTGGACGAGTTCTACATGGTCCGGGTCGCCGGGCTCAAGCGGCGCCAGAGCATGGGCCTGGGCGTGCGCAGCGCCGACGGGCTGGGCATCCGCGAGCAGCTCGAGCGCATCGCGGGGCGCGCGCAGGAGCTCGCCTCCGAGCACGCGCGGCTGTTCATGTCGGAGGTGCGGCCGGCGCTCGACGAGCGCGGCATCCGGCTGGTGCTCTGGAACGACCTGCCCGCCGAGCAGCAGGGCCCGCTGCACGACTACTTCCGCGCGCAGGTCTTCCCGGTGCTCACGCCGCTGGCCGTCGACCCGGCCCACCCGTTCCCGTACATCAGCGGCCTGTCGCTCAACCTCGCCGTGCTGGTGCGCGACCCGGTCACCGGCGTCGAGCACTTCGCCCGCGTGAAGGTGCCGAACAACGTCAAGCGCTTCGTCCGCGTGCCGGGCAAGGGCGTGACCGGCTGGCTGCCGCTCGAGGAGCTCATCGGTCAGCACCTGCCGCAGCTGTTCCCGGGGCTCGAGGTCATCGCCCACCACGCGTTCCGGGTGACCCGCAACGCCGACGTCGAGGTCGAGGAGGACCGCGACGAGGACCTGCTGCAGGCGCTCGAGCGCGAGCTCGCCCGCCGGCGGTTCGGCCCGGCGGTGCGCCTCGAGGTCGGCGAGGACATGGACGACCACGTGCTCGACCTGCTCGTGCGCGAGCTCGAGATCAGCCCCGAGGACGTCGTGCAGGTGCCGGGCCTGCTCGACCTGGCCTCGCTGTGGCAGATCTACGCCGAGGACCGGCCCGACCTCAAGGAGGACCCGTTCGTCCCGGCCACCCACCCGCGGCTGGCCGAGGGCGAGAAGGCGACCGACGTGTTCGCCGCCCTGCGCGAGGGCGACGTCCTGGTCCACCACCCGTACGAGTCGTTCGCCACCAGCGTGCAGCGCTTCGTCGAGCAGGCGGCCGCCGACCCGCACGTGCTCGCCATCAAGCAGACGCTGTACCGCACCTCCGGCGACTCGCCGATCGTCGACGCGCTCGTCGACGCCGCGCAGGCCGGCAAGCAGGTCGTGGTGCTGGTGGAGATCACCGCCCGCTTCGACGAGCAGGCCAACATCCGCTGGGCACGTGAGCTGGAGAAGGCCGGCTGCCACGTCGTGTACGGCCTGGTCGGGCTCAAGACCCACTGCAAGACCTCGCTGGTCGTGCGGCAGGAGAAGGGGCAGCTGCGGCGCTACGCCCACATCGGCACCGGCAACTACAACCCCAAGACGGCGCGCACCTACGAGGACCTCGGCCTGCTCACCGCAGACCCCGAGGTGGGCGCCGACCTCACCGACCTGTTCAACACCCTGACCGGCTACAGCCGCCAGACGCACTACCGGACCCTCATGGTCGCCCCGCACGGTGTGCGCGCCGGCCTGCTCGAGCGGATCGGGCGCCAGGCGGAGCGGGCCCGTCAGGGCCGGCCGTCGCGCGTGCGCCTGAAGGCCAACAGCGTCGTCGACGAGGTCGTCATCGACGCCCTCTACGCCGCCAGCCGCGCCGGTGTACCCGTCGAGCTCGTCGTGCGCGGCATCTGCGCGCTGCGGCCCGGCGTGCCCGGCCTGTCCGAGACGATCTCGGTGCGCAGCATCGTCGGGCGCTTCCTCGAGCACTCCCGGCTGCTGGTGTTCGGCGACCACGAGGACGGCGGCGTGGAGCACTGGCTGGGCAGCGCCGACCTCATGCACCGCAACCTCGACCGGCGCGTCGAGACGCTCGTGCGCCTCAAGGACCCGGTCGTCCAGCGGCAGGTCGACGCGCTGTTCGACCGGGCGATGCGCCCGGACACGCGCCACTGGGCGCTGCAGCCCGACGGGTGCTGGGAGCAGCGACCGGGCCCCGGGCAGCCCAGCCACGACATGCAGACCGAACTGCTGCGCCGCAGCAGCGAGCGCGGCGCCGGCTGACCCGCGATGGGCCGGGACAAGGGCCACGTGCGGGCCGCCGGTGGCGTCCTGTGGCGGCAGGCCGACGGCCGGGTGGAGGTGGCCGTCGTGCACCGGCCGCGCTACGACGACTGGTCGCTGCCCAAGGGCAAGCTCGACGCCGGTGAGCTCGACGTCGCGGCCGCCGTGCGGGAGGTGCACGAGGAGACCGGCTTCCGGGGCGTGCTCGGCCGCAGCCTGGGCAGCAGCCGCTACCGGGTGCTCGAGCGTGGCCGGGACGTGCCGAAGACGGTGCGCTGGTGGGCGCTGCAGGCCGTGGACGGCGCCTTCGAGCCGTCCGACGAGGTCGACGCGCTGCGCTGGCTGAGCGTCCCGCGTGCCCTGCGGACCGTCACGGCAGGCGGGGACGACGTGGTGCTCCTGCGCTTCGCCGAGCACCCGCTGCAGACCTCGACCGTGCTGCTCGTGCGGCACGCGCGAGCCGGCAGCCGCGAGGAGTGGACGGGACCGGACGACGAGCGCCCGCTCGACGAGGACGGCTGGGCGCAGGCGGACGCGCAGGCCGAGCTGCTGCCGCTGTGGGCGCCGACGAGGGTGATGAGCGCACCGGCGCTGCGGTGCCGGCAGACGGTCGAGCACGCCGCGCACCGCCTGGGGGTGGCGATGGAGATCGACGCAGCGCTGGCCGAGGACGCCGCCGAGCAGCTGCCCGGACGCCTGCGCGAGCTCGGCACGTCGGGCCGGACGGTGGTGGCCTGCAGTCAGGGGCGGGCCATCCGTCCCGCAGTCGCCGAGCTCACCGCCGACGCGGGGCTGGAGGTCGCCGACCCGGCGGCGCCGAAGGGCAGCGTCTGGGCGCTGAGCTACTGCGACGGCCGGCTGATCGACGCCGACCGCACCGACGTCCCGCGCTGAGGCACGAGCCGCAGGTGGCTGCCGGCGTCGCCGTCCTCGAGGACGAGCGCCTGCGGCCGACGAGCGCACCCGGGACGTCATCCCGTGCCGCCACGTGGGCGTCGACTCGCAACACGGAGGGTAGCGATGTCGTACCACCTCGTGACCCAACGGCGCCCGGACCGGCACCCCGCACCTGTCGGTCCCTCGCTGCGGACGGAGCCCCGTGCAGCCAGCCCCCACGTCGCCACTGCACGTCGTCCGTGACGCGGGACCGCCGGAGGCTCCAGCCGCAGCGGAGGCACGCCGGCAGCTGACCGTGGCGTTCGAGTCGGCGCCGGTCGGCATGGCCGTGACGACGGACCAGGGCGTGCTCGTCCAGGCGAACCAGGCGCTGGCCGACCTGCTCGGCCACCCGGTCGCGGCGCTGCTCGGCCGCCGCCTGGAGGACGTCGCGGCCGCCGACGCCGCACCACTGATCACCGCCGGGCGGGCGGAGATGATCGCCAGCGGGCAGCCGCGGCACACGACGGACAGCCGCCTGCAGCGTGCCGACGGCGCCCCGGTGCCGGTCTGCCTGACCTGCGCCCGGGTGCCGCCGACGGGTAGCAGCCCCGGCTACCTCGTCGTGCACGTCCAGGACACCAGCGAGCAGCTGGCGACCCAGGCGGAGCTGACCCACCGAGCGCTGCACGACCCGCTCACCGGCCTGCCGAACCGCGCGCTGCTCGTCAACCGGCTCGAGCAGGCCCTGGCCCGCCTGACCCGGCAGCCCTCCACGGTGGCCGTGCTGTTCGCCGACCTGGACGGCTTCAAGCTGGTCAACGACACCTACGGCCACACCCTCGGTGACCAGGTCCTGGTCGCCGTCGCCCGCCGGCTGCAGCACCTGCAGCGCCCCGGCGACACCGCCTGCCGCTACGGCGGCGACGAGTTCGTCGTGCTCTGCGAGGACAGCGGCCGCAGCCAGGCCGACAGCGTGGCCACGCGCATCCACGCGGCCCTGGCCACCCCGATCCACTGCACGCTGCCACCGGGTCGCGACGGCCGGCCCGCGCCGACGGTCGCCGTCAGGCTCACCGCCTCGCTCGGCACCGCGACCACCACCGACCCGACCACCCCCGCCCACCAGCTGCTGGCCGAGGCCGATCGGGCGATGTACCGGGTGAAGCGCCCGGGATGAGCGACGGCCGGCCCGTGCCGGCCGTCGCACGCCGACCGGTCAGGTGAGCACGAGGTGCTGACGACCGTCCAGCAGCTCGCGGACGGCGTCCAGGTGGCCGGCGTGGCACGCCGTCTCGACGATCACCGCGAGGATCGTCGAGCGCAGGTCGCGCACCGGCAGGTCGGCGAAGACGTCGGTGGGCCACCGCGCCGGCTGCGCCGTGAGCTCGGTGCGGCCGATGACCTCGTCGCAGGCCCGGCACTCCGCGCGGTAGGCGGCCAGCACGTCACGTGCCGGCGTGGTGTCGTCGACGCGCCACGCCTCGTCGCCCGAGCACAGCTCGACGGCCTCACCGGCCACCACGGCCCGGAACCAGAACCGCTCGACGTCTCGGGCCAGGTGCTGGACGAGCCCGAGGCAGGTCCACCCCGACGGCAGCACGGGCCGCCGCAGGTCGGCGTCCGCCAGCCCGTCGACCGCCTGCAGCACGTGCTCCCGCTGCTCACGCAGGGCCGTCAGCAGCGCCTCCCGCTCGTGCACGGCCGCTACCGCCACGACGCCGGCCGGGCCGGGACCAGGCGGGTGCGGACCGGCGGCGGCAGGCTGCTCACGGCTCGAGGGTAACGGCCCCCTCGACGCCGCCCGCCCGGCCCGCACCGGGCCGCGGACGTCGCGGCGCTCGGGCGGTCATCGCAGCAGCGACAGGGCGATGGTCACCATGACCACGGCGATGCCGCCGTCGAGCACCTGCCACGCCCGCGGTCGCGCGAACAGCGGACGCAGCAGCCGCGCACCGGTGCCGAGCGCCGCGAACCACAGGACGCTGCCCACCACCGCCCCGGCACCGAACCACCAGCGGCGCTCGTCGTGGCTGCCGGCCACCGCACCCAGCAGCACCACGGTGTCGAGGTAGACGTGGGGGTTGAGCCAGGTGAGGGCGAGGCAGGTGGCCAGCACGCCGCGCAGGGGGCGCGGCGCGGGATCGCCGTCCACCCGCAGCGCCGCCGCCGGGCGCAGGGCACGCCGAGCGGCGAGCGCGGCGTACCCGAGCAGGAACGCGGCCCCGCCCCACTCCACGACCGGCACGAACCACGGCAGGCGGTCGAGCAGCGCCCCGGTGCCCTGCACCCCGGCGGCGATCAGGACGGCGTCGGACGTCGCGCAGACCGCCACGACGGCGAGGACGTGCTCGCCGCGCAGGCCCTGGCGGAGCACGAAGGCGTTCTGCGCGCCGATCGCGACGATCAGCGACAGGCCGAGAGCCAGGCCCGAGGCGGCGCTGACGAGGGCTGCGGTCGTGTCCACGTGCTCGACGCTAGGGCGCGTCGACGGTGCACTCCAGCTCAACTTCCTGCAGCACCGTTAGCGTTGCTTCATGGACTTCGACCTCGCCCAGCTGCGGGCGTTCGCTGCCGCCGTCGACGAGGGCACCCTGCAGGGCGCGGCGCAGCGCCTGGCCGTGACGCCCTCCGCGGTGAGCCAGCGGCTCAAGGCGCTCGAGGTGGCGGCCGGGCGGGTCCTGTTCATGCGCAGCAGGCCGGTGCGGCCCACAGCCAGCGGGGAGGCGGTGCTGCGCCTGGCGCGGCAGGTGGAGCTGCTCACGTCCGACACGGCAGCGCTCCTGGGCGAGGCGGAGGGTCCGTACGCCCCGACCGTCTCGATCGCCGTCAACGCCGACAGTCTCAGCACCTGGGCACTGCCCGCGCTCGCACCCCTGGCCGGTGAGCTGTCCTTCGAGCTGCACCGCGAGGACCAGGCGCGCACCGGCGACCTCCTGCGCGCCGGCGTCGTGATGGCGGCGGTGACCGCAGAGGCGGACCCGCTGCCCGGCTGCACCGTCGAGCGCCTGGGGCGGATGCGCTACCGCCCGCGGGCCGCACGCTCCTTCGCCGCCCGCTGGCTGCCCGAGGGGCCCACGGCGCAGGCCCTGAGCACCGCGCCGATGGTGGTCTTCGACCGCGACGACCGGCTCCAGCACGACTACCTGCGCCGGCGCGTGCGGGGGCGGGCGACCCCCGAGCCGCCGCAGCACCGGGTGCCGGCGTCCGCGGACTTCCTGGCGGCGGTGCGCCTGGGGTACGGCTGGGGGATGCTGCCCGACCTGCAGCTCGAGCCGGACGAGGACGACCTCGTCGAGCTCGACCCGCGCGGCGCGGTCGACGTCGCCCTGCACTGGCAGCAGTGGAAGCTGCGGTCGCCGGCGCTGGAGCGCGTCGCCGCCGCGATCCTGCGCGAGGCCCGTGCCCGGCTGCGCTGACGCGCGCGGTCGAGGGCGCGCGGACGCGCCACCGGAGGGGCCGGCGCGTGGGCGGCGGAATCGGCCGGCGCCGCGC
>CADCUB010000108.1 GCA_902805775.1 uncultured Frankineae bacterium | reverse complement strand
CAACCCCCAGCACACCCCACACGGAGCACACCAGAAACACAAGCCAGGCATCGGCACTGACTATCGGCACGCTGTTGAGTTCTCAAGGAACAGACGCTCACCACCCACGACCCTCCGGCCGCACGCGGGGCAACTCTCCGAACCTATCCTGTCGTGCAGTGACCGTCAACTCGCGGTCCGCTCCCGCCTCGGACGCGGCTGATCGCCAGAGTCCGGGTCGAGGGTGGCCCCAGACCGTCCGGCAGCGAGTCCTACCGCTGCTGTCCGGTGCTCCGGGTGCCCCGAAGACGTTACGAGCACGGGCCCGGCCCGTCAACCGGCTTCCCCCGTGACGGAGGTCGCACGGCAGCCGGCGGGGTCGGGACCGCGCCGGCCGCGCGTCATCGGCCCGGGCCACGCTCCACCACGGCCATCGCGCGCTTGCCCCGGCGCAGCACCAGGAAGCGTCCGTGGAGCCAGTCGCCCTCGTCCGGCACCGCGCCCTCGTCCGCGACCCGGCGGTTGTTGAGGTAGGCCCCGCCCTCCCGCACCGCTCGCCGTGCGTCGGACTTCGACACCCCGAGCGCGGCAGCGAGCAGGTCGACGTAGGCCGGCGTCGGGCCGGACACCCCGGTGGAGGGCGCCTCGGCCAGGGCGGCGGCCAGCGTCCCCTCGTCGAGGTCCTCCAGCGCACCGGAGCCGAACAGCGCGGCGCTGGCCGCCTGCACGCGCGCGAGCTCCCCCTCCCCGTGCACCAGCGTGGTCAGGTGCTCGGCCAGGGCGCGCTGGGCGGCCCGGCCCTGCGGCCGTGCGGTCGTCGCGGCGTCGAGGTCCTCGACGCTCGCGCGGGGCAGGAAGGTGAGCAGGCGCAGGTAGGTGCCGACGTCGCGGTCGTCGACGTTCAGCAGGTACTGGTAGAGCGCGTACGGCGAGGTCAGCGCGGGGTCGAGCCAGACGTTGCCGCCACCGGTGCTCTTGCCGATCTTGGCACCGGAGGAGTCGGTGACCAGCGGCAGCGTCAAGGCGTGCACCGACCGGTCACCGCCCTCGACCCGCCGGATCAGGTCGAGACCGGCGGTGATGTTGCCCCACTGGTCGTTGCCGCCGATCTGCAGCCGGCAGCCGTACCGGCGGTGCAGCTCGAGGTAGTCGTAGGACTGCAGCAGCATGTAGCTGAACTCGGTGAAGGTCAGCCCGCCTGCCTCGAGCCGTGCGGACACCGACTCCTTGGCGAGCATCGCGTTGACCGAGAAGTGCTGGCCGACGTCGCGCAGGAACTCGATGGCCGACATCGGAGCGGTCCACTCCAGGTTGTCGGCCAGGACCGCCCCGCGAGGGCTGTCGTCGAAGTCGAGGAACCGCTCGAGCTGGCGGCGGATGCGCGCGACGCGCTGAGCGACGACGTCGGCCGTCATCATGACGCGCTCGGCCGTACGGCCGCTCGGATCGCCGATGAAGCCGGTCGCGCCGCCCGCCAGGGCGATCGGCCGGTGGCCGGCGAGCTGGAACCGCCGCAGGACGAACAGCGGCACGAGGTGCCCGAGGTGCAGGCTGTCGGCGGTCGGGTCGAAGCCGGAGTACAGCGTCAGCGGGCCCGCGGACAGGTCACGCCGCAGTGCCGCCTCGTCGGTGGTCTGGGCGAGCAGGCCGCGCCAGGACAGGTCGTCCAGGACGGCGGCGCCGTCGACGGGGGCAGAGGTCTCGGTGGTGCTCACCCGACGATTCTCGTGCACGCCCGACGGGGCACCCGCGCCGTACGCCCCGCGCTGCACTCCCGCCACCGGTCAGGGGGCGGGACGTCCCGGACGGGGGCTCCGGCGCACGGCCGGCCGGTACGGCGACACCGTCGGCTCACCGTCCAGCCAGAACCGCCACGTCGCGTCGGCGCCCGCGCCTGCGACGCCGACGCGCGGACCGGTGCGCACCCGCGAGGCCTCCACCGGCGGGCCCGCTCGCAGCCGCACCGGGGACGCCGGGTCGAGCAGGTCGGCTCCCGTGTGCTCGCCGGAGATGGCGAGCGTCCTGCACAGCCGGGCCGGGCCGCGGCACAGGTCGCGCTCGCGCACCTCGGGGCGGCGGGTGCGCGCGGCGTCGAGGCCGTCGACGACCTCTCCGGCGCGCAGCAGCACCGCGGAGGCCTCGCCGTCGGGTCCGGTGACGACGTTGACGCACCAGTGCATGCCGTAGGTGAAGTAGACGTACGCACGACCGGCCGGGCCGAACATGACCTGCGTGCGCGGCGTGCGGCCGCGGAAGGCGTGCGAGCCCGGGTCGGACTCCCCCGCGTACGCCTCGACCTCGGTGAGCCGGACCGTCACGCCGCCGGCGCACAGCAGCGCACCCAGCAGGGCCGGCGCCACCTGCAGGACCGGTCGGGACAGCTCGGCGCGGGTCAGGCCGCTCCCGGGTGGCGGGGCGGAGCTCAGCGGCCGGCCCAGGCGCGCTGCCCGGCGAGGTCCTCGCGCACGGCGCCGAGCTGCTCACGGACCCGGACGGGGGCGGTGCCGCCCTGGCCGTCGCGCGCCGCGATCGCCCCGCGCACGTCGAGCACCGACCGCACGTCGGGGGTCAGGTGGGGCGACACCTGCGCCAGCTCGTCGTCGCCGGCCTCGTGCAGCTCGCGACCCTGCGCCGTGCACCACGCGACGAGCCGCCCCACGGCCTCGTGCGCCTCGCGGAACGGGACGCCGTTCTTCACCAGCAGCTCGGCGACGTCGGTCGCGAGCGCGAAGCCGGCGGGTGCCGACGCCTCCAGGACGTCGGCGTGGACCGTCATCGTGGCGACCATCCCCGCCATCGCCGGCAGCACCAGCAGGAGCGTCTCGACGGCGTCGAAGCAGGGCTCCTGCGCCTCCTGCATGTCGCGGTCGTAGGTGAGCGGCAGGCCCTTGAGCATCGCCAGCGAGCCGGTCACGTGGCCGATCAGCCGGCCGGACTTGCCCCGCGCGAGCTCGGCGATGTCGGGGTTCTTCTTCTGCGGCATGATCGACGAACCGGTCGAGAAGGCGTCGTCGAGGGTCACCCAGCCGAACTCCGTGGAGTTCCACAGCACGACCTCCTCGCCCAGACGGGAGAGGTGGACGCCGAGCAGTGCGGCGGCGAACAGGAACTCGGCGACGAAGTCGCGGTCGGACACCGCGTCCATCGAGTTGGCCGCGGGGCGCGAGAAGCCGAGCTCGGCCGCGGTGGCCACCGGGTCGACGGGCAGCGACGAGCCGGCCAGGGCTCCCGAGCCCAGCGGGGAGACCGCCGCGCGGGCGTCCCAGTCACGCAGTCGCTGCACGTCGCGGGCGAAGGCCTGCACGTGCGCCAGCAGCTGGTGGGCGAACAGCACCGGCTGGGCGTGCTGCAGGTGCGTCATGCCGGGGGCGGGGGTGTCGAGGTGCTGCTCGGCCTGGTCGACCAGCGCCTGCTCGAGGTCGGCGAGCCGGGCGACCACCTGCCGGGCGGAGTCGCGCAGGTAGAGCCGCAGGTCGGTCGCCACCTGGTCGTTGCGCGAGCGGCCGGCGCGCAGCTTGCCGCCGAGCGCGCCGAGCTTCTCGAGCAGCCCGCGCTCGAGCGCCGTGTGCACGTCCTCGTCCTCGAACCGGGGGCGGAACGCGCCGTCCGCGACCTCGGTCCGCAGCTCCGCCAGCGCGCCGAGCATGCGGTCGAGCTCGTCGTCGGACAGCAGCCCGGCGCGGTGCAGCACGCGGGCGTGCGCGGAGGAGGCGGTGAGGTCGTACGGGGCCAGGCGCCAGTCGAAGTGGACGCTCGCCGACAGGCGGGCGAGGGCCTCGGCCGGTCCGCCCTCGAACCGGCCGCCCCACAGCGCGGTGCGCTCCGGGCGCGCCCCGCCGCCGGCGGTCCCGCTCTCGCCCTCGGTGCTCACGCGGTCGGCCGGGCCGGGACCGCGCGGTCGTGCGGGGAGGTGCTCACGAGAGGTCCTTCGCAGGTCGGGGCCGGTCGGGGCGGGGCCCTGGGCGGGTCGGGGTCGGGCTGTCGGTCACGACGGCCGGGCCGGGCGCCCGCCCCTCGGCCAGGCGGACGAGGTGCTCGGCGAGGGTGCGCGAGGCCGGCGCGGGCGGCCCGGCCGCCCGGGTGACGAGCAGGACGGTGTCGTCGCCGGCGAGCGTGCCGGCGACCTCGGGCAGCCCGGCCCGGTCGAGGGCGGACCCGAGGAAGTGGGCGCCGCCGGGCGGTGTGCGGACGACGACGAGGTCGCCGGTGGCCTCGGCGGAGACGAGCAGCTCCTCGAGCAGTCGGGCCAGGCGGGCGTCGACGGCCTCCGGCGTCCCGCCACGAGGGGCGTTCTCCTCCGGCACGGCGTAGGCCATGCCCGCCGCCGTGCGGACCTTGACCGCGCCGAGGTCCTCGAGGTCGCGCGACAGGGTGGCCTGGGTGACCGCGACGCCCGCGTCGGCGAGCAGCCGGCCGAGCTGGCTCTGGCTGGCGACGACGTGCGCGCCGATGATCTCGGCGATGCGCGCCTGCCGAGCCGCCTTGGTCGACGGAGCGCTGGCGGGGACGGGACCGGTTGCAGGGGTCGCCACGTCAGGCCTGCCGCAGGAGCCAGGTCAGCAGCGCCTTCTGCGCGTGCAGCCGGTTCTCGGCCTCGTCCCAGACGGCCGACAGGGGTCCGTCGAGCACCGACGCAGCGATCTCCTCGCCGCGGTGGGCGGGCAGGCAGTGCAGGACCACCGGCTCGCCGGCAGCGGCGACGGCCGCGTCGTCGACGGCGTACGGCGCGAGGTCGCGCAGCCGCGCCTCGCCGTCGGACTGGCCCATCGACACCCAGACGTCGGTGTAGAGGACGTCGGCGCCGGTGGCGGCGGCGGTCGGGTCGTCGGTGACGACGACGTCGGTGCCGTACGCCCGGGCCCGCTCGACCACCGCCGGGTCGGGCTGGTAGCCCTCCGGAGCGCCGACCCGGACGTGCAGGCCGGCCATCGCGCAGCCGAGCAGCAGGCTGTGCGCCATGTTGTTGGCCCCGTCGCCCAGGTAGGTCAGCGTCAGGCCGGCGAGCCGGCCCCGCCGCTCCTGCACCGTCTGCAGGTCGGCCAGGACCTGGCAGGGGTGGTAGGCGTCGGTCAGGGCGTTGACGACCGGGACGGTGCTGGCGCCGGCCAGGGCCTCGATGCGGTCCTGGCCGGTCGTGCGGATGACGATCGCGTCGACGTAGCGCGACAGCACCCGCGCCGTGTCCTCGATCGTCTCGCCCCGGCCCAGCTGGGTGCTGCGGGCGTCGAGGACGACCGGATGGGCGCCGAGCTGCACGATCCCGACCTCGAACGACAGGCGCGTGCGCGTGCTCGGCTTCTCGAACACGACGGCGACGGCGCGGCCCTGCAGTGGCGCGGACACGGCGGCGCCGATCTTGAGCTCGGCGGCCAGCGCGAGCACCTCGGCCTGCTCGGCGGGTGAGAGGTCGTCGTCGGCCAGGAAGTGACGGACCATCAGGGGCCTCCGGTGACGGCGTCGACGCGGGCCAGCAGCTCGCCGACGGCAAAGGGCTTGAGGAAGACGTTGTCGTCGCCGAGCCGCGCGCGCATGTCCGCCACGGCATCCTCCTGTCCGGTGACGACCAGGACGGGGATGCGGGCGAGCTCCGGGTCTTCGCGCAGCTCCTGGATCACCCGGGCGCCCCCGAGGTCGGGCATCATCAGGTCGAGCAGCACCAGCGCGGGCGACGTCGCGGCGATCTGGCCGAGGCCACCGAGCCCGTCCGAGGCGGTCGACACCGAGTAGCCCTCCGCGACGAGCAGGGTCTGCAGCAGCCCGCGCACGCTCGGGTCGTCCTCGACGACGACGACCCGCACGCCGCTCACGCCGGCACCCGCACGGCGTCGAGCAGCCGCGGCAGGGCGGCGACGAAGCCGTCGAGCTCCTCGCGGGTGACCACGAGGGGAGGCGCGAGGCGCAGGACGGCCGGGCCGGCCGCGTTGACGAGGTAGCCGGCGTCGCGTGCGGCCGCCTCGACGGCCGGCGCCACCGGCTCGTGCAGCTCGATGCCGACCCACAGGCCCAGCCCGCGCACCTGCCGCACCAGCGGGTGCCCGAGTGCCTCCAGGGCCGTCCGCAGGTGGGCGCCCAGGACCGCGGACCGCTCGAGCAGCCCCTCGTCCTCGACGGTGCGCAGCACGGCCAGGGCCGCCGCGCACGCCACCGGGTTGCCGCCGAACGTCGTGCCGTGGTCGCCCTTGCCCAGCGCCGAGGCGGCCCGGCCGTTGGCGACGACGGCGCCGAGCGGCAGGCCGCCGCCGAGCGCCTTGGCCATCGTCACGACGTCGGGCACGACGTCGGGGGCGGTGACCGCGCTGGTCAGCCACGCCCCCACCCGGCCGACGCCGCCCTGCACCTCGTCGAGGTGGAGCAGGGCACCGGACGCGTCGCACGCCGCGCGGGCGGCCTCGAGGAAGCCGGCGGGCGGCAGGACCACACCGGCCTCCCCCATGACCGGTTCCAGCACCACGGAGGCGGTGGTGGCGGTCACGGCCGCCGTCAGGGCCGCGCGGTCGCCGTACGGGACGAAGGTCACCGGTCCGGGGAGCGGCTCGAACGGCCCCCGCTTGCCGGGTTGACCGGTGACTGCCAGGGCCCCGAGCGTGCGGCCGTGGAACGCGCCCTCGCAGGCCACCCAGCCGCCGCCGGGCCGCAGCCGTCGCGACAGCTTCAGGGCCGCCTCGTTGGCCTCCGCGCCGGAGTTGGTGAACAGCACCCGGCTGTCGGGGCCCGCTCCCACGAGGTCCTTGAGCCGCTCGGCCAGCTCGATGCCCGGGGCGTGCGCGGCCAGGTTGCTGGTGTGCCCGAGCGTCGACACCTGCCGGGTCACGGCCTCGACGACGGCCGGATGGGCGTGGCCGAGCACGTTGACCGCGATGCCGCCCAGCAGGTCGAGGTAGCGCGTCCCCTCGACGTCCCAGACCGTCGCCCCGCTGCCGCGCGCGAGCACCACGGACGGCGTGCCGTAGTTGCCCATGAGCGCGTCGTCCCAGCGGTCCTGCCACTGCTGCGTGACCGTCATGACCCTCCCTCCGGACGGGCGCCGCCCTGAGCGGGGACGACCATGGTGCCGACGCCCTCGTCGGTGACCAGCTCGAGCAGCAGGCTGTGCGCGACCCGGCCGTCGAGCACGTGGGCGCGCGGGACGCCGCCCTCCACCGCCGCCAGGCACGCCTGCATCTTCGGCACCATGCCACTGGACAGGCTCGGCAGCAGGACCGCCAGCTCGTCGGCGTCGATCCGGCTGACGACCTCGGCCGGGGCGGCCGCGTCGGTGCCGGCGTCCGGCCAGTCGGCGTACAGCCCCTCGACGTCGGTGAGGACCACGAGCTTCTCCGCGCCCAGCGCGACGGCGAGGGCGGCTGCGGCCGTGTCGGCGTTGACGTTGTACAGCTCGCCGTCGACGCCGCGGGCGACGGTGGCCACGACGGGCACCTTGCCCTCGGCGAGCAGGGCGCGCACGACCTGCGGCCGCACCTCGACCACCTCGCCGACCAGGCCGACGTCGACCTCCTGCCCGTCGACCAGGGCCGGGCGGCGCTCGGCGGTGAACAGCGAGGCGTCCTCGCCGGACAGCCCGACGGCCCAGGGCCCGTGCGCGTTCAGCAGGCCCACGACGTCGGAGTTGACCTGCCCGACGAGCACCATGCGGACCACCTGGACGGTCTCGCGGGTCGTGACGCGCAGTCCGCCGCGGAACTCGCTGTCGACGCCGAGCCGGGCGAGGTGGGCGGTGATCTGCGGCCCGCCGCCGTGGACCACGACGACGGAGACGCCGGCGTAGCGCAGGAACGCGACGTCCTCGGCGAACGCCCGCTGCAGCTCCGGGCTGGTCATGGCGTTGCCGCCGTACTTCACGACGATGGTCCGGCCGGAGAAGGCGCGCAGCCAGGGCAGCGCCTCCACCAGTGCGGCGGCCTTGGGCAGGGCGGTGTGGCCGCGTGCGGTCGGGCGGGCGGTCACGTCGAGTACGCGCTGTTCTCGTGGACGTACTGCGCCGTGAGGTCGCTGGTCCACACGGTCGCCTCGTGCGGTCCGGCGTGCAGGTCGACCACCAGGTGCACCTCGCGGCCGGACAGGTCCACCGACGCGCGGTCGTCTCCGGGCGCCGCGCCGCGACAGACCTGCACGCCGTTGATGGCGACGTCGAGGGCGTCGGGGACGAAGGCCGCCGACGTGGTGCCCACCGCGGCGAGGACCCTGCCCCAGTTGGGGTCCTGGCCGTGCAGCGCGCACTTGAGCAGGTTGCTGCGGCCGACCGCCCGGGCGACGTCGAGGGCGTCGGCCACGCTGGCGGCCCCGACCACCTCGACGGCGATGTCCTTGCTCGCGCCCTCGGCGTCGCGGACCATCTGCTGCGCGAGGTCGTGGCAGACGGCGGTGACGGCCGACTGCAGCTCGGCCCGGGTCGGGGCCAGCCCGCTGGCACCGCTCGCGAGCAGCAGCACCGTGTCGTTGGTGCTCATGCACCCGTCGGTGTCGACGCGGTCGAAGGTGCGGGCAGTGGCCGCGCGCAGCACCTCGTCGAGCAGGGCCGCGTCGGCGACGGCGTCGGTGGCCACGACGGCCAGCATGGTGGCGAGCGCGGGCGAGAGCATCGCCGCCCCCTTCGCCATGCCGCCGACCGACCAGCCTCCGCCCCTGGCGACCGCGGTCTTCGCGACCGTGTCGGTCGTACGGATGGCCTCCGCCGCCGCTGCGCCGCCGGACGGGCTGAGCGCCTGTACGGCCTGCGCCACGCCGGGCAGGAGCCGGTCCATCGGGAGGCGGACGCCGATGAGGCCGGTGGAGCAGACGGCGACGCGAGCCGCGCCGGTCCCGAGCGCCGCGGCCACCGCCTCCGCGGTGCGGTGGGTGTCGGCGAACCCGTCGGGGCCCGTGCAGGCGTTCGCGCCGCCGGAGTTCAGGACCACCGCCTCCACCCGTCCGGCGGACAGCACCTGCTGCGACCACAGCACGGGGGCGGCCTTGACCCGGTTGGCGGTGAACACCCCTGCGGCGGCGGCCAGCGGGCCGTCGTTGACGACCAGGGCCAGGTCGGGGGCGCCGCTGTCCTTCAGACCGGCGGTCGCGCCCGAGGCACGGAAGCCGGCGGGGAGCCAGCTCCCGGGGCCCGTCGAGCCGCCGTCGCTGCCCGAGCCGCCGGCGGTCACGGGGCCACGCCGCTGGCCGACAGGCCGGCCGTCTCGGGCAGGCCGAGCGCCAGGTTGGCGCACTGCACCGCCTGCCCCGCGGCGCCCTTGCCGAGGTTGTCGAGGGCGGCGACGACCACCGCCCGCCCGGCGTCGGCGTCGACCGCCACCTGCAGCTGGCAGGCGTTGCCGCCGACGGTCGCCGCCGTCACCGGCCAGCGCCCCTCGGGCAGCACGTGCACGAACGGCTCGGCGTCGTACTGCGCCCGCAGGGCTGCGCGGAGCTCGTCCTCGCTCGCCGTCGTGCGGGCAGTGCAGGTCGCGAGGATCCCGCGCGGCATCGGCGCGAGGGTCGGGGTGTAGGACAGCGTCACGTCGGCTCCCGCCAGCGTGCGCAGCGACTGCCGCACCTCGGGGGTGTGGCGGTGGGCGGTCACCTTGTAGGCGCTGGTGCTGCCGAGCACCTCGCTGGCCAGCAGGTTCGGGGCCAGGCCGCGTCCGGCACCGCTGGTGCCGCTGATCGTCGTGGCGACGAGGTCCTGCGGGTCGACCAGGCCGGCAGCCAGCAGCGGTCCGAGGGCCAGCGTCATCGCCGTGGCGTTGCACCCCGGACCGGCGATGCGGGAGGCCCCGACGAGCTGCCGGCGGAACAGCTCGGGCAGCCCGTACGGCCACTGCCCGGCGTACGGCGTGTCGTAGAAGCGGGCCCAGTCGGCGGCGGAGGCCAGCCGGTGGTCGGCGCCGAGGTCCACCACCGGCAGGACGTCGGGCAGGGCGGCGGCCAGGGCGGCGGACTGCCCGTGCGGCAGGGCGAGGAAGACGACGTCGGCGCCGGCGAGCACCTCGGCCGTGGTGGCGGTGAAGTGGATCCCGGCCAGCTGCGGCAGGTGGGGGTGCAGCTCGGTGACCGGCCGCCCGGCGGCGCTGCCCGCGGCCACCGGACCGACCTCGAGGTCGGGGTGGTCGAGCAGCAGGCGGAGCAGCTCACCGCCCGCGTACCCGCTGGCCCCTGCCACCGCCGCCGTCAGCCCCATCCGACGAGCATACACAGCGCTGCATGCCCATTCACCGACGGCCGGGGCTGGGGAGGCGGAGGGCGGTGCCGCGACGCTACGAGACTGCCCCCGAGAACGAGGGCAGTCTCGTAGGGGCCCGCACGGGCAGGGGCCCGAGCGACCGGGCGCCCGACGAGCAGGCGCCCGCCTCCTCCGTCTGGCAGCGCGGCTCAGGTGCGCAGCTCGGCTCCGACGTCGGCCCGGGCGCGCTCGAGAGCCGCGTCGCGGGCGGCGAGGATCTCCGCTCCCGTGAGCACCCGGTCGGGGGCGCGGAGGCGCAGGCCGTACGCGAGCGAGCGACGCCCTTCCCCCACCTGAGGGCCGACGTAGACGTCGAACAGCCGAAGACCCTCCAGCAGGTCGCCGGCGCCGTCGCGCAGCGCCCGCTCGACGTCGGCGGCGGGCACGTCGTCGGCGACGACCAGCGCGACGTCGACGCTGGCCGGCGGGAAGTGCGAGACGAGCGGGGCGGGCCGGGGACCCTGCGCCGCTGCGGCCGCCACCAGGACGTCGAGGTTCGCCTCTGCCGCGCAGGTGCGGGGCGGCAGGCCGAGGGCCGCCACGACGCGCGGGTGCAGCTCGCCGGCCAGGCCGGTCCGACGGCCGTCGAGCAGCAGCTCGGCCGTGCGGCCGGGGTGGAACGGCCCGTGCGAGACGGCGCGCGGCTCGAGGACCAGGCCCAGGGCGCGGCCGAGGTCGACCAGCGCCGTCACGGCGGCGTCCCAGGACGCCGGGGCGCCGGCGAGCGCGATGCCGACGTGCCGCGGCTGCTCGGGCAGGGCCGCGTCGAGCGCCGCCCGCTGGTCCGGGGTCGGCGGGCCGTCGACCCCCGGCGCCGGCACGGTGCGCCCGGCGCCGACGAACACGTGGCCGGTCTCGAAGACCGCCACGTCGGGCAGCCCACGGCCGCTGTTGCGCCCGACCGTGGCCAGCAGACCCGGAAGCAGGGTGGGTCGCAGCAGCGCCTCCTCCGCCGACAGCGGGTTGCGCAGGCGCGGGGCGTCGGTGCCGCCGCCGAGCAGCTCCAGGGACGACTCGCTGACGAACGGCGGCAGCACGACCTCGACCAGGCCGGCGGCGGCCAGCGCCCGCGACGCGGTGCGGCGCAGCCGCTGCTCCGGGGTGAGGCCCCGCCCGGAGGGCGCCGCCGGCAGCACGACCGGGATCGTGTCGTAGCCCTCCAGGCGCAGGACCTCCTCGACCAGGTCTGCGCGGCCGGCGAGGTCGGGCCGCCACGACGGCGGCTCGACCTCCAGCACCTCCGGCCCGCCCGAGACCGTGCACCCGACGTCCTCGAGCCGGCGCCGGACGACCTCGGGGGCGTAGGGCCGGCCGGCGAGCCGCTCGGGCTCGGTGACGGGGAGGTCGAGCCGGGGCAGCGGCGGACGCAGGTCGACGTCGGTGACCGGGCCGGCGGTGGCACCGCCCAGCTCGACGAGCAGCCGGACCGCGGCCTGCGCAGCCGCGGGCGCCAGCGCCGGGTCGACGCCCCGCTCGTAGCGCCGGCTCGCCTCGGACGGCAGCCGGTGCCGGCGGGCGGTGCGGGCGATGGTGCGGGCGCCGAAGTGCGCGGCTTCGATCAGCAGCGCGGTGGTGCCCGCGGTCACCTCGGTCGGTCCGCCGCCCATGACGCCGGCGAGCGCGATCGGACCGCGGTCGTCGGTGATGAGCAGGTCCTCGGGGTCGAGCTCGCGGTCCTGGCCGTCGAGGGTGGTCAGGCGCTCCCCCGGGCCGGCGCGACGCACGACGACCTCGCCGGAGAGCGCGTCGAGGTCGAAGGCGTGCAGCGGCTGCCCCGTCTCCAGCATCACGGCGTTGGTCACGTCGACGGCCAGCGAGATCGGCCGCATGCCGGCGAGCACCAGTCGGCGCTGCAGCCAGGCGGGTGACGTCGCCGCCGGGTCCAGTCCGCGCACGACCCGCGCGACGTAGCGGTCGCAGCCCTGCGGGTCGTCCAGCCGCACCGGGTGGCCGTCGGCGGTCGGCTCGGGCACGGCGACCAAGCCGGGGTCGGCGAGCTCCAGGCCGTACGCGGTCGCGGCCTCCCTTGCGACGCCGCGGACGGACAGGGCGTAGCCCCGGTCGGGGGTGACCGCGATGTCGAGGACCTCGTCGCGCAGCGACAGCAGCTCGACGACGTCGGCGCCGAGGGCGTGCTCGCCCTCGAGGACGAGGATCCCGTCGGACTCGTCCGACAGGCCGAGCTCGGCTGCGGAGCAGATCATGCCGTCGGAGACGTGCCCGTACGTCTTCCGCCTGGCGATCGTGCCGCCGGGCAGCACCGCGCCGGGCAGGGCGAAGGGCACCCGGTCGCCGGCGACGAAGTTCGTCGCGCCGCACACGACCTCGTGCGTGCGGTCGCCGATCGAGACGTGGCAGTAGCGGATCGGCTTCTTGAACCCGGTCAGCTCCTCGACGTCGAGCACCTCGCCGACGACGACGGAGCTGATGTCGTGGCCGGTGCGGTGCACCTGCTCGACCTCGAGTCCGGCGCGCACCAGGGCCGCGGCGATCTCGTCGGCGGAGGCGGTGAGACCGGGCACGAGCGTGCGCAGCCAGGAGACGGGGACGCGCATCTCAGGCCTCCGTCCCGAGCGCCAGCGTGAAGCGCTGGTCGCCCTCGTAGAAGTCGCGGATGTCCGTGATGCCGTGGCGGAACATCAGCGTGCGGTCCAGGCCCATGCCGAAGGCGAAGCCGGTGTAGCGCTCGGGGTCGACGCCGCAGGCGCGCAGCACGGCGGGGTGGACCATCCCGCACCCGCCCCACTCGATCCAGCCCTCGCTGTTGCAGACCCGGCACGCGGGCGCGCCCGGCTCGGCCGAGGCGCCCCGGCAGCTGAAGCACTGCAGGTCGACCTCGCCGGAGGGCTCGGTGAACGGGAAGTAGTTGGGGCGCAGCCGGGTCCGCAGGCCGGGGCCGAACATGGCGGTGGCCAGGTGGTCGAGCGTGCCCCGCAGGTGCGCCATCGTGATGCCCTCGTCGACGCACAGCCCCTCGACCTGGGCGAACACCGGCGAGTGCGTCGCGTCGAGCGCATCGGCGCGGTAGACCCGCCCCGGGCAGACGACGTGGACGGGCAGCTCGCGGTCGAGCAGCGAGCGCACCTGCACCGGCGAGGTGTGGGTGCGCAGCACCAGCCCGCTGTCGGCCGGCTCGACGAACAGCGTGTCCTGCAGCTCGCGCGCCGGGTGGTCACCGCCGAAGTTCAGCGCGTCGAAGTTGAACCACTCGTGCTCGAGCTCGGGGCCCTCGGCGACCTCCCAGCCCATGGCGACGAACACGTCCGCGACCCGCTCGGCGATGGTCGTCAGCGGGTGCCGGGCGCCGACCGGCCGCGTCGGCAGCACGGTCACGTCCACCGTCTCCTCGACGAGCACCCGGGCGTCGCGCTCCTGCTCGAGCTCGCCGCGGCGCGCCTCGAACGCCGCCGTCACCGCTTGCAGGACGACGTTGACGCGCTTGCCGGCGTCGGCCTTCTCGGTGCCGGGCAGGCTGCCGATGGAGCGGCGGGCCTGCGCGACCGGCGAGCGGTCGCCGAGGCAGGTCGTACGGGCCGCCGCCAGCTCCTCCAGCGACCCGGCCGCGGCGAAGGCGGCCAGAGCGGTGTCGCGGGCCTGTTCGAGAGCAGACGGGGACAGCAGGTCGGGCGCGGACACGGTGCAACAGCTCCAGACGTGGGGGGTTCTGCCGCCAGTCTCCCAGAGGGCGCGGCGGCCGGCGGACGGCTGAGGTCGGGGCGCCCGCCGGGCCCGGTCCTAGAGGAACTCGGGGGGTGTCCCGGCGGGCAGCACGAAGCAGAACTCCGCTCCGCCGGCCTCGGCGCGGCCCACCTCGATCCGCCCGCCGTGCGCCTCGACCAGACCCTTGACGATGTAGAGCCCGAGGCCGGTGCCGCCGCGCCGGTCGCCGCGCCAGAAGCGCATGAAGATGCGCGAGAGCACGGCGTCGGGGATGCCCGCGCCCTCGTCGGCGACGGTGACCGCCGCGCCGGCGCTGCCACCGACCTCGGCGGGCGCGAGGGTGACGGTGACCGTGCCGCTGCCGTGGCGCAGGGCGTTCTCGACGAGGTTGCCGACGACCTGCTGGAACTTGTCCGGGTCGACCCACATCTCGGGCAGCTCGCCCTCGACGACCGTGACGAAGCGGTCGGCCGGCTCGCCGGCGGCGATCCGCCCGGCGACGGTCCGGGCGACAGCGGCGGCGAGGTCGACCGGCTGCTTGCGCAGCTCGATGCGTCCGGCGTCGATCCGGCTGACGTCGAGCAGGTCGGTGATCAGGCGCGTGACGCGGTCGGCGTCGGCGTTCACCGTCTGCAGCATGAGCTGCTTGTGCTCGTCGGTGAAGCGGTCCCACTTGGCCAGCAGCGTCGCGGTGAAGCCCTTGACGCTGGTGAGCGGCGAGCGCAGCTCGTGGGCGACCGTCGACACGAGGTTGGCGCGGGAGCGCTCGATGCGCTCGCGGGCGCGGGTGTCGCGCAGGCCCACGACGAGCTGGGCGAGCCGGCGCTGCTCGTCGCGCACGTAGGAGGCCGTGACCAGCAGGTCGGTGCCCGACGGCAGGGTCAGCAGGACCTCGGGCTGGCGCGTGCGGGTCGACAGCCCGTGGTAGGGGTCGGTGCACTTCCACCAGTCGCGGCCCTGGTCGTCGACCAGCGGGAGCACGTCGCGGAAGTCGAGGCCGGCGGCCGCCTCCGGCGTGGTGCCGATCAGGCGTGCGGCGGCGCGGTTGAGCACCTGGACCCGGCCGTCCGTCCCGGCCACCAGGACCCCGTCCGGCAGGCCGTCGACGTCCACCGCACGGGGGCTGACCAGGTCCAGCGCGGCCACGGGGCTCCTCGAGAAGACAGGTCGTGCACTCTACGACGGTCCAGGTCATGGCCGTCCAGTGACGTGGCGTGTCGGACAGTTGTGACACGACATCCTCTAGACGCCGGTCGCTGCCTCCGGTCGCCCTCGGTCGGTGACCTGTTGCGGTCCGGCACGCCGGCGCTGAGCGCGCGCGGAGGCGTACAGGCAGACGGCGGCGGCGGTCGCGAGGTTGAGCGACTCGGCCCGCCCGTGGACGGGGATGCGCACCGTGCGGTCCGCCAGCGCCAGAGCCGTGCCGCTCAGCCCGGCGGCCTCGTTGCCCAGCAGCCAGGCCGTGGGTCCGGTGAGCGCGCCGGTGTCGAGCAGGGCGTCGAGGTCGTCGGCCCCGACGCTGCCGCTCGTCGCCAGGACGGTCAGGCCGGCGGCGTGCAGGGCGGCCACCGTGTCGGTGACGCTCGGCCCGAGCACGACCGGCAGGTGCCACAGGCTGCCCGCGCTGGCGCGCACGCACTTGCCGCCGTGCGGGTCGGTGGAGCCCTCGGTCAGCACGACCGCGTCGGCGCCTGCCGCGTCGGCGGTGCGCACGACCGTGCCGGTGTTGCCGGGGTCGGCAGCGGCCTCCAGCACGACCACGAGCCGCGGGCGTCCTCGCAGGGCCGTGCCGAGGTCGACGTCGAGCAGCGGGGCGACGCCCAGCACCCCCTGCGGCGTGACGGTCTCGGCCATCGCCGCGAGGACCTCACGGGTCACGGGGGTGACCGGACAGGCAGCCGCGGCGAGCAGGGCGGCGTGGCGGACCTGCCCGTCGGGGTCGGCGTAGAGCTCGACCAGCGACGGCAGCGCCTCACGCACCGCCTGCGGCCCCTCGACGAGGAACCGGCGCTCGGCCGCGCGGGCCGAGCGCCGGGTCAGTCGTCGTACGGCCTGGACCCGCGGCGAGCGGGTCGAGGTCAGCGCCGGGAGCTGCTCAGGCAGCGTTCTGCGCCGCCGGGCCGCCGGTGCCGTCGGTCGGCAGCGCGGCGCGAGCCACCTCGACGAGCGCGGCGAAGGCGGGTGCGTCGTTGACCGCCAGCTCGGCGAGCACCTTGCGGTCCACCTCGACGCCCGCGGCCTTGAGGCCCTGCACCAGGCGGCTGTAGGTCATGTCGTTCAGGCGCGCCGCGGCGTTGATGCGCGTGATCCACAGCTGGCGGAAGTCGCCCTTGCGCTTCTTGCGGTCGCGGTACTCGTAGGTCGCCGAGTGGAGCAGCTGCTCCTTGGCCTTGCGGTAGAGGCGGCTGCGCTGGCCCCGGTAGCCGCTGGCCTTCTCGAGGACCTCACGGCGCTTCTTGTGGGCGTTGACCGCCCGCGTGACGCGTGCCACTGCTGCACTTCCGATCTGGAGGAGCCGGCCGCTGCGGCGGCCGGGAGAGGAGGAGGGGACTCAGCTGCTCAGCAGCTTCTTGACCTTCTTGGCGTCCTGCGGGGCCAGCTCGGCGGTGCCGGTCAGGCGCCGGGTGAGCTCGCTGGACTTGCGCTCGAGGTTGTGCCGCATCCCGGCGCGCTGGTGCAGGACCTTGCCGGAGCCGGTCACCTTGAAGCGCTTCTTGGCGCCGCTGTGCGTCTTCTGCTTGGGCATGGCTGCCGCGATTCCTTCTCGTCGGTCGTGCTCGGTGGCGCCCGGTCGGGGGGCCGATCGGGTCCGCTGGCGTCGGGGGCGTCCGCTAGGACGTGGACGCGGCGCCCGGGGCGGCGCTCGCCTCGGGTGCGTCCTTGGCCGCCTTCTTGAGGTCGGCGGCGTTCTTGTGCGGGGCGAGCACCATGATCATGTTGCGGCCGTCCTGCTTGGGCGCCGACTCGACGAAGCCGAGGTCGCTGACGTCCTCGCCGAGGCGCTGCAGGAGCCGGTAGCCCAGCTCCGGCCGCGACTGCTCGCGTCCGCGGAACATGATGGTGATCTTGACCTTGTCGCCTGCCTTGAGGAAGCGGACGACGTGGCCCTTCTTGGTCTCGTAGTCGTGCGGGTCGATCTTGGGACGGAGCTTCATCTCCTTGATGACGGTGAGCACCTGGTTCTTGCGGCTCTCACGCGCCTTCTGCGCCGTCTCGTACTTGAACTTGCCGTAGTCCATGAGCTTGGCGACCGGTGGCCGGGCCATCGGAGCGACCTCGACCAGGTCGAGGTCGGCGTCCTGGGCCAGCTTGATGGCCTCGCCGATGGCGACGATGCCGACCTGCTCGCCGTTGGGTCCGACCAGGCGCACCTCGGGCACGCGGATCCGGTCGTTGATGCGGGGTTCAGCGCTGATGTGGCCTCCAGGTGAGCGTCCAGGGCTGCGTCCCGGGGGGCCGACGAGAAAGGGCCCCGCGCTGCGCGCGGGGCCCACCGTCCGCGCGCCCCGGAGGGCGGCGGACCACGACGGCGCGCTCACCGCGGCTCGCGCCGCGCTGTCGCACCGACCGGACCCGGGCGCCTGTCGGCTCCTCGGGTGGGAGGCGGGACCTCCGCTTGCACGGCTCGCGGTCACCCCGCACGTCGTCCGTCCGGAGGGGACGGGTCGGTGCCGGGCAGCCGAGAGCCGGGTCGCCCTGTCAGAGTAGCAGGGTGACCGCCTCCGCAGACCCGTCCGCTGCCGTCCCCCCCGAGCTCGCGGAGTCCCGCGACATCGCCGAGGTCCCGGCGGCGGAGGTGATCGCCTCCGCCGCCGTGCACCTGATGTCTGCCGCTGCGGTCAAGTGCGGCCTGGCCGAGGAGGGCGAGCAGCTGCAGGACCTGGACGAGGCCCGCAAGCTCATCACGGCCCTCGCCGGGCTGGTCACGGCGGCCCGCCCCGACCTGGGGGTGCACGCTGCTCCCCTGCGCGACGGGCTGCAGGCCTTGCAGCGGGCGTTCCGGGAGGCCTCCCGCGAGCCCGACGCCCCGGGCGAGGGCCCCGGGGAGAAGCTCACCGGTCCGGTCTGAGCCGCCACCACGACCGCCGGCCCGGGGCCTGACGCAGCGGCACCGCCAGCCCTGGGCCCCCGGGCGCCACGACGGCCAGCGCGAGGTCGGCCACACCGACCGAGGGCAGCACCCGGGCGGCGAGCGCCGCCAGCGCGGCGGCGTCGAGCGGTGCCTGCGGCACGACGCCGAGCACCGGCCCGTCGGGGCCCTGCAGCAGGCGGGCCGCCTGCACCGGCTCGCCCTGCAGCGCGTCGGCGACGCGCGCCAGCAGGTCGGGATCGGCGTCCGAGGGTGCGGTCAGTGGCGCGGTGGTCCGGGCGGTCGACAGCGGGGCTCCGGCGACCGGCACCCGCCCGAGCGCCAGCTCCTGCAGCTCGGGGCCGGTCAGGGCCAGCGCCGCCCCGGGCGGGTCGAGCAGCACGCCGGCCGCGCCGTCCTGCAGGGCCGCGGCGCAGGCGTCGGGCCCGGGCAGGGGCACCGGACGCGCACCCGCGCGGAAGCTCACTGCTCCGGCGGCGTCGACGAACAGCGGCACCGCGCGGCCACCTGCGCTGCCCACGAGCGACAGCAGCACCATCTCGGCGCTCGACTCGGCCCGCAGCCCGGTGTGCTCCTCGACGTGCTCGGCCGTGCTGCGGGCGGTCACGGGCGCGAAGACGCGGGCGCCGACCAGCGCCGCGAGCACCTCGGCGCGGGCCGCGGTGCCCGGTGTCGCCGTCAGCCGGGCGAGGGCCGCAGCCAGCCGGGGGTCGGCGCCACCGGTGTCGCCCACGGACCTCGGCGGCGCGGCGCCGGTGTCGCTCACGACCCCGGGCGGTCCGCCGGCGGCGGTCCGGCCGGGCCGCCGCGGCTGGCGGCGAGCAGCGCCCGCAGGGCGAGCACCGTGTCGATGGCCCGGTCCCCGTCGTGGGCCTGCACCGCCATCAGCTGGACGGTCTCGTCGTCGTGCAGCTCGAGGACGGCCCACGGCGCGCCCTCGTCGAGCCGGACCTCGCGCACGACCTGCCACGGCACGTCCTTGGTGCCGAGGGGGTTGCGCACGTGCACCCCGGCGGCCGTCGCCTCCACGCGGGAGCGGGTGAACAGCAGGATCGCGCCGGCCACCAGCAGCCCCAGGCAGAAGAAGGCGATCTGGTCGGCGAGGCGGAACTGCGCGGCGCCGGCGGGCCCGCGGCCGAGCGCGACCGCCAGCGGAGCGAACACCACGACCACGAGGGCAGCGACGGCCCAGCAGACGCGGGTCAGCCGGCGGGGCCGCGCCCGCACCGTCGCGGCCGTCGCGCCGCGCGCGGCGGCGGGGTCGCGGCCGGCGCCAGGGCCCGACCCCGTCACTCGACGATCTTGGCGATCGGCAGCTCGAGCAGGTCGCGGGCACCGGCCGCCTTGAGCGACGGGATCAGCGTGTTGATGCCCTTCTTCGGCACGACCGTCTCGAGGGCGCGCATGTCGCCTGCGGCGAGCGCCATGACCGTCGGTGAGGCCATCGCGGGCAGGACGGCGAGCACCTCCTCCAGCTGCTCGGCAGGGACGTTGAGCTTGAGCAGCACGTGCCCCCGCGCGCGCAGGGCGCCCTGCAGCAGCACGACGAGGTCGTCCATGGCCGCCCGCTTGTCCGGGTCCTCGTAGGCCTCCCGGTTCGCCAGCAGCTCGGTCCGGCTGGTCAGCAGGGTGGCGATGATCTTCAGCCCCGCCTTGCGCAGCGACGACCCCGTCTCGGTGAGGTCGACGATGGCATCGACGATGTCGGGGATCTTGGCCTCGGTCGCACCGTGGCTGGTGAACACCTTGGCCTTCACGCCGTGCTCCTCCAGGAAGCGGCGGGCCGTCTCCGGCATCTCGGTCGAGATGCGGACGCCGTCCGGCAGGTCGGACACCGCGTTCCAGGGCGATTCCTTCGGCACGGCCAGCACGACGCTGACGACCGCCTCGCCGGCCCGCCCACCGCCGATCTCGCCGAGGCTGACGACGTCGGCGCCCGTCTCGCTGACCCAGTCACGGCCGCTGATGCCGAGGTCGAAGATGCCCTGCTCGACGTAGGTCGGGATCTCCTGCGGGCGCAGGAAGCGGACCCTGTCGATGCGCGGGTCGTCGACGCGGGCGGAGTAGTCCCTCTCCCCTCCGCGCACGACGTGCAGGTCGGCGGCGGAGAACAGCTCCAGCACCTGCTTCTCCAGGCTGCCCTTCGGCAGGACGATCGCGAGCACAGCTGTGCCTCTCTGGGGGTGGGTCAGACGTCGGTGTAGGTGCCCGTGCGCAGCCGCTTGAGCGTGACCGCGGTGTCGAGGGCGGCGAGCACGGCCTCCCGGCCCTTGTCCTCGGACGAGCCCGGGAGCCCGGCGCGTGCCCGCGCCTGCTCCTCGGTGTCGCAGGTGAGCACGCCGTTGCCGACGGGCGTCTTGGTGTCGAGCGAGACGCGCGTCAGGCCGTACGTCACGGCGTCGCAGACGTGCTCGAAGTGCGGTGTCCCGCCGCGCAGGACCAGCCCGAGCGCCACGACGGCGTCGTGCGGGCCGGCCAGGGCCTGGGTGACCACCGGCAGCTCGACGGCGCCGGGGACGCGGACGACCGTGGGCTCCTCGACACCGGCCTCGCGGGCGGTGCGCAGGGCCGAGGCCAGCAGCGCCTCGGTCACCTCCTGGTGCCAGCGGGTCGCCACGATCGCCAGCGACAGCCCGCGCGCGTCGATCCTGCGGCTGCCCGGGGCGCCCTTTCCGCTCATGCGCTCTGCCCGGGCGGGGGGTCGCCGGCCTCGGGGGTCAGAGCGTCGGCGGCTGCCTCCGTCGCCTCGTCCTCGAAGGCCGCGAGCCCGGGCAGCTCGTGCCCCATGCGGTCGCGCTTGGTCTTGAGGTAGCGCAGGTTCTCGACGGTGGCCAGGGTCGGCAGGGGCTGGCGGCCGACGATCTCGAGCCCGTAGCCCTCGAGGCCCGCACGCTTGGCCGGGTTGTTGCTGAGCAGGGTCATGGTGCGCACACCGAGGTCGGCGAGGATCTGCGCGCCGGTGCCGTAGTCGCGCGCGTCGGCGGGCAGGCCCAGCGCGAGGTTCGCGTCGACGGTGTCGCTGCCGGCGTCCTGCAGCTGGTAGGCCTGCAGCTTGTGCATCAGGCCGATGCCGCGCCCCTCGTGCCCGCGCATGTAGAGCACGACGCCCCGCCCCGCTGCGGCGACCGCGGCCAGCGCCGCGTCGAGCTGGGGGCCGCAGTCGCACCGCCGCGAGCCGAAGACGTCACCGGTGAGGCACTCGGAGTGCACCCGCACCAGCACGTCGGCGCCGTCCCCGACCTCGCCCCGCACGAGCGCGACGTGCTCCACGCCGTCGAGCAGCGACTCGTACCCGACCGCGCGGAAGTCGCCGTGCGCAGTGGGCATCCGGGCCTCGGCGACCTTGCGGACCTGGCGCTCGTGGCGCCGCCGGTAGGCCACGAGGTCGGCGATGGAGATCAGCGCGAGGCCGTGCTCGTCGCTGAACCAGCGCAGCTCCTCGAGGCGGGCCATGTCGCCCTCGTCCTTCTGCGACACCACCTCGCACAGCACGCCCGCGGGACGCAGGCCGGCCAGGCGCGCGAGGTCGACGGCGGCCTCGGTGTGGCCGGTGCGCCGCAGCACGCCGCCCTCGCGCGCCCGGAGCGGCACCACGTGGCCGGGGCGCGTGAAGTCGACCGGTGAGGACGTCGCCGAGGCCAGCAGCCGGATGGTGTGGGCCCGGTCGCTGGCGGAGATGCCGGTGCTGACCCCTTCGCGGGCGTCCACGGTGACGGTGTAGGCAGTCCCCCGCTTGTCCTGGTTGGTGTGGAACATCGGCGGCAGGTCGAGCCGGTCGCAGTCGTCCTCCTCGAGGGGGACGCACACGTAGCCCGAGGTGTGGCGGACCATGAAGGCCACCAGCTCGGGGGTGGCGAGCTCGGCGGCGAAGATCAGGTCGCCCTCGTTCTCCCGGTCCTCGTCGTCCACCACCACGACCGCCCTGCCGGCCGCGATCTCGGCGATCGCCCGCTCGACGCTGTCGAGCACGCTCCCTCGGCGGGCCGGCTCGCGGGCCTGCCGGTCCTGGGACGGCGCCGTCACGACGTCGCCCCGGGAGAGCCGGGGCCGACGCCGGCCTGCAGGAGCTTCTCGACGTGCTTGGCCAGGATGTCGACCTCCAGGTTGACCGCGTCGCCAGGACCCTTGCGGCCGAGCGTGGTGAGGCCGAGCGTCGTCGGGATCAGGCTGACCTCGAACCAGTCGCCGCCCAGGGCGCTGACGGTCAGCGAGATGCCGTCGACGGTGATGGAGCCCTTCTCGACGACGTAGCGGCCCAGGCCCTCGGGCAGCGAGAGCCGCACCACGGTCCAGTGCTCGTCGGGGCTCACCTGCAGCAGCACGCCGGTGCCGTCGACGTGTCCCTGCACGACGTGGCCGCCGAGCCGGTCGCTGACCCGGACCGCGCGCTCGAGGTTGACCGGGCTGCCGACCTCGAGGCTGCCCAGCGAGGAGCGGCGCAGGGTCTCGGCCATGACGTCGGCGGTGAACGTGCCGCCCGTGTTGTCGACGACGGTGAGGCAGACGCCGTTGACGGCGATCGAGTCGCCGTGCCCGGCGTCGGCGGTGACCACCGGCCCGCGCACGGTCAGGCGCGAGGCGTCCGGCAGCGGCTCGATGGCGACGACCTCGCCGAGCTCCTCGACGATCCCGGTGAACACCTAGGCCACCCTCTCCTCGGGTCGGGGCGCCTGTGCGGGAGCTGCGGGCCGCAGCACCAGGCGCACGTCCTCGCCGGTGCGGGTGACGTCGTCGACCTGCAACCGGTGCGCCGCGGCGATCGTTCCCACGCCGGCGGGCCCCAGGGCCGCCGGGCCGCTGCCGAGCAGGGCGGGCGCGACGTAGGCCACGACGCGGTCGACCAGGCCGGCGGCCACGAAGGCGCCGGCCAGCACGGGGCCGCCCTCGAGCAGCACGCTGACGACGTCGTGCTCGTCCTGCAGCAGGGCGAGCAGCGCGTGGGGGTCGACGTGGCCGTCGGGTCCGCGGCCGACCTCGCGCCGCAGCGGGTGGCCCGGGTCGTCCGGCAGCGGGGCGGTGACGACCAGCGCCGGGGTGCGGCCCTGCAGGGCGCGTGCCGTGAGCGGGGTGCGGCCGGACGTGTCGACGACGACGCGCAGCGGCTGGCGGGCGTCGTCGACCCCGCGCGCGTCGAGCAGCGGGTCGTCGGCGAGCACGGTCCCGACCCCGGCGACGACCGCGTCGGCCTCCGCGCGCAGCCGGTGCACGTCGGCGCGGGAGGCCGCCCCGGTGATCCAGCGCGACGTGCCGTCGGCGGCGGCGCTGCGCCCGTCCAGCGTCGCGGCGTACTTCCAGGTGACGAAGGGCCGGCCGGTGCGGCGGCTGGTCAGCCAGGCCTCGAGCGGTCCGGTCGCGACCTCGTCGGCGAGCACGCCGGTCTCGACGTCGACGCCCGCGGCGCGCAGGAGCGCGGCGCCGCCGCCGGCCTGCGGCGTGGGGTCGGCGCAGGCGACGACGACGCGCGCGATCCCGGCCTCGAGCAGCGCGGAGGTGCACGGACCGGTGCGCCCGGTGTGGCGGCACGGTTCGAGGGTGACGACGGCGGTGCCGCCGCGGGCGAGCTCGCCCGCCTCGGCGAGGGCACGGACCTCGGCGTGCGCACCGCCCGGGGGCTGCGTCCAGCCCTCCCCGGCGACGGTGCCGTCGGGGGCCAGCACCACGGCGCCGACCGGAGGGTTGGGCGAGGTGCGGCCGAGGGCGCGCGCCGACAGCGCGACGGCCCGACGCACGGCGTCGAGCTCGGCCTGGCTCGTCATCGCTCCCCTCGCGCTCCTGGACGAGCGCTCCGGGGACGAGCGGTCACCGGCCGGCCCCCAGGGACCAGCCCGGACCGCCCGTGCGCGCCTCTCCTCCGGACTGTCACCGTCGGTCCCGGACTCCCACCGGGTCCACCGCTGGCTGGCTGCGAGCGGGTCGCGGACTGTCACCGCCGGTCAGGAATCGCACCTGCCCCGGAGCGCACTGCTGTCGGGACGAAGTCTGCCACGTCGTGCGCAGGTCGGCCTCGGGCGCGACCGCGGTCGCCGCCGGACCGACCGCCGGCAGCAGGCGACCGGCAGCCCCGGAGGCCCCGCTAGACCTGGTCGGGCAGGCCGTCGTCGCCGATGGCCGCGCGGTAGGCGTCGACGTCCTGCGGCGACGGGTCGGTGCCCATCTGCTCGGCGATCTGCTCCAGGCGCTCCGGGTCGTGCTCACCGCTCGGCTCGGCGGTGCCGGCGAAGGGAAGGCGCTCGTCGGGTTCGGTCATGGCCCTCCTGTGCCCAGCCGGCCTCCGTCCACGTGCGGCGTGCGCACCTCGCCGCGCCCGCACACCGTCCGCCCCGGGCCGCTGCGAGGCAGCACCCCCGCTCGTCGCCGGACGACGCCCCTCACGGGCAGCGCATCGAGCGCAGGTCGCTGTCGCCCAGCGGCTCCAGCCGCCAGCCGACGCGCGCCGTACGGGACACCGGGTCGAGCTCCACGTCGACCCGGTGCGGCGTCTCGAGGAAGACCACCTCGAGCCGGCCTCTGCCGTCGTCGAGCCATCCGCCCGACGCCGCCACGGGCACCCGGTCACCCCCGCCGTCCTCGGGCTCCGCGACCACCCACTCGCCCGTGCCGACGGGGAACGGCGCCAGCGCGTCGTCCGGTTCGACGAGCCGGACCTGCCAGCCGTCCGGGCCGCCCGACAGCTCGACGGAGACGAGCGAGGCCATCGGCGCCTCGACACCGTCGGAGCGCACCTCGTACGACCCGGCGGCCTGCGACGGCCAGGGGCCCCCGCCGGCTGCCGGCAGGTGCAGGCGGGCCAGCCGCGCGTCGAGGCGCGCCTGCGCGGCGGCGTCCTCCGTCGGCGCGTCGAAGCCGGGCAGCAGGAACGCCCAGACCGCGTCGAGCACGGCCTGCATGTCCGTGGTGCAGGCCGTCGTGACCACCACCGCGTCCTGCTCCGGCAGGACCAGGCAGAACTGGCCGAAGGCGCCGTCGCCGCGGTAGCCGTGCCGCGACTGCCACAGCTGGTAGCCGTAGCCCCGGCGCCAGTCCGGCGCCGGCTCGTCGGGGGTGTCGACCTGCCGCGACGACGCTGCCGCCACCCACGACTCCGGGAGCAGCTGCCGGTCGCCCCAGCGCCCGCGCTGCAGGAGCAGCTGGCCGAGCGCGGCGACGTCCTCCGTGCGGGCGAACAGCCCGCTGAAGCCCTGCTCGTGACCTCCGGGCCAGGTGCGCCACCCGACGGGCCCGATGCCCAGGGGGTCCAGCAGGCGGGGACGCAGGTAGTCGGTCAGGCGCTGGCCGGACCGCTCCTGCACGACTGCGCCCAGCGCGTAGGTGCAGGGCTGGCTGTAGGCGAACACGCTGCCCGGCTCGCGGTCGGGTGGCAGCAGCAGCAGACCGCGCACGGGGTCCGCCGGGTCGAGGTCGGACGCCTCGCGCAGCATGTCGCGCGTGTGACCGCTGGCCATCGAGGCGAGGTGCCGCAGGGTGATGGCCCGGCTGCGCGCGTCGACGACCTGCGCGTCGAGCGACGGGACGTGCGAGAGCAGGGTGTCGTCGAGGTCGAGCAGGCCCTCCGCCGAGGCGAAGCCCGCCGCCGTCGCGGTGAACGCCTTGCTCAGCGAGTAGAGCAGGTGGGGGCGCTGCGCGGTGTACGGCGCCCACCAGCCCTCTACGACGACGCGCCCGTGGCGCAGGACCATGAGGCTGTGCAGCTCGACGCCCTCCAGCGCGTCCAGCAGGGCAAGCACGGCGCTCGGGTCGAGCCCGGCGTCACGGGCCGGGCTGCGCGGCAGCGGCGAGGTCGTCACGCCTGCATCCTGACCGGAGCTGCTCCGGGAGGGGGCGGTGGGGCAGGCTGGCGGCGTGCCCGACCCGCTGTCGCTGCTGCGGACTGCCTACGGCGACCTCGCCGCCCTGCTGCAGGACCTGACCGACGCGGAGGCCGTACGGCCGACCGGCTGCGCCGGCTGGGCGGTCCTGGACCTGGCGCAGCACCTGGTCTTCGACGCGCGGCGGGGACTGGTCGCCACCGCCACGCCCGCGACGGGCCCGGCCGACACCGACGCGGTGCGCTACTGGGCCGACTGGCACCAGTCGCGCGCGGAGGCCGACGACGACCTGTGGCGGACCCGGGTGAGCGCGAGCGTCGCCGGTGGCATCGAGGTCCTGGCCGAGGTCCACGCCGAGACGTCGGCGGCGGTGCTGGTCGCGGCGGCCCGGCTGGAGCCGGGCACCCTGCTCCGCACGCAGGGCCGGGTGCTCACGCTCGGCGACCTGCTGTCGACGCTGGTCGTCGAGTCGGCGGTGCACCACCTCGACCTGGTGCGCGACCTCGAGCGTCCCGGCCCGGGACCGGGGCCGCTGGCGGAGGTGCGCCGGGTGCTCACCGGCGTGCTCGGGAGCCCGCTGCCCGAGGAGTGGGACGACGCGACCGCCGCGCGCAGGGCGACCGGCCGCGAGCCGCTCAGCGAGGCCGACCGGGCGCGCCTCGGGGCTGCGGCGCAGGCGCTCCCGCTGCTGCGCTGAGCCGGGCGCGGCGGTCGACCGCGACGCAGGACCCGGGAGAGCTCTTGGCGAAGCGCTTCATCTCGCCCGCCGCGGCCACGACCGGGTGCGGCCCCTGGTCGCTCTCGGCGCTCCAGGCGATCCCGATGCTCACCGACACCAGCGGGTGCTCGCGCACCTCGCCGCGGCGGTCGGCGAGCAGCAGCGCCCCGCGGGCGGCGTCGTCCGGGTCGTAGTGGGACGGCACCAGCCGGTCGAAGCTCGCGGCGAGGCTGCGTGCCAACGGCTCGGCCTGGGCGGGGGTCGACAGCACGACGAAGTCGTCGCCGCCGACGTGCCCGACGAACACCGGAGGGTCGGCGCCCGCGGCCGCCTCCACCAGGCAGGCCGACAGGGCGAGCAGCAGCCGGTCACCGCGCAGGAAGCCGTACCGGTCGTTGAAGCTCTTGAACTCGTCGAGGTCGATGTGGCTGACGGCGTACGGCACCCCGCGGCTGGCACGAGCCCGGCTCTCCAGCTCGATCTGCACGTTGCCGGGCAGGCCGGTCAGCGGCGACACCGCGCGGGCCTCGGCCGTGCGGCGCAGGGCCGTGCGCAGGCGGGCGACCAGCTCGGCCGGGTCGAACGGCTTGACGATGTAGTCGTCGGCGCCCGCGGTCAGCCCGATCACCTTGTCGGCGGTGAGCCCGCGCGCCGTCAGCAGCACGACGGGCATCGCGACGGTCGTCGCGTCGGCCCGCAGCCGGCGCAGGACGTCGAGGCCGGACAGCCCGGGCATCATGATGTCGAGCAGCACCAGGTCGGGCGGGTCGGTGCGCACGGCGGTCAGGGCGGCGGCGCCGTCCGGGACGTCCGAGACCGCGAAGTCCTCCAGCTCCAGGCACACGCGCACCAGACCGGCGAGCACCGGATCGTCGTCGACGACGAGCACCCGCGTCGCGCGGTCCGGGCCGGTCGCCTCAGGGCGGACCGGCCGAGGCGTCACGGGCCCAGGACGCCGGCGGCCCGCGCTCGCAGTGCCTCCACCGCGGCTGCCGGGTCGTCGGCTCCGTAGACGGCCGAGCCGGCGACGAAGACGTCGGCTCCGGCCTCGGCGCACCGCTCGATCGTGGCGGCGCTGACGCCACCGTCGACCTGCAGCCACACGTCGAGCTCGCGCCCGCGGATCGCCTCGCTGCAGCGCCGCAGCTTCGGCAGCACGACGTCGAGGAAGCTCTGCCCGCCGAAGCCCGGCTCGACGGTCATCACCAGCAGCATGTCGATCTCGGGCAGCAGGTCGAGGTACGGCTCGACGGGGGTGGCCGGCTTGAGCGCCAGCCCCGCACGGGCACCGGCCGCGCGCAGGGCCCGGGCCAGCCGTACGGGCGCCGCCGCCGCCTCGGCGTGGAACGTGACGCTGCCCGCCCCCGCCTCGGCGTACGCCGGCGCCCACCGGTCGGGGTCCTCGATCATCAGGTGGCAGTCGACGGGGACGCTCGTCGCCTTCAGGACCGCCTCGACGACGGGCAGCCCGAGCGTCAGGTTGGGCACGAAGTGGTTGTCCATCACGTCGACGTGCGCCCAGTCGGCGGCCCCGTCGATGCGCGCGAGCTCCTCGGCCAGCCGGGCGAAGTCCGCCGACAGGATGGACGGCGAGATCTGCGGGCGGGACGGCACGGTCGGCTCCTCGGTCGGACGACGCGACTGTAGTGCCCGCCGTCGGTGTCGTCGGGGACGCGCGGCGCGCGAGGTCAGGGCCGGCGGCGCAGCACCGTCAGGAACATCGCGTCGGTGCCGTGCAGGTGCGGCCACAGCTGCACCGCCGGGCCGTCGCCGAGGTCGGGGACACCGGGCAGCAGCGGCCGGGCGTCGATCTGCTCGAGGTCGGGGTGGCGGCGCAGGGCGTCACCGACCGGCACCACCGTCTCGGCCAGGTGCGGCGAGCAGGTGACGTACGCCAGCAGGCCGCCGGGCCGCAGCACTCGCGCCGCGGCGTCGAGCAGCTCGCCCTGCAGCCGGGTCAGCCCCGGGAGGTCACCCGGCATGCGGCGCCAGCGAGCCTCCGGCCGCCGCCGCAGGGCGCCCAGGCCGCTGCACGGCGCGTCGAGCAGCACGCGGTCGGCCGTGCCGGGACGCAGCGGCGGCGTGCGGGAGTCGGTGGTCACGGCCGTGCGCACCCCGCTGCGGCGCACCAGGCGGGTGCGGTGGTGCTGAGACTCCAGCGCGACGAGCGTCGCCCCGCGCTCGGCGGCCAGCACGTCGAGCAGCGCCGCCTTGCCGCCGGGGCCGGCGCACAGGTCGACCCACGTGCGGTCCGGGCCGTCGAGCGGCGCCGCGGCCAGGGCCAGCGCCACGAGCTGGCTGCCCTCGTCCTGCACCCCGGCGGCGCCCGACTGCACGGCGGCGAGCGCGCCCGGGTCGCCCTCGGACAGCCGCACGGCGTACGGCGACCACGGTCCCGGGGTGCCGCCGCTCTGCGCGACGAGCCGCTCCCGGGGCAGGCGACGCGCGACGAGGTGCACCTCGGGCCGGGCGTCGTCGGCCGCGAGCGCCGCACCGGTCTGCCACAGGTCGCCGCCGAGCGCGTCCCGGAACGCGCTGGCGATCCACCGCGGGTGGCTGTGCTCGAGTGCCAGGGCCGCCAGGCGGTCGTCACGCGGGGCGAGCGCGGCCACCCAGGCGGCGAGGTCCTGGGCGGCCACCTTGCGCAGCACGGCGTTGACGAAGGCGACCGGGCCGGCGCTCACGACCCGCCGGGCGAGGTCGACCGTCGCCGACACCGCGGCGTGCGGCGGGATGCGGGTGCGCAGCAGCTGGTGCGCACCCAGGCGCAGGACGTCGAGCACCGGCGGGTCGACCCTGGCCAGCGGCCGGTCGACGCACGCCTGCAGGACGGCGTCGTAGAGGCCCTGCCCCCGCAGCGCGCCGTAGGCCAGCTCGGTCGCCAGCGCGGCGTCGCGGCCGGTGATGCCCCGCTCGCGCAGCAGCCCCGGCAGGACGAGGTTGGCGTAGGCGTCCTTCTCCCGGACGGCGAGCAGGACGTCGTACGCCGCCCGGCGGGGCTTGTCGTCGGCGGGCGGGCGGTAGGGGCGGGGCCGGGGCGTGCCCGCGGCGGGACGCTCGCCGGACGGGCGCCTGCGCGGGGGCGGGGGCGGGGGCGTCATGCGAGGCGCTCGCCGGGCTCGAGGCGCAGGCCGCGCAGCCAGTCCGCGGCGGGCATGGCGCCCTTGCCCTCCGGACGCACGCCGCCGAGCCGCACCGCGGTCGTCGCGGTGCCGACGAGCCCGCCGGCGATCTCGCCCGGCGGCAGCACCTCGTCGGTGAGCGCGACGGGGCCGAGCTTGACCCGCTTGCCGCGCAGCGTCGTCCAGGCTCCGGGCGCCGGGGTGCAGGCGCGGACGAGCCGGTCGACCCGTACCGCGGGCGCGGACCAGTCGACGCGCGCGTCCTCGACGGTGACCTTGGGGGCGAGGCTGACGCCGTCGGCCGGCTGCGGCACCGGGCGCAGCTCGCCCCGCTCGATGCCGTCGAGCGTGGCGACCAGCAGCCCTGCGCCGCTGCGGGCGAGCCGGTCGAGCAGGTCGCCGCTGGTGTCGGTGGGCCGCACCTGCTCGGTGACGACGCCGAAGACCGGGCCGGTGTCCATGCCCGCCTCCAACCGGAAGGTCGTCGCCCCGGTGATCTCGTCGCCGTGCAGCAGCGCGTGCTGCACGGGCGCGGCCCCGCGCCAGGCCGGCAGCAGCGAGAAGTGCAGGTTGACCCAGCCGTGCACCGGGATGTCGAGCACCGGCTGCGGGACCAGCGCGCCGTACGCCACGACCGGGCAGCAGTCGGGCGCGAGCTCCCGCAGCCGCGACTGGAACGCCTCGTCGCGGGGGTGCGCCGGGGTGAGCACCTCGACGCCCGCGGCCTCGGCGCGCTCGCGGACCGGGCTGGGACGCAGCGTGCGTCCGCGACCGGCGGGCGCGTCGGGTCGCGTCACCACCGCCACGACGTCGTGCCGACTGCCGAGCAGCGCCTCGAGCGACGGCACCGCCGGCTCGGGCGTACCGGCGAAGACCAGCCTCAGCGCGCGCGTCCGAACAGCGGGTGGGGGCTGGCCTTGACGACCGGCGGGGGCTGGTTGGCCCACTCGGCCTGACGGACCGCCTCGAGGGCGGCCTTCTTGGTCTCGGCGTCGAGGCGGTCGATGAACAGCACCCCGTCGAGGTGGTCGGTCTCGTGCTGCACGCAGCGCGCGAGCAGGTCGCTGCCCTCGACCGTCACGGGGTCCCCGTAGACGTTCTGCCCGTGCGCGACGACGTGCTGCTTGCGCACGCAGTCGAAGGTCAGGTCGGGCAGGGACAGGCAGCCCTCCGGGCCGTCCTGCTCCTCGTCGCTCGGGAAGTGCAGCACCGGGTTGACCAGGTGGCCGAGCGCGTCGTCGACGTCGTAGACGAAGACGCGCAGGCCGACGCCGATCTGCGGCGCCGCGAGCCCGACGCCGGGAGCCTCGAGCATCGTGTCGGTCAGGTCCCGGACGAGCGTCCGCAGCTCCTTGTCGAACGTCGTGACGACAGCTGCCGGGGTGCGCAGCACGGGGTCGCCGAGCAGGCGGATGGGGCGCAGGGACACAGCGCCAGGGTAGGCGAAGGGGTCCTGCACGGCGTCGTGCGCAGGGGTGACCCTGCGCGCACGCGCAGGAGCCGGAGGTCTCACGCGAGCACGCGCGGGTCGAGCTCCACCCGGACGGGCTCGCCCTTGCGTGCGCTGCGCAGCGACTGCGCCGCCTTGAGCGCCGCCGCCAGCTGCGGCCCGGCCGTGCGGGGGGCGCGCAGCAGCAGCCGCTCCTGTCCCTCCCCGGCGGCCACCGGCCCGAGCGCGTCACGGCGTGCGGGCTCGGGCAGCGAGCCGAGCAGCTCCGCCACGGCTGCGGGCGTCCCCTGCACCGAGGCCAGGCGCACCGCCGGTGGGAAGCGCAGCTCGGTGCGCTCGGCGAGCTCGCGGGCCGCCGCCCAGGCCGGGTCCCAGCGCACCAGGGCCTGCACCGCGGGCAGGGCCCGGTCGGCGACGCAGACGACCCTGGCGCCGGGGCGGGCCAGCGCCGCCGCGGCGAACCAGCGGCGGAGCGCCTCCTCCCCGGCCCGCAGGTCGGCGCGGCCGAGCGCGGCCCAGCCGTCCAGGAGCAGCACGGCGCCGTAGCCGCCCTCGGCGACGGGCTCCGCGCCCGGGGTGCTGACCACCAGCGCCGGCCCGCCGGAGACGGTGGCGAGGACCTCGTCGCGCCCGGACGTCCGCACGGGGGTGCCGGGGAACGCCCGGCCGAGCTCCTCGGCCGTGCGCCGGGCCCCGACCACCGACGACCGCAACCGCGAGCCCTCGCAGACGGGACAGGACCAGCCCCCAGCGGGGCCCCCGCACAGCCGGCAGGCCAGGACGGCGTCGGAGGCCGGTGCGGCCAGCGGCCCGGCGCAGGAGGGGCAGCGCGCGGGCGTCCGGTCGCGTGCGCAGGCCAGGCTCGGGACGTAGCCCCGGCGCGGCACCTGCACGAGCACCGGTGCGCCGTCGGCGAGCGCCCGGCGGGCTGCGTCGAAGGACGCCGCGGGCAGCCGGGCGGCCTGCGCCTGGGGGTCGCGGGCGAGCTGGTCGTCGCTG
>CADCUB010000107.1 GCA_902805775.1 uncultured Frankineae bacterium | reverse complement strand
ACCCCCTTCAGCGCCGACGTCGCGGTCTTCGCGAAGGGCGGCATCTCGACCAGCAACCAGGTCGGCCTGAGCTCGACCACCGGGACGACGCGCAACGTCTACTTCGTCCAGCCGTTCGACGCGGTGCCGTCACGGCCGTGCACCACGAGCCCGGTCATGGGACCGACGCAGCAGTTCTCGTCCACCCCCCAGGTCAGCGTGCTGTGGTACTCGCCGTGCGACATCTCCTACGGCAACCAGGGCGGCAGCTACGGCCAGGTCTACAGCGGGAGCACGCTGTCGACCAACCAGCAGTACACGCTGACCGTGCGCCAGCTGCCGGTCTACGGGGTGACGCCGCCGAGCACGACCTCCACCGTCAGCGCCTACGCTCTGGACATCGTCTACAAGCGCGAGACCCGCTGAGCATGACCACGTCCGCAGCGCCGGCGTCGTGAGCGCCGACGTCCTCCTGGCGGCCGGCGTCGGCCTGCTCGGCCTGCTGATCGGCTCGTTCCTCAACGTGGTGGTCTGGCGGGTGCCGCAGGGTCTGTCGGTGGTCTCCCCGCCGTCGGCCTGCCCGGCCTGCGCGACACCGGTCCGGCCGCGCGACAACGTGCCCGTGGTGAGCTGGCTGCTCCTGCGCGGCAGGTGCCGCGACTGCGGCACCGCCATCAGCGTCCGCTACCCGCTGGTCGAGGTGGCCTGCGCGGTGCTGTTCGTCGTCATGGCCGTGCGGTTCGGCCCCGATCCGGTGCTGCCGGCGTTCCTGTACCTCGCGGCCGTCGGGCTGGCGCTGGCGCTCATCGACCTGGACTGCAAGCGCCTGCCCGATGCGCTGACTCTGCCGAGCTACGCCGTCGGCACCGTCCTGCTCGCCGGCGCGGCGCTCGCCGGCAGCGGCACGGGAAGCCTCGTCCGCGCGCTGGTGGCGGCGGCGGCCATGTTC
Organism: uncultured Frankineae bacterium; assembly: GCA_902805775.1. Lineage (GTDB taxonomy): Bacteria > Actinomycetota > Actinomycetes > Mycobacteriales > SCTD01 > SCTD01. The sequence continues at coordinate 2,556 of CADCUB010000107.1, read as the reverse complement.
GCCGTCTACTTCGCGCTCTGCTTCGCCTACCCCGCCGGCATGGGGTTCGGCGACGTCAAGCTCGCCGGCGTCCTCGGGCTCTACACCGGCTGGCTGGGCTGGGGGGAGTGGGCCGTCGGCCTGTTCCTGGGCTTCCTGCTGGGCGCGCTGTTCGGCATCGCGCTCATCCTCGCCCGGCGAGGAGGGCGCAAGACCGCCGTCCCGTTCGGGCCGTTCATGCTGCTCGGTGCGCTGGTCGCGGTCCTGTACGGCGGGCAGCTGGCGGACGCCTACCTCGCCACCACCGGCGTCTAGGTCTCTCGCAGCTTCACCCGAACGGGCTCAAGGCCCTCGCAGGTCCGGTCGATGCGTCTGAGGACACCGGCGGGACGGCCCGCCGGACCTCTGCGGCCCCGGCCGCTGCGCGAGGGGACGGACGTGGCACGACGAACAGTGGTGGGTCTCGACATCGGGACCTCCGGCGTACGCGCCGCCGAGCTCCGGCACGGCCGGGGCGGCAGGACGCTCGAGCGGTTCGGGCAGGTGGGCCTGCCCGTCGGTGCGGTGCACGACGGCGAGGTGGTCGACGTCGAGGCCGTCGCGGCGGCCCTGCGCGAGCTGTGGACGCAGGCCCGGTTCACGACCAGGCGGGTCGTCGTGGGGGTGGCCAACCAGAAGGTCGTCGTCCGTCAGGTGGACCTGCCGCTGCTGCCCGCAAAGGAGCTGCGCGCGTCGCTGTCGTTCCAGGTCTCCGACTACATCCCCATGCCGGTCGAGCAGGCCATCCTCGACTACCACCCGCTCGAGGAGCTCACCGACGAGAACGGCAACCGGACGCTGCGGGTGCTGCTGGTCGCCGCCGCCCGCGACATGGTCGGCAGCCTGCTGCAGGCGGTGGAGGCGGCGCAGCTGCAGCCGGCGATGGTCGACCTGACCAGCTTCGCGGTGCTGCGCTCCCAGGTGCCTGCGACGGCGGGGCTGAGCGTCACCGCGGAGGCGCTGGTCGACGTCGGCGCGAGCGTCACGAACATCGTGGTCCACTGCGGCGGCGTCCCGCGCTTCGTGCGCATCCTGCTCATGGGCGGGGACGACATCACCGCCGCGGTCGCCGACCGCCTGGGCGTGTCCGCCGAGCAGGCCGAGGACCTCAAGCTGTTCACCGGGCTGTCCCCGGCGGACGCGGAGGCGGAGCACCCCGCCGGCCGGGCCATCGCGTCGACGGGCGGAGCCTTCGTCGAGGAGGTCCGCAGCACCCTCAACTACTACGCCTCCCAGCCGGGCGCGCCGCGCATCGGTCGGGTCGTGCTGTCCGGCGGCGGCTCGCTGCTCACCGGCCTGGCCGAGCGCCTGAGCGACGCCACCCGCCTGCCCGTCGAGCTGGGCCGCCCGATGTCCGGGCTGCGGATGGGCAGGACGGGCCTCACGGACGAGCAGCTCGCCGTCGTGGAGCCGCTCATCACCGTCCCGGTCGGCCTGGCGCTCGGGATGGCGTCGTGAGCGTCCTGGAGCACCCGCTCGTCGAGGAGCTGGTGGTCGGCGGTCACCCGCCACTGCCCCGGGTCAACCTGCTGCCGCCGGAGATCATCGAGCGCCGCCGCTTCCGCCGGGTGCAGTGCGGTCTGGGTGCCACGGTCCTCGCCACCGTCGGGGCGATGGTCCTGCTCTACGCCGGGGCCGTCGGCAGCGTCTCCAGCGCCGAGGACGAGCTGCGCGAGGTCACCGCCGCAGGCCAGGCTCTCGAGGCCGAGAAGGCGCAGTACGCCGACGCGACCGCCGTCTACGCCCGGGCCGACGCCGCGCAGGCGCTGCTGACACAGGCCATGGGTCAGGAGGTGCGCTACTCGACGCGCCTGAGCGCCCTCGCCCTGTCGGTGCCGGACCGGGTCTGGCTCAAGAACGTCTCGTTCAACCAGACGCCGGCAGCGCCGGCGGTCGGGGACACGACCGCCGGCATCGGCACCGTCAGCTTCACGGGAGTGGGCCTGACGCACGACGACGTCGCGACCTGGCTCGACACGCTGGCGGCGGAGAAGGGCTACGCCAAGCCCTACCTCACCAGCTCCACCGACTCGCTCGTCGGCGGGCGGGTCACCGCGGACTTCGTCAGCACCGTGGTCCTGACGCCCGACGCTCTCTCACGGCGCTACGCCGTCCCGGCCGGAGGCTGACATGCAGGCGCTGAACAAGTGGATCGCCCTCACCGCGGCGGCGGTCCTGGTCATCGTGGCGGCGGGCTGGCTCGTGCTGGTGTCGCCCAAGCGCTCACAGGCCGCCACGACCCTCGAGCAGGTGGCGGCGCAGCGCACTGCCAACGCGGCGCAGCAGGTCGAGCTCGAGGTCCTGAAGGGCAAGGCAGCCGACCTGCCGCAGAAGCGCGCCGCTCTGGACGCGGTCGCCGCGAAGATCCCCGCCGGTGCGCAGCTGCCCCAGCTGGTGCGTGCCCTCACGACCGCTGCCTCCACCAGCGGGGTCGACCTCGTCTCGGTCACCCCGGGGGCGCCCGCCGCCGCCGTGGCCCAGGCCCCTGTCGCGCCCGCAGCCCCCGCCGGGGCAGGGGCACCCGGTGCAGCCGCTCCC
>CADCUB010000106.1 GCA_902805775.1 uncultured Frankineae bacterium | reverse complement strand
GCTGGCTCGCCGAGCTCGTCCCGCCCGGCGCACGGGTGCTCGACCTGGCGTGCGGCAGCGCCCCGACGGGGGAGCTGCTGCGCGCGACGTCCTACCTCGGCCTGGACCTGTCCCACGCCGAGCTCCGGCTCGGCGCGGGACGTGGCCTGCGCGTCGCGCGGGCCGACGCCGCCCGCCTGCCCGTCGCCGACGCGGCCGTCGACGTGGTCGTGTGCTCGATGGCGCTGCAGCTGCTGCCGCTCGAGCCGGCACTGGCGGAGGTGCGACGTGTCCTGCGGCCGGGCGGCACCTTCGCCGCGACCGTCCCGGCGAGCCGGCCGATGCCGGTCCGCGACGCGCTGCGCTGGGCCCAGGTGCTCCTGGCCCTGCGCTCGAGAGGCCTGTCCTACCCGAACGACGACGCCCTTGGCTCGCCGGGCGCCGAGTTCGCCAGGGCCGGGTTGGTCCTGCGCTCGGACGAGTCGCGCGGCTTCAGCCTGGACGTCGCGTCGCGGGACGCCGCCGACCGGCTGCTCGACGGGCTGTACCTCCCGGACGTGCCGCCCGGCCGCATCACGGCCGCCCGCAGGGTGGTGCACGGCTGGGCGGGCCAGCGCACCACCGTCCCGGTGCGGCGGCTGGTCGCCCAGGGCTGAGCGGCCGGGCCTCAGGACGGGCCGACGGACCCGTCCCGGCGCGACGTGGCCGGCTCGACGACGCCGTAGAGCACCGTGACACCGGCGCTGGCCCAGGTGATGGTCCCGTCAGGCGCGTTCCCGGCGATCCACTGCCCGATCCCGATGAAGACGACCGGCGAGGCGACGCTGGCGGCGCTCATGGCCCACCCCCGGGCGCCGAGGTGGGCGGCCAGCAGGCCGCCGACGCCGATCGCCACGACGGTCCAGGCGCCCGCGCCGGACACGTGCGTGTACAGGTCCACCACCTCCGCCGTCCCGTAGGCGGTGACCACGAGTCCGGGTCCCCACAGCGGGCTGCGCGGTCCGGTCGACGCGGCGGCACCGATGAAGGCGAGGCCGACGAGCAGCGGGATCCAGGACTCGGCGAGCGGTCCGACCGGGCGCACCAGCAGCAGCAGGACGACGCCGCCGACGACCAGCACCAGACCTCGTCGCCGTACGGCACCGGGCGAGGTGCTGCCACCGGAGCCGGCGGAGCGTCGGGACGGAGGTGTCACCTGGCGACGGTCGCACCCCGCGGACGTGCGCGCCCGTCGACGCGGCGCTCCTCGCGCCCGCAGCCCCGCGAAGCCGTGCGCAGGAACGTCGGTCATCACCTCGTCGCTGCCAGCGGCCGCCGCCCTACCCGCCCAGCCGCACTTCCGGCACGGCCTCGCACAGGCGATCCCTGCCCTGCCGGTCATGGAGACGATCCCCGACCACGTCGAACACCCGGCGAACACCGCCGACGGCGCGCAGGGTCCTGACCGAACGTCAGCCGCCGATCAGGCCCTGTTCGGTGAGGTAGTCCTCGGCGACGGCGGCGGCCTGCTCGCGGTCCTGGTCGACCCGGCGGTTGAGCTCGGCGAGGTCTGCGGTGGTGAGGGTCTCGGACAGGCCGTCGAGCAGGTCGGCGACCTCGTCCGTGCCGGCTGGGCCCTCGGCGTTGACGACCGGGACGAGGTTGTCGGCGTTCTGCAGCTGCTTGTCGTCCTCGAGCACGACCAGGCCCAGGGCGTCGAGGGTGCCGTCGGTGGTGCCGGACAGGCCGAGCTGGGCGTCGCCCTCGACGACGGCCTGCTTGTTCTGCACGCTGCCGAACCCCAGCGGCAGGTCCTCGGTGACCTCGAGCCCGTAGACCTGCTCCAGCCCCAGCTCGCACTTCGGGCGCTCCGGGCACTCCTGCGTGCCGGCGAGCACGATCGGCTGGCCGAGCGCACCGAGGTCGGACAGCGTCGTCAGGTCGTTGGCGGTGGCGAACTCCTCGGTGACGAAGAAGGCGTTCTGGTTGGCGGCGTCGGCCGGTTCCAGGACCGCGAGGCCCTGCTCCTCGGCGAGCGGGCGCAGCGCCTGGACCGTCTCGTCGACGTCGCCGGTCGCGACCGGCTCGGCGTCCGGGCCGTTCTTCGCGAGGTTGAGGTACTCGGTGAACGTCGCCGCGTACTCCGGCACGACGTCGATGCTGCCGCGCTCGAGCTCGGGGGCGTACAGCTCGCGGTTCTCGACCGGCTTCACCTCCACGGTGTAGCCGCCGTCCTCCAGCACCGCCCGGTACATCTCGATCATGAGCGCCGACTCGGTGAACGTCGCGCCACCGACCGTGATCGGCTCGCTGGTGGCCGCGTCACCGCCGCCGCCGCCCTCGCCCGCGGAGAAGGCGTCCCCGCCGTCGTCGCTGCTGCCGCAGGCGGTGAGCGCGAACGCCAGGCCGGTGGCACCGGCCAGCAGTCGCAGGGTGGTCAGGGATGGGCGCATGTCGCACCGCCTTCTGTGTCCCGCGGCCGGCTGGGCCGCGCGTGTCCGGCGGGCACGTGCGCACCCGCAGTCCGTACGGCTCCACCGTGTCACCGGCGCGCCCCGCCGTTACGCCGCCGTGGGCGCCCGTGCCGCGGAGAGCCGGGGTACGGCCGCGACGGCGGGGTCCCGCTGGTCCCGCAGAAGCGCTCCGACCGCTGAGATCGTCGCTCCCCCGGGTCAGGTGTTCGGGCTCGACCGGGACGACGTCATGGCCCGGCGAGCCGGCGGGACAGGACCGGCCGTCGGCCACCGAGGCCCTGCGGCACGTCGCTCGTGAGCACCGCTGACCTCCCGTCGTCCTCACCTGGTGCGGGCGGCCCCACAGGCGTTGCGCAGGAACGGACCGGCCCACGTGTAACGCTCCTGCCCCTCGACGGACGGATGTGCATGGGGACGACCGCGCACGCCACGACGCCTGCTGCCCGGCCGAGCACCGGCACGGCGATCGCCGACCACGCGTTCCTGTCCGACTGCCGCAGCTCGGCACTGGTCACCCGGCACGGATCGGTGGACTGGCTGTGCCTGCCGCGGTTCGACAGCCCCCCGGTGCTCGGTCGGCTGCTGGACCCGGCCGCCGGGCACCTGCTCCTGCGGCCCGCGGACCGCGACGCCGTGGCCACACGTCGCTACCTCCCAGACACGCTGGTCCTGGAGACCACCTGGACCTGCGCCGGTGGCACGCTGGAGGTGTTGGACGCGCTCGCGCTCGGTGCGGACGAGCGTGGCCACGACCTCGGACGCGCCAGCCCGGGCGTGCTGCTGCGCCGTGCGCGCTGCACGTCCGGCGCTGTCGACGTCGTCGTGGAGTGGGCACCGCGCCCGGAGTTCGGGCTCGTGCACCCGCGGTTGACGCCCGTCCCGGGCGGGCTGCTGACGTACGGCGGCGCGACGGTCGTGCAGCTGTCGACGGGCGGGCCGCTCACCGTCGACGGCGCGACCGCCAGCGGCGGCGTGCGGCTCGACGACGGCGAGGACCTGACGCTCGCCCTCGAGCAGGGCAGCGCCTGGGAGGAGCCGCCGGAGGTGTGGCGGCCCGAGGACGTGCGCCGCAGGCTCGACGTCACCGGCGACGCCTGGCGCAGCTGGTCCGCGCTCCACCAGCGCTACCGCGGTCCGCTCAGCGACCTGGTCCACCGCAGCGGCCTGGTGCTGCAGGGGCTGACGTACGCCCCGAGCGGCGCGATGGTCGCGGCGGCCACGACCAGCCTGCCGGAGGGCGAGGGCAGCGGGCGCACCTGGGACTACCGGTACATGTGGGTGAGGGACGCGAGCATGACGCTGCGCGGCCTGTGGGTCGCCGCCTGCCCGGACGAGGCACGGCGCTCCTTCGCGTTCCTCGCCCGGGCTGCCGGGACGCAGCTGGCACGGGGGAGGCACCTGCAGATCATGTTCGGCGTCGGCGGCGAGCGCGAGCTGGCCGAGCGCGAGCTGCCGCACCTCGCCGGGTGGCGCGGCAGCGGCCCGGTCCGGGTCGGCAACGGTGCGTGGGACCAGCACCAGCAGGACGTCTACGGCGCGCTGCTCGACGCCGCGTGGGTCCTGCGGGCGCAGCTCGAGCCGCTCGAAGCCGCCACCGTCGAGCTGCTCGTCTCGGCCGTCGAGGCCGCGGCACGCGACTGGCAGGTCCATGACCAGGGGATCTGGGAGGTCCGCGGCCCGGCGAAGCCCTACCTGCACAGCGCGCTCATGTGCTGGGTGGCGCTGGACCGGGGCATCCGCCTGGCCCCGCTGCTCGGCGCCGAGTCCGCGGTGGAGCGGTGGGGCTCGGCCCGCGACGACGTCCGGGAAGCCGTGCTCGACCGCGGCTGGAACCCTGTCGTCGGGTCGTTCACCCAGGTGCTCGGCAGCCCCGAGCTGGACGCCAGCTGCCTGCTGGTCGCCCTGGTCGGCATCCTGCCGCCGGACGACCCCCGGCTCGCGGCGACGATCGACGCCGTGGCGGCGGGCCTGTCCGACGAGCGCGGGATGCTGTACCGCTACCGCGGCGACGACGGCTTGGAGGGCGACGAGGGGAGCTTCCTGCTGTGCACCTTCTGGCTCGCCCAGGCGCTTGCGGTGACCGGCCGCACGGAGCAGGCCGAGCAGGTCCTGCGCCGGGCCGCCGGGCACGCCAACGACCTGGGTCTGCTCGCCGAGCAGACCAGCGCGACAGGTGAGCTGCTCGGCAACTACCCGCAGGCCTTCAGCCACCTCGGCCTCGTGCTCGCCGCGCACGCCCTCGCCGAGGCGACCGGCAGCCAGGGCTGACCGTCGCGGACGACGGCGTCCCGACCGAGCGCCCGTCCGGGCCGCCGCGGTGCAGACGACGCGGCGGCGGCGATCGGCACGCTGCCCATCGACACGGTCGTGCGCACGGGTGCGTAACGAACGACGCCGGCACGGCACTGAGGCGGTACACGACGACTCCAGGAGACGACATGCCGCCGATCGACGAACGTTCCCGCCGAGAGGTCGACGAGCCGGCGGCCGCATCGACGTCGGTGCAGGCACCGGCGAGGGCAGCACCGCCTGAGCCGGCGCCCGGCACGTCCGGGCCGTGGCTGCCGGTCCCACGACCCGGCGGCGCACGGGTCCTGACCCGGGCTGCCCTGCCCGGGCCGGTACGGGCGAGCGTCGGCATGCCCCGGGCCGAGGCTGCCGTGTTCCTCGTCCTCGCGCCGCTGCTGAGCGTGCCGGTCCTGCTCGCGACCATGGGTGCCGCCTGGGCGGTCGGCGGCACCCTCGTGGTGACCACGCTCGTCGCCTGGCTGTGCGGGGCGCGCCGGGTCACCGTCGGGAACGACTGGGTCGCCGACCGCCGGCTGGTGACGTACCGCATCACGCACGGCGCGCAGCTGCGGGCCGTGGAGCTGCTCGACACCGCCCACGGCGGTGTGCTGCGCCTGTCACCGCACACCGGCCGGGCGCACCGCCTTCGCCGTACCGAGTTCGACCGGCCCGACGCCCGCGCAGCGCTCGCCACGGTCCTGTCCTCCGGCACTGCCGACATCGGGCCAGGCGTGCGCCAGGCCCTCGGCATGCCGCCGACGGCCTGAACGCGGGACGCACTCCACGTGCGGCACGACGCCGACCTGTCGAGGCCCTGCCGCCGCCGGCGGCCAGGCAGGAGCCCGCGAGGTCCGCTGAGCGACCGCGCTCGCCGTCGTCCGCGCCCGCTTCCGTCCGAACACCTCGTAGAAGGAGCGCACCGATGTCTCTGATCTCCCGCGGTTTCGCCGGTCGGGCCCGCACGACGTCCTCGGACCGACTGCCACCTGGCCAGTACGACGCCGGAGGGAGCTTCCCGGTGCTCACCGCAGGCCCCACCCCCCGCGTCGACATCGGCACCTGGGACTTCACGGTGCAGGGCCAGGTGGACGAGGTCGCCCGCTGGTCCTGGCAGCAGTTCCGAGCACTGCCCCGCGAGGACGTGACGACGGACATCCACTGCGTCACGAGCTGGTCCAAGCTCGACACCCGCTGGCAAGGCGTGTCGCTCGACACGATCCTCGGCCACGTGGAGACAGCGGCGGAGTACGTCACGGTCTTCAGCGACGGCGGGTACACCACCAACCTGCCGCTCGAGGACCTGACCGGTGGCAGGGCGTGGGTGGTGGACACGTACGACGAAGAGCCGCTGGCGGCGGAGCACGGCGGCCCGGCCCGGCTGCTCGTGCCGCACCTGTACTTCTGGAAGTCCGCCAAGTGGGTCCGGGGGCTGGCCTTGACGTCGACCGACGAGCCCGGCTTCTGGGAGACGTTCGGCTACCACTCCTACGGCGACCCGTGGCGCTCACAGCGCTACGCCGGGGACTGAGCGGTGCCCGACTCGTGACGACCCCGACCGTCACCACCGCCGGGCCTGCCCGTCGAGGCGGCCGCCTGCTGTGGACGCCCGCCCGGGTCCGTTCCGTCCAGGCCGAGACCGCCCGGGCCACCCGGCTGGTGCTCGAGGTGCCCGGCTGGGCAGGGCACGTGCCGGGACAGCACCTCGACGTGCGCTTGACCGCCCCGGACGGGTACCGCGCGAAGCGCAGCTACTCGGTGGCCTCCGGACCGGAACAGCCCCACGTCGAGCTGATCGTGGAGCGGCTGCCCGACGGGGAGGTCTCCCCCTACCTGACGCAGCAGCTGCGGGTCGGCGACGAGCTGGAGGTCCGGGGCCCCGTCGGCGGCTGGTTCGTGTGGCACGCCTCGCTGGGCGGCCCGTTGCAGCTCATCGCGGGCGGGTCCGGGGTCGTGCCGTTCCTGTCCATGCTCCAGCACCGCGAGGCCGCTGGCAGCGACGTGCCGGCCCGGTTGCTGTACTCCGCGCGCGCGCTCCCGGACGTGATCGGCGCCGACCGGGTCGCTGCCACGGACGCCGGTGTGACGCTGGTGCTCACACGGCAGGCACCTGCCACTTGGCAGGGCCCGACCGGTCGGGTCGACGCGCGGCTCCTGCACGAGCACGTCGTACCGCCCGACGCGCGTCCGCAGGTGTTCGTCTGCGGCCCGACCGGCTTCGTCGAGGCCGTGGCCGACGCCCTGCTCGAGCTCGGGCACCCGCCCGAGCGGGTCAAGACCGAACGCTTCGGAACCGGCGGAGGCGCCACATGACCACGTCCGACATGACGGCCGACGGCACCGCGGACGAGGGCCCCGAGTCACGGCGGCTCGACGGCAACGCCGCCGCCGGCCCGCTGCGTGAGCTGTTCTCCGTCGACATCATCGCCGCCGCCTGCACCTGCGCGCACTGCGGCGGCACCACGGCGCTGGCTGAGCACGTCCTCTACGCCGACGCCCCCGCACTGGTGCTGCGCTGCCCCAGCTGCACCGGCGTGGTGCTGCGCTACGCCAGCGCCGGCGGGCAGGCGCGGCTCGACCTGACCGGCGCGCGGCTGCTCGTGCTGGACCTGGCACACGACGGCCGACCGGGCTGAACGAGCACCGAGCGGCGACGTGACCCGTCGGCGCCCGCCGGTGGGTGCGACGCGGCGGCGACGCCCGTGGCCGAGGTGCCCTGCACGGCGACGTACGTCTTCTTCGCCCGCCGCGCCTGACCGCTCCGTCCTCCGGACAGGAGAAGCAGGTGTCGTCGGTGCGCAGCGTCAGCCGGTCGCGACGAGCACGATGCCGAGGAGCGCGACGACGACGCCGATCGCGGTCACGCGGTGCACGCGCTCTCGCAGGACGACGGTGGCGAACAGGACCGCCACGACCGGATCGAGGGATGCCAGCGGCCCGACGACGGCCAGCGGGCCGAGGTCGACGGCGAGGGTGACGAGCAGGTCGGCGCCGACGTCCAGCAGGCCCACGCCGATGGCGGGGAACGCCAGGGACCGGCCCGGGCTCAGGCAGGCGCGGGTGTGCCTGGTGGCGGCGAGCAGGGTGACCGCCAGGGCGCCGAGCTGGACCGCCACGGCGACGACGAGCGCGACGTCGAACGCTGCCTGGTCCGCCCCCGACGGCCGCCCGCCGTCGGTCGCCTGCTCGAGGAGGATGAAGAACACGCCGAACGCAAGCGCGGCCAGGACCGCGAACACCAGCGACGAGCGGCCGGAGCCCGGCCGTGCTGCGGGCACGCACCCGTCGTAGGTCGGCACGGGCTGGGTCCGCCCTGGCACCGGGTGGCCGGCGAGGACGGGCTCGAGGACCGGAGTGGCATCTTCCGGCGCGGCGGCGACGACGATGATGCCGACGGCGGCGGCGACGACCCCCAGCCCCGAGCGCCAGCCGAGCGACTCCCCGGCGAGGATCCCGAACAGGACGGGCAGGATCACCCCGGCCCCCGCGACGGGCGTGACCACGGACGTCCGCCCGCGCTGCAGGGCCGTGTAGAAGGCGAGGACGCCGACGGCGCCGACCGCGCCCGCGCCCAGGCCCCACGCCACTGCCGGGCCGGAGAGCTCGGGGCGGCGGACCGCGACGGCCGCGCCCAGGACCAGGAGCCCGGTCACCTGCGCCCAGAGCGCCAACGACGCGGTGGAGTACCGGCGCACGACGGTGCCGCTGACGACGTCGCTCAGGCCGTAGACGACGCTCGCGAGCACGGCGAACAGGACTCCGAGGCTGATCACGGCTTCGGCCGGACGCGAGCGCCTGAGCTGCAGGTGGCGCCGCGCGCAGTGCGCCGCCGCGGGGCCGAGCGGGGGGACATCCGGGTCTCCTCTGTCACGGGCACGGCCGGCGGCTCTGCGAGCATCGGGTCGACGCGGCGCCTAAGGGGGCCGGTGATGCGCGGGCCGGCAAGGGTCAGGGCGGAGGCGCCGATGCTCCTGCGGCTCAGGCGTCGGCGGGTCGTGCCGCCCGCAGCCCGAAGAGCTCAGCGATGGGCGGCAGGGCCGCCCGGTTCGGCGGAGCCACGTGCGGGAAGGGCAGGCTCTCAGCAGCCGGCTGTGCACGTGCCCCGAGACGCCGGCCCGGCGTGCGCCGCCGGGTCGGGGTGGCCGGCCAGGCCTGCCAGCGCCGACGCCGTCGACCGGACGTGCTCGCGGTAGCTGTCGACGTGGTGCGACACAGGCTCTCCTTCGTCATGTCCGCCCCCGCGGGGACAGGCAACCAGCGAACGGCTCCATCGGTTGTTCCGCCGTGACACGCCGCGGTCGCCACGCGGCGGTCGTGGGCCCCGCCTCCGCCCCAGGCCGATCGCCTCGGTGTCGGCGCTCGGCTGTCAGCGTGCTGGCCACGGCGCGCCGGCGTTGCGTTCCTGCGCCGGGCCGCCGAGCCTCACGCCGGCGCCGAGCAGCCCCGCGCCGACGCCCAGCAGCTCCGGGCGGCCGAGCAGGCGGAACGGGTCGTCCTCCAGCCGGTCGCCGGCGGCAGGCACCCAGATCGAGCCGGCGAAGTGGCGGCTGTCGACCGTGAACGTCGAGGCGCAGCGGGGCGCCGAGCGCCGCCGTGCCTCGCGGCGGGCGTGCACCACGGCCGGGTCGTCGAACAGCGGCAGCGCGTCCCGCGGCGGCCACAGCAGGCTGACTCGCGCCGCCGCGCCCTCGGCATCCAGCAACTCGGGGTCGCAGCGACGGGCATCCGGGTGCGGGCGCCGGTCGGCGTCCACCCAGCCGACGAGCAGCCGGCCGTCGTCGAGCCGGGCGCTCAGGTCGCCGGCGGGCGTGGTCAGCAGCGCGAGCCACGCGGTCACGGGCGCGGGGGGTCCCAGTCGGGGCGCAGCCCGGCCGACAGCGCTCGCAGCTCGGTGTGCAGCTCGGCCCGGCTCGGGCGCGCCCAGTACCAGTACCCGAGCCACCAGCGGTGCACGCGCAGGTCCGGTCCGAGCAGCCACACGGTCGGCAGGTACGGGTCGTGCACGGTGTCGGTGGTCTCGCGCAGCCCGAGGTCCTCGAGCGCGGCGCCGCCCACGTCGGACAGGAAGGGCCAGCGTGCGTCGAGCCCGGCGCGGAACGCGGCGCTCGTCTCGGGCGGGTCGACCGACAGGCTCGCGAAGCGGGTGTAGGCCACCTCCGCGTCGTCCTGCAGCGCGACGAGGTGGCCGAACCACGTGCGCTCCTTCGGGCACCACCAGCCCCGGTAGGTGTGCAGCAGGAGCGGGTCGCCGGCCGCCAGGTCGGAGAGCCGGCGCAGATGGCCGTCAGAGTCGGGCAGCTCGAGGTCGGGGAAGAGGCCGCCCGGGACGAGGTCGCGGACGCTGCTCACTGGCCGTACTCCTCGAGCAGCCGCAGCCAGACCTCGCTGGTCGTGGGGTACGACGGCACGGCGTGCCGCAGCCGCTCCAGCGGCACCCGGCCGACGACCGCGACGGTCGCCGCGTGCACCACCTCGGCGACGTCCTGGCCGACGAAGCAGGCACCGACGAGGACGCCCGCGTCCACGTCGACGACCAGGGCGGCCCGGCCCTTGTAGTCCTCGGCCTGCAGGGAGGCCCCGGCGACGCGGCCGATCTCGTACTCGACCGTGCGGGTGCGCAGTCCTCTCGCGGCGGCTTCCGCCGTGCTGAGCCCCACGGCGGCGACCTCGGGGTCGGTGAACACGACCTGCGGGACGGCGTACGCGTCGGCCTCCGCCAGGTACGGCGGCTGCTCGTCCTTGACCCGCGCCAGCACGGCGTCGGCGACCACCCGCGCCTGGTACTTGCCCTGGTGGGTCAGCAGGACCCGGCCGTTGACGTCCCCGGCGGCGTAGAGCCAGTCGGAGCCGGCGACGCGCAGCGAGTCGTCGACGGGCACGAACCGACCGGGCTCGAGTCCGACGGCGCCGAGGCCCAGGTCGGAGGTCGAGGGGGTGCGTCCGGCGGCCACCAGCAGCTCGTCGCCGACGACGACGGTTCCGTCCTCGAGGTGCACGCTCACCTCGCCGCCGGACTCGGGACGCTCGACGCGTACGACGGTCGAGCTCAAGCGCACGTCGATCCCGTCCTCACGCAGGGCGTCGGCGACGTGCTGGCCGGCGAACGGCTCGAGGCGGGGCAGCAGCGACGGGGCGTGCTCCAGCACGGTGACCGCCTGGCTGCCGAGTGCCTTCCACGCCTGCGCCATCTCCAGGCCGACCACCCCGCCGCCCAGGACCACCAGGCGAGGGGGCGCCGCCTTGGCCGTGGTCGCCTCGCGGCTGGTCCACGGGTCGGCGTCCCGCAGCCCCGGCAGCGGCGGCACGGACGCCGAGGTGCCCGTCGCCAGCACCACGGCGTGCCGGGCCTGCAGCCCGACCACGCCTGCCGAGGTGGTCACCTCGACGGTCCGGTCACCGGTCAGCCGGCCGTGCCCGCGCACCAGCGCGACGCCGGCACGGTCGAGCCAGCGGACCTGGCCGGAGTCGTCGTGGAAGGACGTGTAGGCGTCGCGGCGGGCGAGGACGGCGGCGACGTCCAGCTCGCCGGTGACCGCCTCGCGCGTTCCGGGCAGGCGCCGCGCCGCCCGCAGCGCGTGCACGCTGCGCAGCAGCGCCTTGCTCGGCATGCATGCCCAGTACGAGCACTCGCCGCCGACGAGCTCGGCCTCCACCACGACCGCGGACAGGCCGCCCGCCGCGACGCGTCCGGCGACCACCTCCCCGACGGGCCCTGCTCCGATGACGACGACGTCGTAGGTCTGCATGAGGCTGCAGTGCTGTGACGGCCGCCGGCGTTACACCGCGCCGTGGACCTGCGGTGCCGTCGCGGCACGCAGGGCCAGGGCCGGGAACAGCACCACCGACACCAGCCCCGCGGCCACCAGCGCTGCAGCGTCGCCGGGACCCAGGACCTCGAGCTCGAGGCCGAGGGCCGCACCGACCACCAGGAACGGGAGCGACGTGGCCTGCAGCAGCCCCGCGCACAGGACGTCGCGTCCGGACAGGACCGACCGGTACGCCAGCGCGGGCAGCGCCCGGACCACGATCAGGGCGAACAGGAAGATCGGCACCTGGAGCAGCTCAGCGGGGCTCGCGCGCAGAGCGTCGACGTCGAAGATGAGCCCGCTGGTCACGAAGAACACCGGCACGACGAAGCCGAACCCGATGCCGTCGAGCTTCTCGCGGAAGTGCGGATGGGACATCACGCCGTCCGGGTCGGCCCGGCGGAGCACGACGCCGGCGAGGAAGGCACCCAGGATCGCCTCGAAGCCCAAGCCCTCCGCCACCGCGCCGAGTCCGACGACGAGCAGCACCGCCAGCCGCACCCGGATCTGCGCGCTGGTGTCGGACAGCCGAGCCACCAGCGCGGACACCCTGGCCGACGCGGACGCACGCATCGTCGCGGCCAGCACGAGGGCGGCGACCGCGGTGAGCAGCACGAGCAGCAGCACCACCGAGCCGGGTCCCCGCGAGCGCTCGGAGAACGACAGCGACAGCAGGACCAGCGCCGCGAGCTCCCCCAGCGACGCCCCGGCCACGACCAGCTGCCCGACCGGGCGGTCGACGAGGCCCGCGTCACGCAGGACAGGGACCACGAGGCCGAGCGAGGTCGCGAGCAGCAGCACCGCGAGCAGCCGGCCGTTGTCGACGACCCCGGTCAGCTGCAGCGCGGCACCGGCGACGGCCGCGGCCGTCACCGACAGCAGGAGCCCTCGCAGCGCCAGCCGCGCGCCGCTGCCCCGCAGCTGCTCCATGTCGATCTCGAGCCCGGCGAGGAACAGCAGGAACGCCAGGCCGATCGTGGCGAGGGTGCGCACCGCCTCGTCCGGTTCGACGACGGCCAGGACGCCCGGGCCGAGGACGATGCCGGCGAGGATCTCCACGACCGGTGCGGGAAGGGCGAGACGGGGCAGCGACGCGAGCGCGAGCGGGACCACGGCAGCGATCGCCAGGACCAGGACGAGATCGTCGAGCACCTCACCGCAGTGCGGCGGTGGAGAGCGCCGTTACAGCTCAGGAAGCGGCCGTAACGGCCCCGTGGGGGGCGACACCGAGCAGGCGCAGGCAGGGCCGGACGGCGCCGCCGGAGAGGACAGGCATGCACCACGACCTCCAGGCGCGCAGCGGAGCCGGTCACTTCGTCGAGATGGTGCGCAAGTGGACCGCCCTTGCCGCGGTCGAGGAGGGCGTGCCGGCCTACGTCCTCACCACCGCCCTGTTCGGGCGCAGCCCCCGCGGCGAAGGCGGCTACGCCGACCGGTGGCTGTCCGCGATGCGGTCGCAGTCCGGCGGGCACGCGGAAGGTCCCCCCGCCCCCGCCCCCGCCGCCACGGCGTGACGGTCCTCGCGGTCGACCTCGGCGGCACCCGCATGCGGGCCGCCCTCGTCACCGGGGACGGGCAGATCCTCGAGCGCGTCGTCCTGCCCACGCCGCGCGACCAGCCGTGCGCACGAGCGGTCACCGGGATGGCCGGCGCCCTGGCAGGTCGCACGTCCCCCGACTCCGCCGTGATCGGCGTCCCAGGGCGGGTGCTGCACACCACCGGCCGGCTGGAGCACGCCCCGAACCTGCCGCCCGGCTGGGTCGCGTCCCTCACCGAGACCGACCTCGGCGACGCCTTGGGCGTGCCGGTGGCCCTGGCCAACGACGCGGACCTCGCGACCGTCGGCGAGCACCGCTTCGGCGCGGGCCGTGGCGCCGACGACGTCGTCTACGTCACCCTGTCGACGGGCGTCGGCGCGGGCGCGGTCCTCGGCGGTCGGCTCGTGGCCGGGCGGCGCTCCGGCACCGAGGTCGGCCACGTCGTCGTCGACATGTCGTGCGCGCACGGGACCGTCGAAGCCCTCGCCTCGGGCACTGCCGTGGCTCGCGCGGGGGCAGCCGCCGGCCTGCCCGCCGATGCCGCGCAGGTCCTCGCGCTCGCTCCGCACGACCCGCTTGCCGCGGACGTCTGGGCTCGTGCGCTGCACGCCGCCTGCGCGTGCGCGGTCGGCCTCGCGCACCTGTACTGCCCGCAGCGCCTGGTCATCGGCGGCGGACTCGGCCGTCACGCACCGGGGCTGCTCGACGCCCTCCGCCTCGCCGTCGACCGAGCCGGCCCCCGAGGCCTGCCGGTACCGATAGCGGTCGTGCCCGCGCAGCTCGGGGACGACGCAGCCCTGGTCGGCGCGGCCGGCTGGCAGGACGCCCGCCGCTGACCACGTGAAGGGCCTGCGCAACACCCGCACCCACATGGCGCTGCAGACCTGCGTCGAGCGCGTGCCGTCCCGGGAAGGCCGTGACACCTGCGCCGACCCGCGCGGCACTCGTCACCAGCGCGGCACGGACGCCGCCTCCAGCCCGGCCGGACGGCTCCGGCGCACCACCTCACGCCGGCACCGGGACCAGACCGGCCGGCAGCTGCTCGCCCTCGACCTGCGCCCGGACCATGGCTGCGAACAGCTCCGGTGCCTCACCGCTCCAGGCGTGTCCGACCCCCGGCGCGATGCACGCCTCGCCGTTCGGGTAGCCGGCGGCCAGCTCTGCCAGGGACCGCAGGACCAGCGCGTGCTCGTTGCCGCCGGCGACCGCCAGGACCCGGGCCGGCGACGCCGCGGCCCGCTCGGGCACGCGGAAGGTCATCAGCTCACCGCCGACACGCCGGAAGGTCCCGCGCGCCATCGCCCTGGCCGCGTCCAGGTAGGCCGGGACGTCCTCCGGCGGCACCCCCAACGCCTTGACGTTGGCGCGCAGCACCGGACCGGAGGTCATGAAGGGCGCCATCAGCAACCCGGCCGTGCGCATGAGCGTCGGGTGCGGGAACGGCAGGACGCTGACGCCGCTCAGCACGGCGCTGTCGACGACGTCCGGCCGGTCGGCGGCCAGCTGAGCCGCGATGTAGCCGCCCAGGGACAGACCGACGACGTGCGCCCGCCCGTGGGCCGCCCGGGCGGCGATCAGGTCCGCCAGCGCCGCCACCGTGTCGGCCACAGAGGTCCAGCGCTGCGCGTTGCTGCGCCCGTGTCCCGGGAGGTCGGGGACCAGCACGTGCAGGTCCCGGTCGAGGACCGCGGCCAGCCGCTGCCACATCCACCCGCTCGTGCCGACGCCGTGCAGGAGCACGACGCAGGGGGCGTCCTCGGGACCGGAGGAGGCTACGAAGCTCGTCATCGGGACATTCTCGGGCACTCCTCAGCGGGAGGCCGTACGTGGCGGCGACGGCTGCCTCACCCGAGAGGCGACGTCCGAGACACACTTCCCTGCCTCTGGTCGCAGGGCGTACCGAGCCACTCACCCGCAGGGATAGGGTCCCCCGGCGCTGAGCGGTCAGCGCTTCGACCGGTCCCCTGGAGGCCAGATGGTCCACGTCCCGTCCCTCTCCCGTCGCGCGACCGTGTGCGCGACGCTCTGCGCCGCCACGGCGCTCACGCTCGCCCCCGCCTCTGCCGGTGCCGCGACGCCGACCGACGCCTTCTCCCTGCTGTCCGAGCCGCCGGTCGTGGCCGGCGACGTCTCCGTACGTCCGCAGGGCGTCAAGGCGCGGGCCACCGCCGCGACAGGCACGCCGCCGCAGATCGCGTACTCCGTGGTCAAGTCGACCGACGCCCCGGGCGAGGAGGAGGGCGTCGCGAGCGCCGTCGCCCGGCTGAACCCGCTCACCGGCGTGGCGCGCACGCTGGTCGCCGACGACCGTCGGCTGCTGACCGCGCAGGCCTGGTCGGACGACCGGTTCCGGGTCTACTTCAGCCTCCTGAGCCTGGACGAGGAGGGAGGCCAGTTCGCCGTCGACTCGGTGTCGCAGGCGGGCGGTACTCCTCGCCGCGAGCAGGCCGACGCCGTGACGCTCGACGTCTCGCGGGACGGCCAGCGGCTGGCGTTCGTCCGCCAGGAGGGCGAGACCGCCAACATCTTCACCTCGAACGCCGCGGGCGGTGACGTCCGCCGGGTCACCGGTGCCGGCGCACTGACCGTCCGCTTCTCGCCGGACGGGGGGCGGCTCATCTTCACCCGGGTCGTCAGCTCCGGCGGTCTGGACAACACCGACGTCTTCACCGTCCGGACCGACGGCACCGGGCTCACGCGGGTCACCGGGCGGGCCGACACGGAGGACGTCGGTGGAGCCTTCTCCCCCGACGGGCGGCGCGTGCTGTTCTCGCGCTTCACCGACGGCGAGGACCTGCCCGACGTCTACTCGGTCGGCATCGACGGCCGCGGCCTGCGCCTGGTGCGCGCCAACGCCTTCGACCCGGACTGGGCGAGCAACGGGTGGCTGACCTACCTGTCGATCGAGGGCAGCGCCGAGCAGGCGCGTACGCAGGTGGCGGTCCGCGCACCGGGCGTCCCGGGCGCCGAGACGATCCTGACCCGCGAGCGCAACTTCGTCACGGCCACGCGCTTCGCCGGCTGACAGGGGTGGAGTCCCGCGGGCTGCGGTCGGACCTCCGGGTCCGGCTGCAGCCCGCCGGGCACCGTCCGCGACCCGTCGGGCAGCCTCCGCGCCTGTGTGCCTCAGCCGCACTGCGTGACCGTGACAGCATGACGCTGTGACGAACCGGCGGTTGCCGCCTCCGGACGAGCGCCAGCGGGCGTCCGCGATCGCGGAGCTCAGCCTGCGGCTCGCCGAACCGGCCTCCACCTCGGCGCTCGAGCTCGACGTGGTGCAGCGGGTCAGCGAGCTGGTCGGCGACGCCGCTGCGCTGTGGCGGCGCGACGACGAGGGCCACATCCGGCTGCGGGCCACGACCCACCGGGACCCGGCGCGGCGCGCGTACGTCGTGCGCGAGTCGCCGGGCGCCTCGCACAGCGACACCGAGGGCGTCCTCCCGCACGTCTGGCGCGTCGGCGACAACGTCCGCCTCGGCCCGGCCGAGCTGGCGGTCTGGCTGCCCGTGATGCAGCCCGCCTACCAGGCCTACGCCGCGACCTTCGGGATGGTCAGCCTCCTGCTGGTGCCGCTGCGGGTGCGCGGCCGGGTCATCGCGGTGCTGGGCGTCACGCGTGACGAGCCGCCGGAGCTGGACGACGAGGACGAGCGCTTCGTCACCCAGATCGGCGCCGTCATCGCGGTCGCGCTCGACCACGACCGGCTCCTGCGCCAGGCGCGGGCCTCGCTGTCCGAGCAGAACCGCGCGCACCTGGCCGCTCACCGGGCGGCGCTGCACGACCCGCTGACCGGGCTGCCCAACCGTCGGCTGCTGCTCGAGCGCCTGCACGCGCTGGCCTCGCGGGAGGACCGGCAGCTCGCCCTGCTCATCATCGACCTCGACAACTTCAAGGACCTCAACGACGCCCACGGCCACAGCGCCGGTGACGCCGCGCTCGTGGAGGTGGCTGCGCGCCTGCGGGGCGTCGTCCTCGACCCGCCACCGGAGTCGCGCACGACGCTCGCTCGGCTGGGCGGCGACGAGTTCGCGGTCCTGCTGAGCGTCGAGGAGGGCTCCGACCTCCCGCGTCAGCTGTCGGCCCGCATCACCGCTGCCCTCGCCGCTCCCCTCACGTCGGTCGCGGGTGTGGTGCGGGTCGGGGCGAGCATCGGGCTGGCGCGCGGCCGGGGTGCGCTGCCGGGCACGCTCATGCGGCACGCCGACATCGCGATGTACCGCGCGAAGCGCACCCGGACCGCGTGGGCGGAGTACGAGCCCTCGCACGACGCGGCGGCGGAGGTGCGCCTGCACGAGATCGTGGACCTCGACACGGCTCTGCGCGGCGGTCAGCTGCGGCTGGCCTACCAGCCCATCCTGGCCCGCAGCGCCTGCGCGCCGCCCGGGCACCAGGTCGAGGCGCTCGTGCGCTGGCAGCACCCGCGGCGCGGACTGCTGCTGCCGGGAGCGTTCCTCCCGCTGGTGCAGCAGAGCGCCCGCATGGGCGAGCTCACGCAGGTGGTGCTGGCGCTGGCCCTCGACGACCTCCGGCGCTGGCGCGGGCAGGGGCTCGACGTGCAGGTGTCGGTCAACGTCGGAGCCGAGGTGCTGGCCGACCCGTCGTTCCTGGCCGGCGTCGCGCGCCGCCTGCGCGAGCACGGCCTGCCGCCGTCGGCGCTGTGCCTCGAGCTCACCGAGTCCGAGGTGCTCGCCGCCGACGGCCCGGCGCTGCTCGAGGACGTCCGGGCCACCGGCATGTCGGTCGCGCTGGACGACTTCGGGACCGGCTACTCCTCGCTGTCCTACCTGGCCGACCTGCCCCTGGACCGCCTCAAGCTCGACCGCTCGTTCGTGCACCGCCTGTCCGGCGACGAGCGCATGTCGGCCTTCGTCGGCGGGCTGGTCGGCCTGGTGCACGACCTGGGGCTGCCGGTGATCGCCGAGGGCATCGAGCGCGAGCAGGAGGCGGCCCGCCTCGACGGGCTCGGCGTCGAGTGGCAGCAGGGCTTCCTGCACAGTCCTCCGCTCAGCCCTGACCTGCTCGAGCGCTTCTGGCAGGACGGAGCCGCGGCGCGCCTCAGGGCGTGAGGACCACCTTCAGGCAGTCGTCGCGCTTGTTCTTGAAGGTCTCGTACATCGCCGGGGCGTCCGACAGCGACGCCCGGTGGGTGACGATGAAGCTGGGGTCGATCTCGCCCCGCTCGATCCTGGCGAGCAGCCCGTGCTGGTAGCGGTGCACGTGGGTCTGGCCGGTGCGCACCGTCAGCGACCTGTTCATCAGCGAGCCGATCGGGAACTTGTCCACGAAGCCGCCGTAGACGCCCACGATGGACACGACGCCACCGTTGCGCACCGAAGTGATCATCTGCCGCAGGCTGTGGCCCCGGTCGCTCTCGGCACGGGTGGCCTGCTTGACGCGGTCGTAGGTGTGCAGCGCCGCGTTGGGGTGGTGCGCCTCGAGCCCGACGCAGTCGATGACGGCGTCCGGGCCGCGCCCGGCGGTGATCTCCTGCAGGGCGTCGCGCACGTCGACCTGCTCGTAGTTCAGCGTCTGCGCGCCGGTGTGCCGGGCGACGATGTCCAGCCGGTAGTCGAAGCGGTCGATCACGACGACCCGGTGCGCGCCGAGCAGCGCGGCGCTCGCGGCGGCGAACTGGCCGACCGGACCGGCGCCCCAGATCGCGACGGTGTCGCCGGGCGAGATGTCGCACATCTCGGCGCCCATGTAGCCCGTGGGGAAGACGTCGGTGAGGAACAGCACCTGCTCGTCGGTCAGCGAGCTCGGGACCTTCATCGGACCGACGTCGGCGAACGGCACCCGGGCGTACTCCGCCTGTCCGCCGGCGAAGCCGCCGGTGAGGTGGGAGTAGCCGAAGATGCCCGAGGTCGCGTGGCCCCAGAGCTTCTCGGCCATGCCGCTGTTGGGGTTGCTGTTCTCGCAGACCGAGGTCATGCCGTTGCGGCACTGCTCGCACGCCCCGCAGGCGATCGGGAACGGCACCACGACCCGGTCGCCGACCGACAGGTTGCCGACGCCCTTGCCGGTCTCGACGACCTCGCCCATGAACTCGTGGCCGAGGATGTCTCCGCGCTTCATCTCCGGGACGTAGCCGTCGTAGAGGTGCAGGTCCGAGCCGCAGATGGCGGTGGACGTGATGCGGATGATCGCGTCGCGCTCGTCCAGGATCTTCGGGTCGGGGACGTCGACCACCTCGACGGTGTTGCGTCCCATCCAGCAGGTGGCCTTCACGTCGTCACTCCACTTCTCCGGTCGGTACGGGACAGGGCGGTACGAGGCAGGGCGGTACGGGGCAGGGCGGTACGGCGCCGGGTCACGTGCCGGCGCTCGGGGAGCCGGGGTGCTGCAGGAGCTGCCGGCGGGCGCTGGGGCCCTCCGGGCTGCCCTCGGAGCGGACCACGGCGCCGGTCTCGATCACCTGCTTGAAGCGCCGGAGGTCGTCCTCGACCTGCTGGTGCGGCTCCTCCCCCGCCAGGCGGGCGACCAGCGCTCCGGCGCGACCGCCCGGCAGGGCGTAGCGGATGTGGACGCGCACCTCGGTGCCGCGCCCGGCGGGCGCCTCGCGGAAGCGGACGCTGCCGCTGTTGTCGATGTCCGCCCCGGGCAGCGAGCGCCAGGCGATGACCTCGCCGGGGACGTCCTCGACCAGCTCGGCCTCCCAGGTCACCGACTTCTTGACCGGCGCCTGAGCGGTCCACCGGGTGCGGCCCTCGCCCACCCACTCGACCGACTGCAGGTGCCACATGAACGAGGGCAGCCGCTCCAGGCCGCGCCAGAAGTCGTAGACCTCCTGAGGCGACCGGGCGACGGTGACCGCGGCGGTGAGCTCCAGGTCGGAGCCGGACGACGAGGACGACGAGGACGATGCCGACGGGCCGGGGGCCGACGCGGCTCCGGACGCGGACGGCGCGGACGAGGACGTCGGCGGCCTGCCGCGGCCGCTGCGCCGGGCCGCGCGCAGGTCGACGGCGGTCAGGCCGGCCACGGCGACCGTGGCGGCGACCGTGCGCCCCCGGGCGCCGCCCCGCAGGGCGCGGCCCAGCAGCACGAGGTCCATCACGTCGCCGGCGACCCGTGACCACAGCCAGGTGGGCGAGGAGCCTCGGGTCAGCAGGCCGGCGGCGGCGCTGAGCTCGCGGATGCCGATCCCGATCGTGAGGTCGCGGGCCTGCGGCGTCGGCTGCGCGCCGACGGCCTCGGCGAAGCGGTCGGGGGCGGCGACCTGCGGCACGCCGAGCGCGAGGCTCGCCAGGCCCAGCCCGCGAGCGAGGACGGCGGAGGTGGTCATGCGGACTCCCTGGGGATCGGTCGGACCCGTTCTGCCTGCCCCGAGACGGCCGTCGGAACCTCCCGGTGCAGGCGTCGGCCGAGGGGGTAGGGGCGCAGACGGACGTGCCCGGCGCCCGCGGCGAACGGTGTGCGCGGCCCCCGTCGAGCTGCGGCGCGCGACGTCCCGACCCCCGTCCTCACCTCTGACCCTGGAGCCCGCATGAGCAGCACCATCGGCAGCACCACCGGCAGCGTCGCCGCGAGCGGCACCTTCACCCTCGGCGGCGACCTGACCGTCACGCGCCTGGGCTACGGCGCCATGCGCATCACCGGACCCGGCATCTGGGGACCGCCCGCCGACCCGGACACCGCCCTGGCCGTGCTGCGCCGGGCCGTCGAGCTCGGCGTCGACTTCATCGACACCGCCGAGAGCTACGGGCCGTACGTCTCGGAGGACCTCATCCGCACGGCGCTGCACCCCTACGACGGCGTCGTCGTCGCGACCAAGGGCGGCCTGCTGCGCAACGGGCCCGACGTGTGGCCGGTCTGCGGCAAGCCGGAGTTCCTGCGGCAGGGCGTCGAGATGTCGCTGCGGCGCCTCGGCGTCGAGCGGATCGACCTGTGGCAGCTGCACCGCATCGACCCCGAGGTCCCGGCGGCCGACCAGTTCGGCGTCATGAAGGACATGCAGGACGAGGGCAAGATCCGGCACCTCGGCCTGTCGGAGGTGAGCGTCCAGGACGTCGAGGCCGCCCGCGAGGTGTTCGAGGTGGTCAGCGTGCAGAACCTCTACAACCTCGGCAACCGCCAGTCCGAGGACGTCCTGGCGTACTGCGAGCAGCACGGCATCGGCTTCATCCCCTGGTTCCCGGTCGCCGCGGGCGAGCTCGCCCGCCCCGGTGGGCTCCTGGACGAGATCGCCTCGGCCCACTCCGCGACGCACGCCCAGCTCGCCCTGGCCTGGCTGCTGCGCCGCTCCCCCGTCATGCTCCCGATCCCGGGCACGGGGTCGCCGGCGCACCTCGAGGAGAACTGCGCCGCCGCCGACGTGCAGCTCACCGACGAGGAGTACGACGCCCTGACCGCCGCCGGAACGTAGGCGCGCACCGGTCGCTCGGCGACCGTAGCCTCGCTGCATGGCGCAGCTGCGGATCGGACTGGCGCAGGTCGACAGCACGGTCGGCGACCTCGCCGGCAACGCCGACCGCATCAGCCGCTGGACGGCGCACGCCGTCGAGCAGGGCTGCCACCTGGTGGCGTTCCCCGAGATGGTGCTGACCGGCTACCCGCCGGAGGACCTCGTGCTGCGCCGGTCGTTCGTGCAGGCGAGCCTGGACGGGCTGGACGCCCTCGCCGCCCGCCTGGCCGGCGAGGGCGCCGGCGACGTCGCGGTCGTCGTCGGCTACTGCGGCCGCAGTGAGAAGCCCTCCCCCGCCCTCGGCCGGCCCGCCGGCGAGCCGCAGAACTCCGCCGCGGTCCTGCACGGCGGACGGGTGGTCTCGCGCTACGCCAAGCACCACCTGCCGAACTACGGCGTGTTCGACGAGTTCCGCTACTTCGTGCGCGGCGACCGGCTGCCGGTCGTGCGCGTGCACGGCGTCGACGTGGCCGTCGTCGTCTGCGAGGACCTGTGGCAGGAGGGCGGCCCGGTCCGCGTGGCCCGCACGGCGCAGGCCGGGCTCGTGGTCTGCATCAACGGCTCGCCCTACGAGCGTGGCAAGGACGACGTCCGCGGCCCGCTCGCGGCCCGCCGGGCCGTCGAGGCAGGCGCGCCGCTGGTCTACGTCAACACCGTCGGCGGGCAGGACGAGCTGGTCTTCGACGGCGACTCGCTCGTGGTCGACGCCGCCGGGAGCCTGCTCGCCCGCGCCCCCCTGTGGGAGGAGGGGCTGATGGTCGTCGACCTCGACCTGGCTGCGGCCCGAGACGACGGCCGCGGAGCGGTCGACGCGGGCGACGGGACGACCATGGTCGTCGAGCGCGTCGTGCTGTCCGATGCGCCACTGGCCCCGTACGCCCCGGTCGTGCCGGGCGTCGCTGCGCCGCTGGAGGACGAGGCGGAGGTGTGGGGGGCGCTGGTCACGGCGGTGCGCGGCTACGTGGAGAAGAACCGCTTCCGGTCGGTGGTGCTCGGACTGTCGGGCGGCATCGACTCGGCGCTGGTGGCGACGATCGCCTGCGACGCGCTCGGGCCCGACCGGGTCCACGTCGTCGGGATGCCGAGCGAGTGGTCCTCGGACCACTCGGTGCGCGACGCCGAGGACCTCGCCGAGCGGCAGGGGCTGCACTGGTCGCTGGTCCCGATCCGGACGGTGGTCGACGCCTGGCTCGCGGCGGTGCCGCTGACCGGGCTGTCGGTGGAGAACCTGCAGGCCCGGGTGCGCGGGACCACGCTCATGGCGCTGTCCAACGAGCACGGCCACCTGGTCCTGACGACCGGCAACAAGAGCGAGGCGGCGACCGGCTTCTCCACGCTGTACGGCGACAGCGCGGGTGGCTTCGCCCCGATCAAGGACGTGCCGAAGTCGCTGGTCTGGGCCCTGGCGCGCTGGCGCAACCGGGTCGCCGCCGCGCGCGGCGAGGCCCCGCCCATCCCGGAGAGCAGCATCGAGAAGCCGCCGTCGGCCGAGCTGGCTCCCGGCCAGCTCGACAGCGACCGCCTGCCGCCGTACGACGTGCTCGACCCGCTGCTCGACGCCTACGTCGAGCGGGACCGGGGGCGCAGCGAGCTGGTCGCGGACGGCTTCGACCCGCGCACGGTCGACCGGGTCGTCGCGCTGGTCGACGCCGCCGAGCACAAGCGCCGCCAGTCGCCCCCCGGGCCGAAGATCACCGGCCGGGCGTTCGGACGCGACCGCCGGCTCCCGATCACCTCGCGCTGGCGCGAGGCCGCTGCCCCCACGGCCGCCGAGCCGGAGCAGGCCCGCCCCGAGGGGCACTGAGCGCAGCGCCCGCCGCACGTCCCCCCGCCGATCATGCAGTTGTTGCCCGCTCGCCGAGCGTGGGAGGTGAGCAACAACTGCATGATCGGCGCTGCAGCCGGCGCCCGCCGGGCTCAGCCCTGCTTGGCGTGGCGGATCAGGGCCGGCTCGACCAGGTAGGTGATCCGCTGCTCCCCCGCCTGCCGGAACGGGTAGCTGTCGGCGCCCATGTACTTCTGTGCGAGCCGGTCGATGTGGCCGTCGGCGCCCTCGGTGGTGCCGCGAGCGGTGCCGCGCACCTCGACGTAGTCGTAGGGGTTGTCCTCGTCGTAGACGACGAGCGCGATGGTCGGGTCGCGGTCGAGGTTGGTCGGCCACTTGCGCCCGACGGCGCTGTTGACCGCCAGCCGGCCGTCCTCGACGTCGACCCACACGACCGTGGAGTGGATCGAGCCGTCCTCGTTGTGGGTGGACACGACCGCGTGGTTCTTCTTGGCGAGCAGTGCCTGCACGCCGGGGTCGTCGAGCGTGGTCGCCATGGTCTGCCTCCCTGAGCGCGTGGCCCGGAGCGTAGCCCCCGGGGCTACAGGACCGCGCTCTCGGCCCGCGAGGCCGACAGCCGCTCCTCGGTGCCGGCCTCGGCCTGCGCCGCGGCGATCCCGCCCTGGGCACGCAGCGGGATCTCCTCGACCAGCAGCGTCAGCACGAAGGCCGGCACCAGCAGGAAGGCCACGGTGAGGAACACGGTGGAGGTCGAGTCGGCGAAGCCCTGCAGCACGACCGCCTGCACCGCGTCCGGCAGGGTGGCGATGACCGAGCTGTCGTCGAGCGCGCGAGCGCTCGCGAAGCGGTCGCGGACCTCCTGCGGCAGGCCGGCGGCGGCCGCCCGCGACTGGATGTTGCCGGCGAGCGAGCCGAACAGCACGGCCAGCGAGACTGCTGCGCCCAGCGTCCCGCCGAGCGAGCGGAAGAAGGTGACGGACGACGTCGCGACGCCCATGTCCTTCGGGGGCAGCGCGTTCTGCACGCTGATCACGAGCGTCTGCATCGACAGGCCGAGCCCGGCGCCCATCACCACCATGTAGAGCATCGCGAGCGGGATGGGCGTGTCGACGCCGAGCGTCGACATGAGCAGCAGGGCGACGAACATCAGCGCGGTGCCGAAGGTCGGCAGCAGCTTGTAGCGCCCGGTCCGCATCATCACCGCGCCCGCCAGGGTCGAGGTGGCGAAGATGCCGACCATGAGCGGGATGAGCTGCAGCCCGGCCTCGGTCGGGGACGAGCCGCGCACGATCTGCAGGTACAGCGGCAGCACGACCAGCCCGCCGAACATGCCGGCGCCGACGAGCAGCGAGGTGACGCTGGTCAGGCTGAACACGTTGCTGCGGAAGACGCGCAGCGGCAGGATCGCCGCCTCGCCGACGGCCTTCTCGCGCAGCACGAAGCCGACGAGCGACACCGCCGCGAGCGCCACCAGTCCCAGCGTCAGCGCCGAGGCCCAGCCCCACTCCCGGCCCTTCTCGGCGACCAGGAGCACCGGCACGATGCACGCGGCCAGCAGCGCGGCACCCAGGTAGTCGACGCGCGTCGTGCTCGTACGGCGCGGCAGGCTCAGGCGGCGGCTGACGACCGCGAGCGCGAGCAGGCCGATCGGCACGTTGATGTAGAAGATCCACCGCCAGCCGTCGACCCCGAGCAGGGTCTCCTGGCCGGCGAAGCTGCCGCCGAGGACGGGACCCAGCACGCTGCTGGTGCCGAAGACGGCCATGAACCAGCCCTGGTAGCGCCCGCGCTCGCGCGGCGGCACGAGGTCGCCGACGATGGCGAAGGCCAGCGACATCAGGCCGCCCGCGCCCAGGCCCTGGACGGCCCGGTACGCCGCCAGCTCGTAGATCGACTGCGCCAGCCCGCAGAGCACCGAGCCGACGAGGAAGATGCCGATCGCGAACAGGTAGAAGGGCTTGCGGCCGTACGAGTCGGACAGCTTGCCGTACAGCGGCGTCGAGATCGTCGAGGTGATCAGGTAGGCGGTCGTGACCCACGCCTGCGCGGTCTGGCCGTTGAGCTCGTCGGCGATGGTGCGCATCGCGGTCGAGACGATCGTCTGGTCGAGCGCGGCGAGGAACATCCCCAGCAGCAGGCCCGACAGGATGACCATGATCTGCCGGTGGGTGAGCGCCGCAGGAGCGTCGGGGGCGGTCATGCGGGGTCCTCCTGCGGGGACGTGCACCGGTCACGACCCTGGTCGGGTCGGGGAGCGAGGGCGGTCAGCACGTCGTCGACGATGCGGGCAGCCAGCTCGGGACCGGGCGGCGGCTCGGTGCGGATCAGGTTGCGGTAGGCCATCGGCCCGACGAGCATGTCGATGGCGTGCTCGACGTCGACGTCCGCGCGCACGACCCCCGAGGCGACGCCCCGCTGCAGCGTCGCCGCGAAGGCCGCCCGCCGCGGCGCGAGGACCTGCCGGCGGTAGGAGCGCATGAGCTCGGGGTGGTCGGCGGCCGCGCTGATCAGGCGGGGGAAGATCTTGCCGGCCAGGGAGGAGTCGCTCTTGCGGCGGACCGCCTCGAGCCGGGCCACCAGCTCGTCGCGCACGCTGGCGCCCTCGACCACCTCGGGCGCCTCGGACAGCGTGGCCACCGCGTCGACGACGAGCTGCTCCTTGCCGGCGTAGCGGCGGTAGAGCGTGGCCTTGCCGACGCCCGCCAGCGCGGCGACGGCCTCCATGGTGAGGGCGGCGTAGCCGCTCTCGGCGAGCAGCTGCAGCGTCGCGCCGACGATGGCCGCGTCGAGCCGGGGGTCGCGCGGACGGCCGAGCTGGCGCGCGGTCGCCGGGGCACCGGTGACGGCGGTCATCGGCCTCCTCCGCGGCAGCGCTGGACTCCGGGCGGTCGCACGGCGGGGTGCCGCGCAGCGTCGGCCGCGGCGACGACGGTACGGACCGGACTTGCGAGACGCAACCGTTCCGCAGGTCCGTGCGGTGTGACCCGTCCCACGGCGACGCGGGCCGCCGGGAGTGCGACCCTGGAGGCGTCCGGGGACCGCAGCTCCACCCGAGGGCCGGCCCCGAGTCACGACGGAGGCGGCGCCCCATGTCCGACATCCCCACCCTGTACGGCGGCGTCACCAACCGACGGGTCCGGCCCAGCGACCTGCAGCGCGCCAAGGACCGCGGCGAGCGGTGGGCGATGCTCACGTCGTACGACATGCTCACCGCAGGCATCTTCGAGCAGGCCGGCATCCCGGTGCTGCTCGTCGGCGACTCGGCCGGCAACAACGTCCTCGGGCACGCCACCACGGTCCCGGTGACCGTCGAGGAGCTGCTGCCCCTGGTGCGCGCGGTCGTCCGGTCGACGACCCGGCCGATGGTCGTCGCCGACCTGCCGTTCGGCAGCTACCAGGCCTCCCCCGAGCAGGCGCTCGCCACGGCCGCCCGCTTCCTGCAGTCGGGCGGGGCGCACGCGGTCAAGCTGGAGGGCGGGCGCCGGGTGACGGCGCAGGTCGAGCTGCTCGTCTCGGCCGGCGTGCCGGTGATGGGGCACGTCGGGCTGACCCCGCAGTCCGAGCTGGTGATGGGCCTGAAGGTCCAGGGCCGGGGGCAGGACGCCGCGCACAGCCTGATCGAGGACGCGCTCGCGCTGCAGGACGCCGGGGCGTTCGCCGTCGTGCTCGAGGCGGTGCCCGCCGACCTGGCCGAGCGGGTCACCAAGGAGCTCGTGGTCCCGACGATCGGCATCGGTGCGGGCGTCGGCTGCGACGCGCAGGTGCTGGTCTGGACCGACATGGCCGGCCTGACCCCCGGCGCGCCGCTCACCTTCGTCAAGCGCTACGCCGACCTGCGCGGGGTGCTCGCCGAGGCGACGCGGGAGTACGCCGAGGACGTCCGCGAGGGCCGCTTCCCCGGCCCGGAGCACAGCTTCCGCTGAGACCCCGGCCCGGGCGTGCCCGGGCCGGGGTGCCGCCCGGGCGTGCCCGGGCCGCTCAGCCGACGTCGAGCTGGCGGCGCAGCAGCTCCGGCGCCTCGACGAGCGAGGGGCCGTACCACGTCAGGTGGCGTCCGCTGACCAGCGCGGCCGGCACTCCCGGGAACGCCTCCGGCCCGTCGTCGGCGGCAAAGGCGTACGGCTCGTCGGGCAGGACCACCAGGTCGTGCGGCGGCAGCTCGTCGAGCCGGACCTTCGGATAGCGGTCGGCCGCGCCGGCGAGCACGTTGTGCACGCCGAGCCGGGCCAGCACGTCGCCGGCGAAGGTGTCGCGGCCGAGCGTCATCCAGGGCCGTCGCCACACGGGGACGACCGCCCGCCGCACCGGCCCGGGCCGGACCTCGGACCAGGCCGCCTCGGCGTCGTCGAGCCACCCTGGGCGCTCGAGCCGGCAGGCGGCGAGCATCCGGTCCAGTGACCGCAGCGCCTGCGGGACGGTCTCGGGCGCGGTGACCCACACGGCGAGGCCGCCGGCCCGCAGCGCGTCGAGGTCGACCGCGCGGTTCTCCTCGGCGTTGGCGACCACGAGGTCGGGCCGCAGGTCGAGGACCGCGGCGACGTCGGGGTTCTTGGTGCCGGCGATCCGTGCGACGTCGAGGTCGGTCGGGTGGGAGCACCAGGCGGTGGCGCCGACCAGCAGGCCGGGCGCCGTCGCGGCCACGGCCTCGGTGAGCGAGGGCACCAGCGAGACCACCCGGTCGACCCGCGCCGGCGCCTCGACGAGCCGGCCGAGGTCGTCGTGCACGGCCTAGACGTCCGTGACGCGCAGCCCCGCGTGGGCCTTGTAGCGGCGGTTGACCGAGATGAGGTTGGCGGTGAGCGCCTCGACCTGGGAGGCGTTGCGCAGCCGTCCGCCGTAGACGCCGCGCATGCCGGGGATCCGGTCGGCGAGCGCCTGCACCAGGTCGGTCGCCTCCCGGTCGTCACCGAGCACGAGCACGTCGGTGTCGATCGACGCGACGTCCTCGTCGAGCAGCAGCACGGCGCTGACGTGGTGGAAGGCACCGACGACCCGGCTGTCGGGCAGCACGGCCTGCGCCTGCTGGGCGGCGCTGCCCTCCTCGACGGGGAGCGCGTAGGCCCCCTGCTTGTCGAAGCCCAGGGGGTTGACGCAGTCCACGACGACCTTGCCGGCGAGCTCGGCGGCGAGGTCGACGAGCAGCTCGCGGTGCCCCTCCCAGGGCACGGCGACGATGACCACGTCGCCGGCGCGGGCGGCGTCGGCGTTGCCGACGCCGGTGACCGGGCCGGGCAGCTCGTCGGCCGCGGCGGCGGCCCGAGCGGCGTCGCGCGAGCCCAGGACGACCTGCACGCCGGCGAGGGCGAGACGGCGCGCGAGCCCCCGGCCCTGAGGGCCGGTGCCGCCGAGGACCCCGACGACGGGGGCGCCGGCCGCGTCGGGAGCGGGCTCGGAGGCGGCGGGCTCGGGGGCGTTCTCGGCGGCCGGCTCGGGGGCGCTGGCCGGTGCGTCGGGCTCGGGGTCAGGGGCGCTCATGGACCCATGCTCGCAGGTCCGGACCGGTCGGCCGCGGGCCGCGACCTCGTACGGGTCAGGAGGCGGTCAGGGGCGGCACGACGCCGCTGTGCCCGGTGAGGATGAGCAGCCCGAGCGTGAGCGAGGCGACGCCGGTCACCGCGCCGAGGGCGACCTGGACGCGCGGCGCTCGCCGGCTGCCCAGGACGCCGGACAGCCAGACGCCGGCCACCGCCAGGTCGGCCAGGACCAGCCCGGCCACGAAGGCGCCCAGTATCAGGGCGGCCGCCGGCGCCGATCCCGAGGCGCCCGCTGCCGCGAACAGCGCGATCTGGGTCGGCGTCTCGGCGCCGGTCCCGTGCAGCAGACCCACGAGGAACGCACCCCGCCGGTCGACGTCGAGCGGGTCGCCGGGCACCTCCCGGCGACGGGCCCGCGCCCAGCCGCGGCGCAGCGCCCCCACGACCAGCGAGATCCGCCCGGTGTAGCGGTAGTCGCTGCGGTAGCGGCCGAGCTGGTACAGCACGACGCCGCCGAGGGTGACCAGCGTCAGGCCGACGAGGACCTCGAACGCGGCGTCGAGCCCGCTCGGCAGACCGACGCCGAGCAGGAGCACCAGGGCGCCGAAGACGGCGAGCACCAGGCCGTGGCCGGTGCAGTACCAGAACGACAGCGCGAAGCCGCGGCGTCCGGGCGCCGTCGCGGCTCCCGAGGAGGCGTCCGGCCGCGGTGCGGTCAGGTCGGTGATGGCGGCGATGTGGTCCCAGTCGAGGCCGTGGCGGGCACCGAGGGCGAAGCTGGTGGCGGCCAGCGCCACCGGGACCGCAGCCGGGTCGAGCAGGGGGACAGCGTGGAGCACGTCGAGCACGGTGACCGGCTCTCCCTCGTGGGCGGAGGTGCAGGAGTCGGCCCCTGGTCCGCCGGCGATCTGGCTCGCTCCCCTGCCGACCGGGCGACCGGAGCAGCGGGAAGACGTCAGTAGCGCACCTGCACCGGGCTCTCACCGGACTTCCCCGGCGGAGGGGGTCGCGCAGAACCTACCGTCCGGGTCGGGCAGCATGGCCGCGTGCGTGAGATCGAGGTGCGCGACGACGGGATCCGCCTGGGACAGCTGCTCAAGCTGGCCGGGTTGGTCGACACCGGCTCCGACGTGCGCCCGCTGCTGGCCGAGGGAGCGGTGACCGTCGGCGGTCGGGTGGAGCTGCGCCGGGGACGTCAGCTCCGGAAGGGCGACGTCGTGGCCGTGGGCGAGCACAAGCTCCGGCTGGTCTGACCGCCGCGCCGGGCCGGCGCGCGTTGCCCTGCCCGGCCGCACTTCCCCTGCGCTGCCGGAGGCTGGCAACCCCTTCCGGCCGCACTTCCCCTGCGCTGCCGTACGCCCCGAGGCACCGGGCCGTACAAGAACGCAGGGGACGTGCGCGGCCGGGGGCGTGTCACGCAGGACGGGTCACGCCTCCGAGCGGGCCCTCAGGTCGAGCGGCCGGTCAGCGTGTCGCGCAGGCGGTCGACCAGGCCGACGCCCGGTCCGACGGTCTTGTGGAACAGCTCGGCGTTCGGCGAGGCCGGGTGGGGCCGGGTCGGCGCGAGCTTCTTGGCGGTCTCGACCTTGCCCTTGAGCTCGACCAGCGTGGCGGCGGGCACGTGGGCGCGCAGCAGCGCGAACTGCGAGCCCTCCTCGTCGGCGATGTGGTGCTCGAACAGGCCGCGCATCCGGCCCAGCGTCTGCAGGAACTCCGGCGACGAGGCGTCGGCGCCCTCGAGCTCCTTCATGAGCACCTCGAGCTCCTTGTGCTCGCGCGTGTCGTCGTCGACCGCCGCCTGCCCGTTCGGCAGGTGGTCGCGGATCGCCGGGTAGACGTGCATCTCCTCGGCGACCGAGTGGCGCACCAGCTCGGCGATGAGGCTGTCGCTCAGGTCGCGCCGCTGGGCCGGGTCGACGCTCGCGACGATCTGGTCGAACAGCTCGGCGACCTCCCGGTGGTCGGTGGTGAGCGTGTCGACGACGTCCTGGTCGGTGCTGTGGTCGGTGGCGGTCATGGCGTGCTCCTCTCGTCGTGCGCCGGACTACCCACCTGCCGCCGGGACACCCGGGCGGCAGGTGGCCGTCCGGCCGCGAGCTCAGCTGCGGTCCGGGCCGTCCGCCAGCACCGCGCGTACGGCGGCGACCAGCCGCGCCGTCTCGTCGGGTCCGCGCACGGCGGTCCGCCAGTGCTCGGGAGTGAGGCCGGGGAAGGTGTCGCCGCGCCGTACGGCGATGCCTCGGGTCCGCAGCGCGTCGCGGACGTCGGGCCGGCCGGGCACGCGGCACAGCAGGTACGGCGCCCGCGAGCCGGGACCCACCTCGACACCGGCGGCGGTCAGCGCCTGCTCGAGGGCCGCCCGCTGCTCGGCCGTCACTCGGGCGTCGCGGGCGGCGGAGGCGACGGGACCGCGGGCCAGGCAGGTCTCCAGGGCGATCAGGGCGAGCGTCGACACCGCCCACAGCGGCTGGGCGTCGCGCAGCCGGGCGACGAGCGGGGCCGGCCCGAGCAGGTAGCCGACCCGCAGCCCTGCGAGGGCCCACGTCTTGGTCAGGCTCCGTACGACCACCAGGCCCGGCAGGTCGCCTCGGCCGGCGAGCGAGTGCGGCTCCCCCGGCACGGCGTCGGCGAAGGCCTCGTCGACGACGACCGTGCGGCCCGGCCGGCACAGCTCGGCGAGCCGCTCGTGCACGACACCGGTGGGGTTGGTGGGGTTGCCGACCACGACCAGGTCGGCCTCGGGCGGCACCTCGGCGGGGTCCAGGACGTACGGCGGCGCCAGCACCAGCCGGTGGACCTCGTGACCGGCGGCCCGCAGGGCGGCCTCGGGCTCGGTGAAGCCGGGGTGGACGCAGACGGCGTACCGGGGCCGCAGCACACGGGCCAGCAGCACGAAGGCCTCGGCCGCCCCCGAGGTGAGCAGCACCTCGCCGGCCGGCCGGTCGTGGCGGCGGCAGACGGCGTCGGTCGCGGCCCGCTGGTCGGGGTAGGCGCCCAGGCGCTCGAGGCCGCGGACGAGCCGCCCGGTCAGCCACGGCGGTGGGGCGGTCCCCCGCACGTTGACCGCGAGGTCGAGCAGCCCGGGGGTCGCCTCCGCGTCGCCGTGGTGGCGCAGGTCGGGCTCGGCGGGCTCCGGCGGGGCGGGGTGGGGGCCGCCGGGGCCGGGCCGGGTGGCAGGCGGCTGCACGTCAGGCGGCGGGGTCCGGAGCGGTGCGGGAGGTGCCCCCCAGGGTGGGTCCCCCAGGAGGGTGGGCGTGCTGCGGGCCGTGCTCATGGCCGGGCTCCTGACGGGGCTCGTGGCCGTGCCCGTGCTTGTGGCCGTGGCCGTGGCCATGGCCGTGCTCATGGCCGTGCTCATGCTCGTTGCCCTGCTCGTTGCCCTGCTCGTTGTCCTGGCCGTTGCCCTGCTCGTGCTCGTGCCCGTGGCCGTGCCCGTGGCCGTGGCCGTGCCCGTGCGGGTGCGC
>CADCUB010000105.1 GCA_902805775.1 uncultured Frankineae bacterium | reverse complement strand
CGGCCCGGACCCCGGCTCGGCCGCAGGAGGAGCGGCGCCGCGGCGGGACGGCGGGTCGGGCAGCACCGGCGGGCGGAGCACCCGCGCGGCGGCGCTGCGGGGGACCGCCTGCACGAACCCGTGGGCGGTCGCGCCCGGGTCGTGCTCGGCGAGCAGCGCCGACAGGTCGGCGACCTCGGCGGCGACGACCGACCGGGCGGTGTCGGCCTTGGTCGGGTCGACCCACAGCCGGTGCAGCGGCCGGTCGGGCAGCTGCGCGGCGCGCGTCCAGGCGTCGGAGCCGGCCGCGGGCTCGACGAAGGCGGGGACGTCGGCGCTGGCCAGGCTGCTCAGCAGCGTCTCGGACAGCCGCGGGTCGAGGTCGACCAGCGCTCCCCAGTCGGCCGACTGCAGGCCGTTGTCGCGCCGGCCCGAGGACGAGGACGGGTCCACGGTGCTCACCCGGCGGCGGCCGGCGCGTGAGCGCGGACGAAGGCGAGGCTCCCGGAGAAGATCGTCGGCGCGTCGTTGTCCAGCGTCGCCACGTGGTAGCTGTCGTCGAGGACGCGCTCCTCGACGGTGCCGCCGGCCAGGCCCTCGAGCAGCGTGCGGCCGCTCACCGGCGGGACCACGTGGTCGACGCGGCTGCGGTAGACCAGGACGGGGCAGCAGATGCGGGCGAGGTCGCCCGCGACGACGGGCCAGGCCGCCTGCAGGGACGCCACCGCCCGCAGCGGCAGCCGGTCGTACGCCAGCTCGGTCGTCCCCGCCTTCTTGATGTCGCTGCCGATGCCCGGGAAGGACGGCACGACGCGGCTGAGCGCCGGGGCGAGGCGGGCGTCGCGGCGGTCCGTGCCCAGCGAGGCGTTGACGACGACGAGCCCCGCGACCTGCTCGCCGCGCAGCTCGGCGAGACGCAGCGCCAGGGTGCCGCCCATGGACAGCCCCATGGCGAAGACGGTGGAGCAGCGGTCCCGCAGGCCGTCGAAGGCGCGCTCGACCTCGCCGTACCAGTCGGCGAAGGTGGTCGCGTTCATGTCCTGCCAGCGCGTGCCGTGGCCGGGCAGGCGCGGGGCGCTCACCGTCAGCCCTCCGGCGGCGAGGTGCTCCGCCCACGGCCGCACGCTCTGCGTCGTCCCGGTGAAGCCGTGGACGACGAGGACACCGACCGGTCCACCGGGCAGGTCGACCGGCTCCGCCCCGGGAAGGACGGAGGAGGTCGGGACAGGCGCGGGCACGGCGGTCTCCTGGGTGTCGCTGCGGGAGGGGACGGCGGGCGGATGCGTCGGCGCTCACGGGGTAGGGCTGAGTGCTCAGCAGATGTTCGCACGCACGACCCGTCCGCGTCCCCGACGGGAGTCGTTGCCCCGCACCGGTCTGCGCAACTAGGGTCGGGACCGACGTGGAGGGGGTGGACGATGGGCTACTGGCTGGTCAAGCTGCTCGCCTCGCCGATCCTCCGGCTGCTGTTCCGGCCCTACGTCACCGGTGCCGAGAACCTGCCTGTGACGGGCGGGGCGATCCTCGCCGGCAACCACACGACCTTCCTCGACAACCTGATCATCCCTCTCGTCGTGCCTCGGAAGGTCACCTTCCTGGCCAAGAGCGACTACTTCACCGGCGGTGGCCTCAAGGGGCTGCTCCAGCGCCAGTTCTTCTCCGGCGTCGGCATGATCCCGCTCGACCGCTCGGGCGGCGCCGCCAGCGAGGCGGCGCTGCGCACCGGCCTCGGCGTGCTCGAGCGCGGTGACCTGCTGGGCCTGTACCCCGAGGGCACCCGCAGCCCCGACGGCCGGCTCTACCGCGGCAAGACGGGCGTGGCGCGCATGGCGCTGGAGGCGGGCGTTCCGGTGGTGCCCGTCGGCCTGATCGGGATGTTCGCGCTGCAGCCGGCCGGTCGGCTCATCCCCAAGCTGGGCAAGGTGGAGGTCCGCGTCGGCAGGCCCCTCGACTTCAGCCGCTACAGCGGGATGGAGAGCGACCGCTTCGTGCTCCGGTCGATCACCGACGAGATCATGTACGAGCTGATGGTCCTGTCCGGCCAGGAGTACGTCGACACCTACGCCACCAAGGCCAAGGCCGACCTCGAGGTCATGCGGCGCGCCGGCCGCGAGGCGCGCGTCGACGACGGGCGGGTCCCCGTCCGCCGCGCCAGCTAGCGCCCCGCCCGCCCGTGCGGCTCGACACCGCCCTGTGGCGGGCGATCGCGGTCTACCGCCTGGCCGCGCTGCTCTACGCCGCCGGCTCGATGGTCGCCTTCAGCGGGACGTACGCCCGACCGGCTCTGGGCTGGGCGGTCCTGTCCGGGATGGTCGCGTGGACGGCGGTCACCGCCGTCGCCTACTCGCGGCCCGAGCTGCGCCGCTGGCCCCTGTTCGTGCTCGACCTCGGGCTGACCGTCACGGCCCTGCTCAGCTCGGTGCTGATCATGAGCCGGGACCGCATCGAGGACGGCGACCCGACGGTGACGGTGAGCTGGGCGGCGGCCCCCGTCCTGGTGTGGGCGGTGTGGTCGGGCTGGACGGGCGGAGCCGTGGCCGCCGCGACGGTCGGCGGTGGGGCGGTCCTCGTGCGCGGCGGCGCGTCGCAGGCCACCGTCAACAGCCTGGTGCTGCTGTTCCTGCTCGGGGCGGTGGTCGGCTACGTCGTGCAGCTCGCGCGTCAGGCGCAGGCGGCGTACGCCGAGGCCGTCGCGCTGCAGTCGGCCGCCGCGGAGCGCGAGCGCCTGTCGCGCTCGGTGCACGACGGCGTGCTGCAGGCGCTGGCGCTGGTCTCCCGGCGGTCGAGCGACCCGCAGCTCGCCGCACTCGCCGGCGACCAGGAGGCGGCGCTGCGCCGGCTGCTCGTGGGGGGCCGGCCGGAGGTCCTGGCCAGCGGGGAGGTCGACCTGCGGACGCTGCTGCCGACCGGGGCGGACGTGCACCTGGCGGTGCCGGCCTCGCCCGTGCTGCTGCCCGGGCACCGCGCCCGGGAGCTCGCGGCCGCCGTCGGGGAGGCCGTCGACAACGCGCGGCGGCACGCGCGGACCGACGCCTGGCTGCTCGTGGAGGACGAGCCCGACGGCATCACCGTGACGGTGCGCGACGACGGCCCGGGCATCCCGGACGGCCGGCTCGCGCAGGCCGCGAAGGACGGCCGGCTCGGCGTGGCGCAGTCGATCTGCGGGCGCCTGCGCGACCTCGGTGGCACCGTCGACGTGCACAGCGCGTCGGGCCAGGGGACGGAGGTGGAGCTGCGTGTGCCCCGCTGACCCCGTGACGTCCGCTCCGTCGCCCCTGCGGCTCGTCGTGGCCGACGACCACCCGATCTGGCGGGAGGCGGTCGAGCGCGACCTCGCGGCGGCCGGGCTCGTGGTCGTCGGCACCGCCGGGGACGGCGAGAAGGCGGTGCGGGTCTGCACGGCGACGCGGCCGGACGTGCTGGTGTGCGACCTGCAGATGCCCGGGCTGTCAGGGGTCGAGGTCGCCCGGGCGGTCTCGGCCACCACCAAGGTCCTGGTGCTGTCGGCCTCGGGGGAGCAGCAGGACGTCCTGGAGGCGGTCAAGGCGGGCGCGAGCGGCTACCTCGTCAAGTCGGCGACGGCGGCCGAGCTCGTCGACGCCGTGCGGCGCACGGCCGCCGGGGACGCGGTCTTCACGCCGGGGCTCGCGGGGCTGGTGCTCGGGGAGTACCGCCGCACCGCCGACGACGAGCGCGCCCCCAAGCTGACCAGCCGTGAGACCGAGGTGCTGCGCCTGGTGGCCAAGGGCCTGACGGCGCGCCAGGTGGCCGAGCGCCTGGTGCTCTCGCACCGCACCGTCGAGAACCACGTGCAGAACACGCTGTCGAAGCTGCAGCTGCACAACCGCGCCCAGCTCGTGCGCTACGCCGTCGAGAAGGGGCTCGCCGACTAGCGCCGACCCGCTCGACCCGCGGCACTAGCGTGGCAGCCGTCGAGGAGCGGGGGACGGGCCAGTGGGCGCCGGGCAGTGGGCGGTCCTGCTGCTCGCCGGTCTGGCGGCGGGGCTGGTCGGGAGCGTCGCCGGGCTCGCCTCGCTGATCAGCTATCCC
Organism: uncultured Frankineae bacterium; assembly: GCA_902805775.1. Lineage (GTDB taxonomy): Bacteria > Actinomycetota > Actinomycetes > Mycobacteriales > SCTD01 > SCTD01. Next base: position 28,517 of record CADCUB010000105.1, on the reverse strand, counting down.
GCGCTGCTCGCCGTGGGGCTCGGTCCGGTCGCCGCGAACGTCACCAACACCGTGGCCCTGGTCGGCAGCGGCATCGGCTCCGCGCTGGGCTCGAAGGTCGAGCTCACCGGCCAGTCCGGTCGGCTGCGCCCCCTGGCCGTCGCGGCGGCCCTCGGCGGAGCGGCCGGCGGCGGGCTGCTGCTGCTCACGCCTGCGGACGCCTTCGCGGCCGTCGTGCCGTGGCTGATCGCGCTGGCGAGCGTCCTGGTGCTGGTGGCACCGGCTCCGTCGGAGCTCGCACCGCACGCACCGGCCCGAGCCGGGCCGCTGCTGCACGCCGGGATCTTCCTGATCGGGATCTACGGCGGCTACTTCGGCGCCGCGGCCGGCGTGCTGCTGCTGGCCCTGCTGCTGTTCACCACCGGTGAGACGACGGTCCGGTCGATCGCCGCGAAGAACGTGCTGCTCGGCATCTGCAACGGCGTGGCCGCGCTCGGATTCGTGCTGCTCGGGCCGGTCGTCTGGTCGGCCGTCCTGCCGCTCGGTGCCGGCTTCCTGGCCGGCGGGCGGCTGGGCCCGGCCGTCGCCCGCCGGGCCCCGGCCCGCCTCCTGCGGGTGCTGGTCGGTCTCACCGGGTTGGGACTGGCGGCGTACCTGGGCGCCGACGCCTACGCCTGAGCAGCTCCGCCGCGCTGGGCGGGCGGGCCTGGCGCACCGGGTGGACAGCGCCGGCCCGCCGCCGTGGCCCGTCCGTGGTCAGGCTTGCGACGCCTGTCCGCAGGGCAGCCCGGAGTGCATGAGCCGAGCCCAGTCCTTCGCCGACGCCCTGGTCCGCCTGGAAGGCGACCGGGACCTGGACGCCTTCCTCGCCGTCTTCGCCGACGAGGTGCTCCTGGTCCGCCCGGAGCAGGGCGGTCAGGAGCGTGGAGCCGACGGCGCCCGCCGCTTCTGGCAGGCGTACCTCGACCTGTTCGACGGGATCGGCTCGACCTTCCACCGTCTCGTCGACGCGGAGGCCGTCAGCGAGCTCGAGTGGGTCAGCGAGGGCCGCCTGGCCTCCGGGCGTCCGATCCGGTACGCGGGCGTCTCGCTGCTCGAGCACGACCGCGAGGGCAAGGTGACGCGCTTCGCGACCTACTACGACACCGCGGCCTTCACGACGCCGGCGGCCACGGCGACCGGCCCGGGTCACTGACGTCGGGCGTCCGCTGCGTCGCAGGCAGTCCTGCACTGCGCGCCAGGCGTCAGAGCCAGCCGGGGGCCACCAGGACCAGCCAGGCCACGACCGGGGCGATCAGCACCACCAGGACACCCACGGTGAGCAGCCGCTTGTAGAACGCGTCCTTGCCCTCCTCCTCGGCGTTGGCGAGCACCAGCGCACCGTTGGTCGAGAAGGGGCTGACGTCGACGACGGTGGACGACACCGCGAGCGCCGCCACGACGCCGACCGCGCCGACCTCGCCGCCGGCCAGGAAGGGCACCGCGAGCGGGATGAGCGCGCCCAGCAGCGCGGTGGACGAGGCGAACGCCGACACGACCGCGCCGAGGTAGAACAGCAGGAGCGCGGCCAGCAGGGCCGAGCCGACCCGTCCGATCGCGTCGCTGACGTAGTCGATCGTCCCGAGCTCCTGCAGCACCGCGACGTAGGTGAGCACGCCGGTGATGAGCAGCACGGTCGGCCAGCTCACCTGGCTGACGGCCTTCTTCTGCGTGTGCGGGCTGATCAGCGCGAGGACCACGGCCACGCTCAGCGCGGTCAGGCCGACGTCCAGGTCCAGCAGCAGCGCTCCGACCGCCAGGGCGACGAGCCCGACCAGCGTGGCGATGCGGTACGGCGTGGCGGTCGCGTCCGTCGTGGGGTCGGCGTCCGGGCTCGCGGCGCCGGGACGGTCGACCGTCGCGACGGTCTGGCCGCTCTGGTCGGCGTGCGGGTGCAGGCCACGCCGGTGCTCACCGCCTCCTGAGCCGACCGCGACGCTCGAGGTCCCGTCGTCGTCCGTGCCGCTCCCGGCCGTCCCGTCGGGAGCCGTGTCCTCCGGCAGGTCGTCCCCGGCCTTGCGGCGGAGCAGCCTGGGGCCGCCGAGCAGGAAGAAGGCGATCAGGGCGATCGCCAGGTTGAACACGATGCTCGTGAGCATCAGGGTGAGCGGGCTGCTCTCGAGGTCGGCGTCCTCGACGATGCCGTTGGTGATGCTGCCGTAGATGCTGATGGGGGAGAAGCCGCCGGCCTGGGCGCCGTGGATGACCATCAGGCCCATCAGGAGCGGGTTGATGCGGTAGCGGTAGGCGAAGCCGAGCGCCACCGGCGCGATGATCGCCACGGCCGCCGGGCTGACGGCTCCGAACGCCGTCAGGACTCCGGCGATCACGAACATGATCCACGGGATCGCCACGAGCCGTCCCCGCACGGCCTTGACCGCGAGGGCGACCAGCCAGTCGATCGTGCCGTTGTTCTGCGCGATGGCGAACAGGTAGGTGATGCCGATCAGCGTCACCGCGAGGCCGGCCGGGAAGCCCTCGAGGATCTCGTCCTCGCGGTAGCCGAGCAGCGCCCAGCCCAGCCCGAAGGCGGCGACGAACGCCAGCGCCCCGATGTTGATCGGGATGAAGGTCGCGATGACGAAGATCAGGGCCAGGACGATGATGGAGACGAGCTCGTCGGACACGGCAGCTCCAGGACGGGTGTGGGCGGCCGCTCGGGTGCGATCGGCGGGACATCCTCCCGCTCCCGTCCTCCGTCGGTGCGCGGGGGCCGCCCCCGCGTGTCGGACGCGCCCGGACTAGCCCGGATCGGACGGGAGCCGGTCGCTGGAGCGCCGCCGGTCCTGCAGCGGGGTCGGCTGCACCGAGCGGCTGGGGAACTCCTCGAGCCGCCCGCGCTCGCTGGTGTCCCACTCCGGGAAGGTCAGGTCGGTCTGCAGGTAGACCGCCAGCAGCTCGGCGACGTGCCGGATGCCGTCGAGGTGCGTGCGCTCGTGGCCGTGCGAGGAGTCGACGCCGAAGCCCACGAGCGCCGTGCGCATCTCCAGGCCCGCCTCGACCGCGCTGGCGGCGTCCGAGCGGTAGTAGCGGAAGGTGTCGCGGCGGTTCGGGATGCCGTGCTCGTCGCACAGGGCGATGAGCCGCCGGCTGAAGTGGTAGTCGAACGGCCCGGTCGAGTCGAGCATGGCGATGTTGACGCACTCCTCGCGCGACTGCTGTCCCGGAGCCACCACGGCGTTGTCGACGGCGATCATCTCCGCCACGTCGGTGTCGAGCCCGTGGGTGGCCCCGTGCCCGACCTCCTCGGCGATGGTGAGCAGCAGGTGGGCGCTGACCAGCGGCGTCACCTTCGCGTCGAGCAGTGCCTTGAAGGCCCCGAGCACGGCGGCGATCCCGGCCTTGTCGTCGAGGTGGCGGCTCTTGACGTAGCCCGCCGACGTGACGGTCGGGTTGGCGTCCAGCGCCACGAAGTCGCCGACCTGCAGTCCGAGGGCGGACAGTCCCGTGGCGTCGTCGACCGGCTCGTCGACGCGCACCTCGACCAGCGGCCAGCCGACGCCCTGGGTGTCGACCTCGTCGCCGTACTGGTGCCCGCTGCTCTTGAGCGGCAGCACCGTGCCGGTGTGCAGGCGGTCGGAGTCGGTGAAGATCGTCACGTGGGCGCCCTCCGCGAAGCGGGCGCTGTGCGTGCCGAGCTGGGTGACCTCGAGCCGCCCGTTGTCCTTCAGCCGCGTGACCATGCAGCCGATCGTGTCGGCGTGCACGGCGATGGCCCGGTCGGGTCGCGTCCGGACTCCGGACAGCGTCGCGTTGAGCACGCCGCGGCGGGTGACGGTGAGGTCCATGCCCAGGTCCATCACGAGCTCGCCGACGTACTGCACGACCTCGTCGGTGCGGCCGGTCGGGCTCGGCGTGCGGAGCAGGTGGATCAGGACGTCCTGGACGTAGGCCATGTCGACGGGCAGCCTGCGGACGACCGGCGGCCGCTCGCCGCCGCGCACCGGGCTCATCGAGCGCGGTACGGAGTCGGCGCTGCTGCCGTCTCGGGGAACAGCAGGTCGACGAAGCGCTCGGCCGTCGGCTGCGGGGAGTGGTTCGCCAGGCCCGGCCGCTCGTTGGCCTCGATGAGCACGTGGTCCGGGCCGGCGACGTCCGGGACGAGGAAGTCCAGACCCGTCACGGGGATGTCGAGGGCGCGGCTGGCGCGCACCGCGGCGGTCACGAGGGCAGGGTGCAGGGAGGCGGTCACGTCGTGGATCGTGCCACCGGTGTGGAGGTTGGCGGTGCGCCGCACCTCCAGCTCCTCGCCGACGGGCAGCACGTCGTCCATGTCGCGACCGTGCGCGCGCACCGTCGCCTCGGTGCCCTCGTCCATCGGGATGCGCGACTCGCCGCCGGTGGCCGCCGCCCGGCGGCGGCTCTGCGCGGCGATGAGGTCGCGCACGCAGCTCGTCCCGTCGCCGATCACCGAGGCCGGCTTGCGGACGGCCGCGGCCACCACCGCGTGGTCGATGACCACCACCCGCAGGTCCTGACCCGGCACGAGCTCCTCGAGCAGCACGTCGGGGCAGTACGACCGCGCCAGCCGGACGGCGCGGACCAGCTCGTCGGGCTCGGTCACCCCGACGGTGATGCCGTTGCCCTGCTCCCCGCGGGCGGGCTTGACGACCAGCGCGCCGACCTCGGCCAGGAAGGCGGCATCGGCGTCGTCGCCGGTGGCCGGTCCGCCGCGAGGCACCCGCAGTCCTGCGCGCTCGGCGATGCGGCGGGTGACGCGCTTGTCGTCGCAGCGCGACATCGCGACCGCCGTGGTCAGCTCCGACAGCGACTCGCGGGTGACGATCGAGCGGCCGGCGTGCCAGAGCCGCAGCTCGCCCCAGGCGGCGTCGAGGACCTCCACGCCGATGCCGCGCCGGCGGGCCTCGTCGGCGATGATCCGCGCGTACGGGTTGAGGCGCTGGTAGTCCTCGGCCGGCGGACCGACGAACAGCCGCTCGTTGATCGTGTTCTTGCGCTTGAGGGCCAGCACGGGCACCCGGACGAAGCCGACCCGCTCGTACAGGCTGATCGCCCTGCGGTTGTCGTGCAGCACCGACAGGTCGACGTACGCGCGCCCCCGCGCCGCGAAGTGCTCGGCCAGCGCGCGGGTGAGGTGCTCGCCGACGCCCGCGAGCCGGGCCTGCGGGTCGACGGCCAGGCACCACAGGCTCGTGCCGCGCTCGGGGTCGCCGAAGGCCTCGGCGTGGTCGACGCCGGTGACCGTGCCGACGACGCGCCCCGTTCCCGGCTCCTCGGCGACGAGGTAGGTGAAGACCGTTCCGGCCGCGTTGCCGAGCAGCAGCGCCGGGTCGGCGCGCAGCATGCCGGCGGTGGCGTAGACGGCGTTGACCGCCTCAGCGTCGCGCCGGTCGCGCAGCTCGCGGACGACCGCCGCGCTCGTCGGGGGAGCGGGCCGGTAGGCGGCCAGGTCGAGCCGGTAGGTGTGGGAGGGGTCCAGGAACAGCTCGTGCGGAGCCTGCGCGACCAGCACGTGGGGCTCGCGCGGGTAGATGCAGATGTCGCGCCGGCCGCTCTCCTCGCCGCGCAGTGCCGCCCGCAGCCGCTCGGCGGAGGTGAAGGTCTGCCCGAAGACGATCCGGCCCCAGCCGCACTCGAGCACCACGTCGGCGGCCACCCCGTCCGGCAGCTGCGCCGACAGCCGGTGCCAGCGCGTGCTGAAGCCCGACAGCCCCGACGCCGGACCGTCCTCGGCCGGTCGAGGGGTCGTGCCGCCCGGGCTCATGTCGGCGCCGGCACGTCAGAGCCCCCGGCCCTGCAGCCACATCTCGAGCAGGGCCAGCTGCCACAGCGGGTTGCCGCCGAGCGGGGTGAGCGCGCCGTTCGGGTCGGCGAGCAGGCGGTCGACCGCCTCCGGCCGGAACAGCCCGCGCGACCGAGCCGCGGACGACGTCAGGGACTCGCGCACCCGGTCGAGGAAGCCGCCCTCGAGGTGGGTCAGCGCCGGGACCGGGAAGTAGCCCTTGGGCCGGTCGATGACCTCGCTCGGGATCACCCGGCGCGCGGCCTGCTTGAGCACGCCCTTGCCGCCGTGGGCCAGCTTGAGCTCCGGGGGGCACTGCGCCGCGAGCTCGACCAGCTCGTGGTCGAGGAAGGGCACGCGGGCCTCGAGCCCGAAGGCCATCGTGGTGTTGTCGACCCGCTTGACGGGGTCGTCCACCAGCATGACCTCGGTGTCCAGGCGCAGCGCCCGGTCGAGCGGGGTGTCGGCGTGCGGGCGGGAGAAGTGCTCCTCGACGAAGCGCCGGCTCTCGTCCGCGCCCCCGTCCTCGGGGGACAGGTGCCACTCGGGATCGAGCAGCGCACGCACCCCGGCGTCGTCGCGGTCGAAGAAGGCCGTCGCGTAGGTGGAGACCGGGTCCTGCGCGCCGAGCATCGGCGGGTACCAGTGGTAGCCGGCGAACACCTCGTCGGCGCCCTGCCCCGACTGCACGACCCGGACGTGCTTCGACACCTCCTGCGACAGCAGGTAGAAGGCCACGACGTCGTGGCTCACCATCGGCTCGGCCATCGCGGCCACCGCCCGGTCGAGCGCCGGCAGGACCTCCGTCGGCGGCACGCGCAGCTGCAGGTGCTTGGTCTCGAAGCGCTGCGCCACGAGGTCGCTGTAGGCGAACTCATCGCCGCTGCGACCGCCGACCGCGTCGAAGCCGATGCTGAAGGTGCGCAGGTCCGCCTGTCCCTGCTCGGCCAGCAGCCCGACCACCAGGCTGGAGTCGACGCCCCCCGACAGCAGCACCCCGACCTCGACGTCGGCGACCATCCGCCGGCGCACAGCGACCCGCAGGGCGTCGAGGACCGCCTCCTCCCAGTCGTGCGCCGACCAGCCGGCCTTGTCGGGGTCGCGGGCGTACGGCGGCGCCCAGAAGGTCCGGTCGCGGCTCGTCCCGTCGGCCTCGACCACCCGTACGGTGGCGGGGGGCAGCTTGCGGACCCCCGTCAGCACCGTGCGCGGGGCCGGCACGACGGAGTGGAAGCTCAGGTAGCTGTGCAGCGCGGCCCGGTCCAGGCTGGTGTCGACGCCCCCGCCGGCGAGCAGCGCGGGCAGCGTGCTGGCGAAGCGCAGCGCCCCGGCGACCTCCGCGACGTACAGCGGCTTGATGCCGAGCCGGTCGCGCGCGAGCACCACCCGCCCGCTGTCCCGCTCGACGACGGCGCAGGCGAACATGCCGATCAGGTGGTCGACGAAGTCCTCGCCCCAGTGGGCGTAGGCCTTGAGCACCACCTCGGTGTCGCTCGTGGAGAAGAAGCGGTAGCCCTCGCCGAGCAGCTGTCGCCGCAGGTCGGGGTAGTTGTAGACCATCCCGTTGAAGGCGATGGTCAGCCCGAGGTCGGGGTCGACCATCGGCTGTGCAGCGTGCTCCGACAGGTCGACGATCTTGAGCCTGCGGTGGCCGAGCGCCACCCCGCCGGCCGACCACACGCCGGTGCCGTCGGGGCCGCGGTCGGACATCGTCGCGGTCATCCGGGCCACGGCCGCCACGTCGGCCGGACGTCCGTCGCGACGCACCTCGCCGCTGAAGCCGCACACGAGCGTCCCCTGTCGTCGACTGCCTCGACCCTTGCACGCCCTCCTGCGAGGCAAACGCACGAAACATGATCTTCGCACGCATGCAACACGGCACGATGGAGCGCATGAGGGTCTGGTACGACGCCGAGTTCTCCACGACCGCCCCCGACATCGGGCTGGTCTCGCTCGGCGCCGTGGCCGAGGACGGGCGGGAGCTCTACGGCGTCTCGTCGGAGTTCGACCCGGACGCCGCGCACCCCTGGGTCAAGGTGAACGTCCTGCCCCAGCTGCCCCCACCGGGCGACCCCGCGTGGATGACCCGGGCGCAGCTGCGCGACGCGCTGCTGGAGTTCCTCGGCGAGGAGCCCGTGCTGTGGGCGTGGTACGGCGCCTACGACCACGTCGCGCTGTGCCAGCTGTGGGGCTCGATGCCGGAGCTGCCGCGGGTGGTGCCGCGCTTCACCATGGACGTGCGGCAGCTCTGGGAGCACCTCGGGCGGCCACCCCTGCCGGCCCAGCCGTCGGGACTGCACCACGCCCTCGACGACGCGCGCCACGTCCGCACGCGCTGGGAGGCGCTCGCCGAGCGCGCGTACCGCCTGGGTCTGGAGGTCTGACGGCCTGCTGCCGGAGCGCCCGGGCCCGCGCACTACCCTGCCCCCGGACTCGACGGGCGGGGAGGCTTCGGATGCGGATCGGTGTGCTGACGGGCGGGGGCGACTGCCCGGGACTCAACGCGGTCATCCGGGCGGTGGTCCGCAAGGGCGTGGAGGTGCACGGGCACCAGTTCGTGGGCTTCCGCGACGGCTGGAAGGGACCGCTCGAGGGCCTGACGATGGAGCTCGGCGTCGAGCAGACCCGCGGCATCCTCCCGCGCGGCGGCACCATCCTCGGCAGCAGCCGCACCAACGTCATGAAGGTCGAGAACGGCGTCGAGCGCGTCCGCGACAACCTGCAGGCGGCCGGCGTGGACGCCCTGATCGCCATCGGCGGTGAGGACACGCTCGGCGTCGCGACGCAGCTCGCGGCGGCCGGGCTGACCGTCGTCGGGGTGCCGAAGACGATCGACAACGACCTCAACGCGACCGACTACACCTTCGGCTTCGACACCGCCGTGCAGATCGCGGTCGACGCCATCGACCGCCTGCACACCACGGCCGAGTCGCACCACCGGGCGCTCATCGTCGAGGTCATGGGCCGGCACGCCGGCTGGATCGCGCTGCACTCCGGCCTGGCCGGCGGGGCCAACGTCATCCTCATCCCCGAGCGGCCGTTCGACATCGACAAGGTCTGCGAGTACGTCGAGGCACGCTTCGCCCGGCAGTTCGCGCCGATCCTGGTCGTCGCCGAGGGGGCCCAGCCCAAGGAGGGCACGCTCGCGCTGCAGACCGGCGACCTCGACGCCTTCGGCCACGTCCGCCTCGGCGGCATCGGCCAGGTGCTCGAGCGCGAGATCCAGGCCCGCACCGGCTACGAGTCGCGGCAGACGGTGCTCGGCCACGTGCAGCGCGGCGGCACGCCCACGGCGTACGACCGCGTGCTCGCCACCCGCTTCGGCCTGGCCGCTGCCGACGCCGTGCACGAGGGCGTCAGCGGCGTGATGGTCGCGCTGCAGGGCACCGACATCGTCCGCGTGCCGCTGCAGGAGGCGACCAAGGAGCTCAAGACCGTGCCGGTCGAGCGCTACGCCGAGGCCGAGGTCTTCTTCGGCTGAGCGGCGCCTCCACGGCGCCCCCGCCCTGCCGATCGTGTGTGCGCGGAGGTCCTGGGGATCGCCACTTCCGCGGCGGCGGCCGCGGGGAGGGCCGGGGGCGCACTAGGCTCGGACGGCGTGACCGCCCTGCTGCAGCAGCCATCGTCCGGCACTCCCTCGCCGCTCGACCACTGGCGCACGCTCGTCGCGAAGCAGCAGCCGACGTGGCCCGACCTCGGCAAGCTCGCAGAGGTCTGCGAGACGCTGCGGACGGTCCCGCCGCTCGTGCAGCCCAGCGAGTGCGACGTGCTGCGCAGCCGGCTGGCCGACGTGGCCCGCGGTGAGGCGTTCCTGCTGCAGGGCGGGGACTGCGCCGAGACGTTCGACGCGAACACCGCCGAGGGCATCCGCGGCAAGGTCCGCACCCTGCTGCAGATGGCGGTCGTCCTGACGTACGGCGCGAGCGTCCCGGTCGTGAAGGTCGGCCGGCTGGCCGGGCAGTACGCCAAGCCGCGCAGCGCCGACGTCGAGGCTGCGACGGGACTGGCGTCGTACCGCGGCGACGCCGTCAACGAGCTGCACGGCGAGCGCACGCCCGACCCGACCCGCATGGTCCGCGCCTACGCCAACAGCGCCGCGACGATGAACTACATGCGCGCCATGTCGACCGACGGCAGCGCGGACCTGGCTGCCGTCCACGACTGGAACACCGCCTTCGTGCAGGCCAGCCCGGCCGGCCACCGCTACCAGGAGCTGGCGACCGACATCGAGCGGGCGCTGGCGTTCATGCGCGCGTGCGGCCTGGACCTCGAGCGGATGAGCGAGACGCACGGCGTCGAGCTGTACGCCAGCCACGAGGCGCTGCTGCTCGACTACGAGCGGGCGCTGACCCGCGTGGACGAGCACGGCAAGGCGTACGACCTGTCGGCGCACATGGTGTGGATCGGTGAGCGCACCCGCGACCTCGACGGGGCCCACGTCGACCTGCTGTCGCGGATCGCGAACCCGATCGGCGTCAAGCTCGGCCCGTCGACGACGCCGGAGACGGCGATCGCGCTGTGCGAGCGGCTCGACCCGGCGATGCAGCCCGGGCGGCTGACCCTGGTGACGCGGATGGGGGCCGGCAGGATCCGCGAGGTGCTGCCCGACGTGGTCCGGGCCGTCGAGGAGTCGCGCGGTCCGCGCAGCGTCGTGTGGGAGTGCGACCCGATGCACGGCAACACCACCGAGACCTCCAACGGCTACAAGACCCGGCACTTCGACGACGTCATGGACGAGGTGCGGGGCTTCTTCGAGGTGCACGCCGACCTCGGCTCGTGGGCCGGTGGCGTGCACGTCGAGCTGTCCGGCGACGACGTGACCGAGTGCCTGGGCGGGGCGCAGCAGCTCACCGACGCCGACCTCGCCGGGCGCTACGAGACCGCCTGCGACCCACGGCTCAACACCAGCCAGGCGCTGGAGCTGAGCTTCCTGGTGGCGGAGATGCTCCAGCAGCGTCGCGGCTGAGCCGCGCAGGGGTCGGGGCGGCTGAGCCGCGCAGGGGTCGGGGCGGCTGAGCCGCGGGCTACGGCGCCTCGACGGTGAACGTCGCCCGGGCGGTCAGCTCGCCGGCCGTGGCGAGCACGACGTGCTCGCCGGCCTGGGCAGCCGGGTCGGCGGTCAGGGTGGCGGTCAGGGCGCCGGTCGCGTCCGCGGCGGCGTCGGCTGCGGCGCCGGTCGGCTCTCCCGCCGGGTCGAGCAGGACCAGGCGCACGTCGGCGCCGGCAGGGAAGCCGCTGCCCGCGACGGTGAGCTCCGTCCCGGCCGGTCCGGACGCCGGCTGGAGCGCGACCGCCGGTGCGACGGGCGTCGTCGGCGTCGGGCTGGGCGTGGGGGACGGCGAGGGCGGCGGCAGCGGGGACGGCGGCACGACCACGACGGTCGTGCGCGGCCGCTGCTGCTGCACGGTCGGCGGTGACGGCAGGGTCGTGGGCGGCGAGGGCTGCGGCGTGATCAGGCGCACGTCGCCCACCAGCTGCCCCTGCGAGGCGGCCCGCCGCTGGGACTGCTCCCGCGAGTCGAGGAGCAGCCCGGCCCCCACCCCGGCGAGCGCGGCGAGCACGACCGACAGGACGACGAGCAGGGGCGACAGGAGGCGACGGGGCTGCTCGGCGACGTCGGGTGGACCGTCCTCGACAGGGGCGCCGCCGTCGGACGCGGGCAGGACGAAGGGCCCGGTCGTCTCCTCGAGCCGTTCCGCTCGCCGACTGCTCGAGCCGGACGTCGGCAGGCGCTCCCGCGCACGCTGCTCCACCTCGGTCAGCAGGGCCGCGCGGTCCTGGCCGGCCAGACCCACGACCACCAGGCCGGCCACCACGCGCGCCGCGCGCGTCTGGCCCTGCAGGGAGCCGCCGCAGGCCGTGCAGGACAGCACGTGGCGCCGCGCCGTGGCGTCCGCCGGCGACACCGGACGGTCCTCTGCCAGGCGGGCCAGCGTGGCCAGGTCGGCGTGGCCTGCGCCGCCGGACCACGTCGGCGGGTCAGCGTCGAGGACGTCCGGCGGGTCGTCCCGGTCCGCGCGCTCGGGCACGTCGGACGGTGCGCCGGCGGCCGGGACCGCCAGCCGGGCGCGCGCCACCCGGGTGAGGGCGTCCTGCTCGTCGGTGCCCAGCGCGGTGGCGACGGCAGCGAGCGGCAGGTCGTACGCGTCGCGCAGCAGCACCGCCCTGCGCGCGTCCGGCGTCAGGGTGTCCAGCGCCCCGTCGAGCTCACGGGAGCCCTCGGCCGGCGGCCCCGCCGGACGGCGCGCGGCCAGGTCGAGCGCCCGGCGGAACCACGCGCCGACCGCGCGCTCGGCGTCGAGGGAGCGCTCGGCCACCTCGTCGACCAGGGCCAGAGCGCTTCGCCGCACGACCTCGACGGCGTCCGGGCCGTCCTGTCCGCCCGTGCGACGGACGGCGTCGTGGACGCGGTCGAGGTGGACGCGCACGACGGCGAGCAGCTCCTCGGCGGTCAGCCGCCCGGCGCCCGGGTCGACCGGGCGGTCGGGTCGCTCACGCGGGGCCACGCCGGTCAGCGTACGGCGCGGACGTGCTGCCTAGCCTGGTCCCCATGACGCCCGTCGACCTGCGCAGCGACACCCTCACCCGACCGACCGAGGCGATGCGGGCGGCCATGGCGTCCGCCGAGGTCGGGGACGACGTCTACGGCGAGGACCCGTCGGTCAACGCCCTCGAGGAGCAGGTGGCCGAGCTGTTCGGTCATGAGGCTGCGGTCTTCGTGCCGAGCGGCACCATGGGCAACCAGATCTGCCTGCGGCTGGTCGTGGCCCCGGCGGAGGAGCTCGTGTGCGACGCCGATGCCCACGTCGTCACCTACGAGCACGGCGGCGCCGCGCAGCACGGTGGCATCCAGAGCCGCACCGTCCCGGGCGGGCCGATGGACGTCGAGACGGTCGCGTCGATGGTGCGGCCGGCCGGCTGGGGGACCGTGGCGACCAGCGCCGTCAGCGTCGAGCAGACCCACAACCGGGGTGGCGGCGCGGTCCAGCCGATGGAGGTCCTGCAGGGACTGCGCCGGCTCACCGCGACCCACGGCATGGCGCTGCACTGCGACGGCGCCCGCATCTGGAACGCCTCGGTGGCCTCGGCGACCCCGCTGGAGGCCTACGGGGCGGTCTTCGACACGCTGTCGGTCTGCCTCAGCAAGGGACTCGGGGCGCCGGTCGGCTCGCTCGTCGTCACCGACTCCGCACGTGCCGCCGAGGCGCGGGTGCTCCGCAAGCGGCTGGGCGGCGGGCTGCGGCAGGCGGGTGTGCTCGCGGCGGCCGGGTCGTACGCCCTGCGGCACCACCTCGACCGGCTGGCCGAGGACCACCGGCGCGCGGGCCTGATCGCCGACGCCCTCGGCGTCGGTCCGGTCGACACCAACATCGTGCCGGTCGACCTGACCGGCACCGCCTTCGACGGCCCGTCGCTGGCGGCTGCGGCGCGCGAGCAGGGCGTGCTGCTGTCGGTGGTCGGTCCGCAGCGGGTGCGGCTGGTGACGCACCTCGACGTCGACGACGACGGCGCCCGGCGGGCGGCCGGCGTCGTCGCGCGCCTGCTCGAGCGCTAGCCCGTCGCGGCGAGCTGCGGCAGGCGGGCTCCGGCGGGGGTGACGGCGACCTGCCCCTGGGGAGCGGGGGAGGCGTCGGCAGGTGCGCGGGAGGCGTCCCGAGGAGTCCGGGCGGCCTCGCGGGGCGCCAGGCAGACGCCGACCGAGTCGAGCAGGTCGTCGAGCTCGACCTGCGGCTCGGTGTGACCGTCGGCGTGGTGCAGGACGTAGGCCAGGACGATCTCCTCGGCGCTGGCGCCCCACAGGTGCGTCGGGCAGCCAGGGTGCAGGTCGGCGCAGCGGACGTGCAGTCGTGGGTTGCTCATGGCCAGGACGGTGCGCCGCCCACGCGTACGGCGGGTGAACGGCGGCCGATCCCTGCCCCAACCGTCGTGGAAGTGCCTCGTCGCCGGACCGGCGCGAGCTCCCTGCGGCGGCTGGTCGACTGGGCGCCGCCCGCCGTACACCGCTCGTACACGTCGGCCCAGCATGCTCACCCCTCGACCGTGGACAGGGGCGCGCAGCAGTGGGACCGGCACCGACCAGCGGTACGGCGGCCGTACCGGCGTCGATGGCGGGTCGCACCGCGTCGGCCGTCACCTGGGGCACGGCGTCGCGCCTGGCCGCCCAGGTCGTGCAGCTCGCCTCGATCGCGGTGCTGGCCCGGCTGATCGCTCCGGCCGACTTCGGACTGGTCGCGATCGTGACGACGTTCGTCGGCTTCGCGATGATCTTCACCAACCTCGGCATCGGCGCCTTCCTGGTCCACGCGCAGGACCCGTCGCCCGCCGACATGGCGACGGCCTTCTGGCTCAACGCGGTCAGCGGCCTGGCCCTGACGGCGCTGTTCGTCGCGGTGAGCGGCCCGCTGGCGGACGCCTACGGCCAGCCGCGCCTGCAGGCGCTCGTCGTCGTGGGCAGCCTGTCGTTCTGCCTGTCGCTCGGGATCGTGCACAACGCGCTGCTCGAGCGGAGCATGCAGTTCTCCTCGCTGGCCCTCGTCGAGCCCTCCGCGATCCTGGTCAGCGCCCTGGTCGCCATCGGCCTGGCCGTCGCCGGGCTCGGGGCGACGGCGCTGGTCGTCGGTCACGTGGTGGCGACCGTGTGGAAGACCGCCTGCCTGTGGTGGATGGTGCGGTGGGTCCCGCGCAGCCGGCCGACGCGGTCGTCGCTGCGCGCCCTGTGGTCCTACAGCGGGGCGCTGTTCGGCTTCAACGTCGTCAACTACTGGGCACGCAACGCCGACAACCTGCTCCTCGGGGCCGTCGCCGGACCGGGGCCGCTGGCCTTCTACAGCCGCGCGTACGCCCTCATGCTGCTGCCCGTCCAGCAGGTGACCCAGGTCCTCGGCCGTGTCCTGTTCCCCGCGCTGACCCGCCTGCGCGACGACGAGGACCGCCTGCGCCGGGGCTACGCGCGCAGCCTGCGGCTGCTGGCCGCCGTCACCTTCCCGCTGTCGCTGGGCCTGGCCGCGGCCGCGCCGGCGGTCGTCGGCGTGGTCCTGGGCAGCCGCTGGTCCGAGGCCGCCCTGCTGCTCGCGATCCTGTCGCTCAGCGGCCCAGCCCAGATCGTGTCGGGAACGACGGGAGCGCTGTACCAGGCCGTCGGCCGCACCGACCTGCAGCTGCGGCGCGGGCTGGTCAGCGCTGCGGCGCTGGTGGCGGCGATCGCTGCCGGGCTGGCCTGGGGCGCGGTCGGCGTCGCCGTGGCCGTGAGCCTGGCCTACTGGGTCGTCGCGCCCGTCGTCACCGTCCCCGTCTGGCGGCTCGTGGGCCTGCGCTCCTCGTCCGTCCTGCGCATGCTGCGCGCCCCCGCCGGCTGCGCCGCAGCCATGGGGGTCGCGGTCCTGGCCCTCGGCCGGGCCCTCGACGGGTCGACGACGCCCGCCGCCGTCGTCCTGCTCGTGCAGGTCACGACCGGCGCCGTCGTCTACGCCGCGCTCCTGCGGCTGTGCGCGCGGCAGCTCTGGGACGAGCTCGGCTCCCTGGCCCGCGGAGCCGCCCGGCGCCGGTCCGCCCGCTCCCACCCGCACGTCCCCGCCTGAGAAGGACGGTCACCCCGTGTCCGAGGTCAGCTCCGCCCGTGCCGAGACCGGCTCGGTCACCTGCGTCATCCCCACCCACGGCCGCCCGGCCGACCTCGCGGAGGCGCTGCGCAGCGTCCTGGCGCAGGCGGTCCCGGTCGCGTCGGTCCTCGTCGTCGACGACGTGGGCGACGCCGAGACCCGCGAGCTGGTGCGCACGGCGGCGGCCGGGGGAGCACCCGTACGCGTGCTGGCGAACCCGCACGGGACGGGCGCGTCCTCCTCGCGCAACGCCGGCGCACGGGCGGCCACCACGACGTTCGTCGGCTTCCTGGACGACGACGACCGCTGGCGGGCGTCCTTCGTCGAGCGCACGACCGCCTGCGCCCGAGCCAGCGGCGCCGACCTCGTCCTGGCCGGGATCGAGCGCTACCGGCTGGACGGGCGGCGCCAGGCGATGGTGGCGCCCGCGGTGCTCGCCCCCGACCTGCTCCTGAGCCGCAACCCCGGAGTGACCGGCAGCAACCTGCTGGTGCGGCGGGAGGCGTTCCTCGCCGCGGGTGGCTTCGACGAGCGGCTGCCCGTCTACAACGACTGGGACATGCTCATCTGCAGCCTGGCCGCCGGTCTGCGGCACGCGGTGGTGCCCGAGCTGCTCGTCGAGTGGCGGGAGCACTCCGGGGAGCGGCTGTCGACGATGTCCGCGCGCCGGGCCGACGGCGTCGAGGCGTTCCTCGCCAAGCACCGGCACCGGATGAGCCCTCAGCAGCAGCGGGACCTGCAGGCGGTGGCGCTCGGCATCCGGCGCCGCGCGGCGCCCGGCCTGGGCACCCGCGTCCGCGCGACGTGGGACCTCGCCCGGTTGCGCGGACGACCGGCGGCCGCGCCGGCCGGCCCGGAGCTGGCGACGCCGGACCGGCCGGCCGCGGCCGGCGAGGCACCTGACCCGACCACGGCCCGCCCCTGCTCACCGCCGCGCCTGCTGTTCCCCCAGTCGCGCGACGGCGTCGGCGGCTCCGTCGTCACCGGCGCCGTGCTCGCGCGCGACCTGCAGGCGTCGGGCCGGTGGTCGCCGGTGGCCGTGGTCAACGGCGAGGGACCGGTCGCCGACTACCACCGCGGGCTCGGCCTGCCCGTGGTCCGGCTCGACGAGTCCGCCACCCCCCACACGCCGCGGCCCGACGACGGCAACGCGGTCCACCGGGCGCTCAAGCGCGTCCGCATCGCCCACCGGGCCGAGCGCTACCTCCGCCGCCACCCGGTCGACCTCGTGCACGTCCACGACGAGTCGAGCGCGCTCGGCTGGGGGCTGGCCGCCCGCAGGCGCGGGATCCCGATGGTGTGGCACGTGCACCAGCAGCTCCCGCAGCGCGTGGACCCGCTGCTGCTGCGCCTGAGCGCACACGTGGTCTTCGTCGCCGACGCCAACCGGGTGCGCTTCGGCCCGGCCGGCACCGCGGTGCCGAGCACGACCGTCCCCAACACCGTCGACACCGTGGCCTTCGCCCCCGCGGAGCGGCCGCGGCCCGCGGGGCCGGTGCGCCTGGCCTTCGTCAGCAACCTGGTCGAGCGCAAGCGCCCGGAGTGGGCCGTACGTGCCGGCGCTCTGCTGCTGGAGCAGGGACTGGACGTGGAGGTCCTCGTCGTCGGGGCGGACTTCACGGGTTCGGCCGTCGAGGCGCTGGTGTCGTCGCCGACCGGGCGCCGGCTCGGCGACCGCCTGCACTGCCCCGGCCCCTCGCAGGACGTCGCCGGTGTCCTGCAGGGCGTCGACGTGCTGCTGCTCCCGTCGATGCGCGACCGGGAGGCGTTCCCCCGCATCGTCGTCGAGGCGATGTCCTGCGCGGTCCCCGTCGTGGCCACCTCGGTCGCCGGGGTGCCGGAGGCGGTCGTCGACGGGGTCACCGGGCGGCTGGTGGACCCCGACGACTTCGACGGGTTCTGCGAGGCGGTCGGGCAGCTCGTGCGTTCTCCCGAGCTGCGCCGGTCGATGGGGGCCGCCGCACGCAGCCGTGTCCTGGAGCGCTTCGCCGCCGACCGCAACGCCGAGCGGTTCGAGCGGCTGTACGACGCGCTGCTGCGCCCGCCGGCCCGCGCGTGAGCGCGGTCTCTAGGCCGCGGCGCCGACGCGGGCCGACGTGCGGTGCAGCCGGCGACCGCTGAGCCGCCGCCGGGACGCTGCCGGCGTGGCGGCGAAGCACGCCAGGGCCAGCGCGCGCTGCGCCAGGCGCCGGGAGCCTGCCGAGGTGCGGGCCGAGGTCGACAGGATCACGCCGCGCAGGTGCAGCCGCTGGGCGGGCGACATGCGGTCCGCGTACCGCAGGTAGTACGACCGCAGGCCGGCCACGCGGTCCGGGGACGGCGCGGTGAGCCGGTCGGCGTCGTGGTGGCTGTAGGAGACCAGCGGCTCGGCCACCGTCGAGTACGGCAGGTGCAGGTCGAGGACGCGGACCAGGAAGTCCTTGTCGTTGGACACCCACAGCAGCTCGTCGAACCCGCCCGTGCGCTCGAACGCCTCGCGCCGGATCACGATGTTGCTCCCGGTCACTCCCGGGTTGACCGCCACGCAGGTGCGCACGTCCAGGCGCGGTGGCAGCGCCGGCTCGGCGGCGATCTGGGTGAAGACCACGTCCGACCCGTCCCGGTCGAGTCGGGACAGCGCTGTGCTGAGGTAGGCGGGGTCCCAGACGTCGTCGTCGTCCAGGAAGGCCACCACGTCGGCGCCCGTGCTGCGCGCCCCCAGGTTGCGGCTGCTGGACGCTCCGCGTCCGGGGTTGACCAGGTAGCTCACCCGCTCGTCGCACCGGGCGACGACCTCGCGGGTCGCCGGGTCGTCGGCGTCGTCGACCACCACGACCGTCAGGCGGCAGTCCTGCGCCAGCACGGAGTCGAGCGCCCGCCGCAGCCGCTCGGGCCGCAGGTGGGTCGGGATGACGGCGACCGCCGTGACCGGCCGCCTCGGCGTCGAGGCGGCGGGGCCGGGCAGCGGCGAGCTCAGGCGGGGGGACGGGACGACATGGCTCGGCAGGGGCTGCACGGGACCTCCTTCGCGGCAGGTCCGACCCTCACGCCCGCAGGTGGCCGACGCGTGTACGGCGCCGGGCGGCGCGGGGACGGCTGCGTGAGCAGACGCTCGCCGGCCCCGCCCCCGACGTGCAGGTGCCGCGTCCCGCGATCAGCCGGGAGTGCGCCGCACGATCGGCGGGAGGTCGCGGCAGGCGCGCGCGAGCTCGTCGAGCTCGCTGCCGTACAGCGCCTGCGGGCCGTCGCACAGCGCCGCCGTGGGGTCGGCGTGGACGTCGACCATGACGGCGTCCGCGCCCGCGGCGATCGCCGCGCGGGCCAGCGGCACCACCAGCTGGCGGTTGCCGGCGCTGTGCGACGGGTCGACGACGACCGGCAGGTGCGACAGCGCGTGGACCATCGGGACGGCGCTGACGTCGAGGGTGTTGCGGATCGCGGTCTCGAAGGTCCGGATGCCCCGCTCGCACAGGACGATGTCGAGGTTGCCGCGCTGCGCGATGTACTCCGCCGCCATCAGCCACTCCTCGTAGGTGGCCGTCAGACCGCGCTTGAGCATGACCGGCTTGCGCACGGCGCCGACCGCCTGCAGCAGCGGGAAGTTCTGCATGTTGCGCGTGCCGATCTGCAGCATGTCGGCGTAGTGCGCCACCACCTCGACGTCCTTGGGGTCGACGACCTCGGTGACGACGGGCAGCCCGGTGCGCTCGCGCGCCTCGGCCAGGATCTCCAGGCCCTTCTCCCCGAGGCCCTGGAAGGCGTACGGGGAGGTGCGCGGCTTGTACGCGCCGCCGCGCAGCACCGTCGCCCCCGCCGCGACGGCCATGTCGGCGGCGGCGAACGTCTGCTCGGCGGTCTCGACCGCGCACGGCCCGGCGATCAGCACGAACGTGTCGGGCCCGATGTGGACGTCGCCGCGCTCGCCGACGGTGACCACGGAGGCGTCCGGGTGGTGCTCGCGGCTGACCAGCTTGTACGGCTTGGAGACCCGGACGACGTCGACGACGCCCGGCATCGCGCGCAGGTTCAGCCCCTGGAACGCGATGACGTCGCCGACCAGCCCGACGATCGTGCGGTGCACGCCCCGGCTGATGAACGCCGAGCCGCCCGCACGCTCGACGCGGGCCACCACCGCCTCGACGTCCGCGGGGGTGGCGCCGGGGTGCATCACGACGACCATGGAGTCCTCCGACCCGGACGGGCACGACAGCCCCGGGCGCAGACCCGGGGCGGCGCCGCGGAGCGTACCGGTCGACGGCCGCGGACGGCCCTCGGGGCCGGTGCCGGGTCGGCCCGGGCACAGGTCAGGATGGGTCGGTGACGACGCCCCCCTCGCCCGCGAGCGAGCGGACGGCCGACGCCGCGGCCGAGCGCCTGCCCCCGGGGCAGTACGTCCCCCGCGGCTGGCCGGTGCTGCACTACGGGCGCGTGCCGGACGTCGACCTGGCGTCGTGGGACCTCACCGTCTGGGGAGCGACGGCCGACGGCAGCAGCCGGCGCTGGGACTGGGCGGCCTTCGGGCGCCTGCCCCGTACCGAGATCACCGCCGACCTCCACTGCGTCACGAAGTTCTCCGTCCTCGACAACGCGTGGACCGGTGTCTCGACCGCGGTGCTGCTGCGGGAGGTCCCGCCGGCGCCCTCGGTCACCTCCGTCGTGGTCTGGGCGGAGTACGGCTACAGCGCGAACATGCGCCTGGAGGACTTCGCGAGCCCGCAGGCGCTGCTCGCGACCGCGCACGACGGCGACCCGCTGACCGCCGACCACGGCGCGCCCGTCCGCCTGGTCGTGCCGCACCTGTACGCCTGGAAGGGCCCGAAGTGGGTGCGCAGCGTGGAGTACCTGGTCGAGGACCGCCGGGGCTTCTGGGAGGAGCGCGGCTACCACAACCGCGCGGACCCCTGGCGGGAGCAGCGCTACAGCTACCAGGAGGACCCGGGCGACGGACCGGCGCTGTAGCCCGCCGGTCGGTGCCGGGGCGTCAGGCGTCGCGCAGGGCGCAGAGCAGCTCGATGTCGCGCCGGTGGCTGCTGGCGTCGCCCGGGGTCTCGACGAGGACCGGGACCCCACGGGTCGAGGGGTGGCGGAACAGCTCGCTGAACGCGTCCTTGCCGATGTGGCCCTGGCCGATCGCCTCGTGCCGGTCGCGGGTCGAGCCCAGGGCGTCCTTGGAGTCGTTGGCGTGGACCAGGCCCAGGCGTCCGCGACCGACCGCCTTGACCAGTGCGTCCAGGGTCTTCTTCATCCCGCCGGGGCTGGCCACGTCGTGCCCTGCGGCGAAGGCGTGGCAGGTGTCCAGGCACACCCCGAGCATCGGGTGGTCGTCGAGCTGGGCGAACCACGGCTCGAGCTCCTGCACGGTGGCCGCCAGCGCCTGGCCGCCGCCCGCGGTCGGCTCGACGAGCAGCCGCGGGCCGTCGGGGTCGGCCGCCTCCAGCAGCGGCAGCACCGCCGTGCGCAGCTGGGCCATCGCCTCGTCGCGGTGGGCGCCGGCGACCGCGCTGCCCGCGTGGACGACCACGCCCGCGGCGCCGAGCGACCGGCCGCGGCGCAGGGCGTGCTCGACGGCCGACACCGAGCGGGTGAGGGTCGCCTCGGTGGGCGAGCCGAAGTTCACGAGGTAGGGCGCGTGCACGTAGACCGGCATGCCGGCGTCGGCGCACCGGCCGGCGAACAGCTCGTCCTGAGCGGGGTCACCCGGGTTCGGGGCCCAGCCCCGCGGGTTGCTGACGAACACCTGGACGGCTCGCGCACCGATCTCGCCGGCATAGGCCAGCGCCTTGACCAGCCCCCCTGAGGTCGGGATGTGGGAGCCCACGGCGGAGGGCTTGCGGGGAGGCACCGCGACAGCCTGCCACGTCCCGCAGGAGACGCTGTGTGGTCGTAGGACCACTCTGGATCACTGCACCGGAGGACGTGGCGCTGCGGGCCGGTGAGCTGTCGGCAGCGCGGCGGTCAGCCGTTCGCGAAGCGGGTGCGCAGGACAGCGATGTTCCGGAGGTAGGCGTGGGTCTGCGGCAGCAGGCCCTTGCGCGCGATCGACCCCAACCCCTGGTAGTAGCCGGCCAGGGCCCGCTCGGCGGTCCCCTCCGAGCGGATCAGCTGGCGCAGCAGGAGCACGCCGGCGGTGATGTTGTCCTGCGTGTCCAGCAGGTCCAGCGAGCGGCCGTGCTGGCGGGAGAGCACCCGGCCGGTCGAGGGCAGCACCTGCATCACGCCGATGGCGTTGACCCCGGACACGACGCGCTGCTGGAAGCCGCTCTCGTGGTAGGCGACCGCCACCGCCAGCGAGGGCGAGACGCCGTGGCGGCGGGCCGTGTCGGCCACCATGCGGCGCACCTGCGCCTTGGACGGGTGGCTGCGCGCGGCGAGCACCCGGCGGTTCTCGGCGACCGAGCTGCGCACCCGCTCCGGGATGCGGACGCCCGCGTTGGTGGTCGGGACGCCGGCGGTGCTGGCGCTGCCGCCGCGGCCGCCCGGGATGCGCAGCGTGGTGCCGGCGTAGATCCGCCCTCCTGACAGCCCGTTCGCCGAGGCGATCGCCGACTGGGACACCCCGTGGCGCAGCGCGATCCCGCTGAGCGTCTCTCCCCGGACGACGCGGTGCGCGCCGGCGCCGGCGCTGCTCTGCCCGCCGCCGCCCTGCCCGCCCGAGATCCGCAGGGTCTGGCCGGCGTAGATGGTGCCGTTGCCCGGCAGGTCGTTGAGCGCCTGGAGGGCCGAGACCGAGGTGCCGTGCGCCCGGGCGAGGTCCCAGAGGGTGTCACCGGGGCGCACGGTGAGGACCGACGGCGCGCCGGCCGTCGACACGACCGCGAGGGCGAGCAGCACACCGACGGTCGTACGGCCGGTGCGGCGACGGGCGCGGGAGGAGGTGGAGCGGGTCACAGGGGTCCCTCACTGTCAGTGGCACGGGCGATCACGCTGTGGAGCACCCGCGGCACGCTACGCAGGAGTGACCGTTGTGACAAGTGGGGCACAAGTATGCGTACGTTACTGCTGTGACTCGCTTCCCGGCGCACGCCACGCCGGAGGCTGATGACGGATCTCGGGCGAGGGGTCGCGCGGACGGCAGCAGGGAGACCCGCGAGGCCGCAGCCGACCCCACCGGCGCAGCGTTGCCGATCGCTGCCGCCCGGCTCCGGCCGCTGCCCGGCGCTTCCGGCCACAGCCCGGCGCTTCCGGTGCCAGCCCGGCGCGGTCGTCATGTCCACGTCGGGACACCCCGGCGTCTCCGGCGTGATCATGGTTTTCGCGCTCGGCGGGGTCGATGGCCGCGGACGGGCGCCGCGGACAGTGCTGCAGCGGCCCTGCGGACTGCCCGTGTGGACGGGCGCTGCTGACGACTGCGGACCTGGGCTGCGGACCTGGGCTGCGGACCTGGGCTGCGGAGCGGGGACCGGCGATCTACTCTCCCGTCCGTGACAGCCCCTGCCCCACGTCTCGGGGTCCTGCGCGCCGACGGCCGCGGAGCGGCCCTGCTCGCCCGCCTCGCCGCCGCCGGCCTGACGCTGCTCGACGGCCCCGACCCCTCGGCCGACGCCTTACTGGTGCTCGGCCCCGTCGACGAGCGAGCGCTGCTCGCGGCGGCGGAGCGCGCCACGCCCGTGCTGCTCGTCGGCTGCGAGCACGCGCCGGGGCTGTGGGACCTCGCCGGGCTCGTCCCCGGCCGGACCCTGCCTCCCCACGAGGTGCGCGTGCGACCCGGGCCCGGGGCCGGACAGGTCGCCGACCGCCTCGGCGGGCAGGAGCTGCTGCTGCACGACTCCTGGCCGCTGCAGGAGAAGGTGGCCGACGACGTCGAGCAGCTGCTGACGGCCAGCTCGGCGTTCCGCGACCACCCGGTCGCGACGTGGCGCCCTGCGACGTCGGTGGCGACGCTCAGCCTCGGCTCGTCGACCCGCACCCTGGACGACCCCGCCTTCGCGCGGCTGGTGTTCCGGATGCTGCGGCACGTGCTCGGCCTGCGCGACGCACCGGCCGTCCGCGTCGGCATGCTCGGCTACGGCGCGATCGGGCACGAGCACGCGGCGGCGATCGGGCGCACGGCCGGGCTCGAGCTGACCGCGGTGTGCGACCCGGTCGAGGCCCGCGTGCAGGCGGCCCGGTCGTACGCCCCCTCGCTGCGCGGCTCGTCGTCGGTGGAGCACCTGCTCGCCGACGACGAGGTCGACCTCGTCGTCGTCTCGACGCCACCGAACACGCACGCCGAGCAGGTGCTGCGCGCGCTCGAGGCCGGCAAGCACGTCGTGGTCGAGAAGCCGTTCTGCCTGACGGTCGAGCAGGCCGACCGTCAGATCGCGGCCGCGCAGGCGGCCGGACGGACGCTGGCCGTCTACCAGAACCGGCGCTGGGACGCCGACTACCTCGCGCTCGTGGCCGCCGTACGGGCCGGACGTGTGGGGGAGGTGTTCCACCTCGAGACCTTCGTCGGCGGGTACGACCACCCGTGCAACTTCTGGCACAGCGACGCCGAGATCAGCGGCGGCGCGATCTACGACTGGGGCAGCCACTACCTCGACTGGATCCTCGACCTGCTCCCGCAGCCGGTCTCCTGGGTGTCCGCGACGGCCCACAAGCGGGTGTGGCACGACGTGACCAACGCCGACCACACGCGCGTGCTCCTGCACTTCGAGGACGGCGTCGAGGCGGAGTTCACCGCCTCCGACCTGGCCGCCGCTCGCAAGCCGAAGTTCTACGTCCTCGGCACGTCGGGTGCGATCGTCGGCGACTGGCAGCAGGAGCGCCTGATCACCCGCTCGCCGATCGGCCTGGTCGCCGAGGAGCGCTTCGCGGTGTCGGACGCACCCGCCGCGCTGTCGCTGCTCGGGCCCGACGGCGCCCGCACGCTGCTGGCGCCGGTCACCCCGCCGCTGCACCCGTTCCACCGCGAGCTGGCCGACGCGCTGGTGTCGGGCTGGCCGATGTCGGTGACCCCCGCGGGCAGCCGCCGCACCATCGCGGTGATGGAGGCGGCGACGGCGTCGGCTGCCGACGGCGGCCGGCCGGTGGCCGTCCCGTCGTGAGCGCGTCCCCGGTCCGCTGGGGGTTCCTCGGAGCCGGGGGCATCGCGACGACGGCGCTCGGGCCTGCGGTGCGCGCAGCGTCCGGCGCCGTTCTGCACGCCGCCGCCGCCCGCGACCCGGGGCGGGCGCAGGCGCTCGGACCGGTACGCGCGTACGGCGACTACGCCGCGCTGCTCGCCGATCCCGAGGTGGAGGTCGTCTACGTCGCGCTGGCGAACGACGCCCACGTGCCCTGGACCCTGGCTGCGCTCGCCGCAGGCAAGCACGTGCTGTGCGAGAAGCCGCTGGGGCTGGATGCGGCCGAGGTCGCGCGGGTGCAGCAGGCTGCGGGTGACCGGCTGGCGGTCGAGGCCAGCTGGTACCGCTGGCACCCCCGCGTCCGTCTCGCGCAGGCGCGGCTCGCCGGGATCGGCCCCGTGCGGCACGTCGCCGCCGGGTTCACCTTCGGCGGCGACCTGACCGGCAACTACCGGCTGGACCCCGCCCGCGGCGGAGGGGCGCTGTACGACGTCGGCTGCTACGCCGTGTCGGCGTGCCTGTGGGCGGTCGGCCAGGGCCTGCCGCAGGACGTCGTGGCGCGCAGCGAGCTCGGCCCGACCGGGGTCGACCTCGAGACGCGGGCGATCCTGCGCTGGGAGTCCGGCGCCGAGGCGGAGGTGCACGCCGGCATCGCGACGGCGGCCCGCCAGTGGTTGGTGATCACCGGTGAGCGGGGCGAGCTCGAGCTGCGTGGCGACAACGCCTTCACCGCCTGGCGCACCGACGACACCGAGCTGTGGGTCTCCGACGGGCGCGGCACCGAGCGCGTACGCGTCCCTGCGGTCGATGCCTACCGGCTGATGGTCGAGGAGCTCTCCTCGGTGGTGCGCGGCGGTGACGGGTGGCTGCTCCCGCTGGCGGAGTCGCGGGCCGTCGCGCAGGTGCTGGACGCCGCGTTCGCCAGCGCCGCGCGAGGCGGAGAGCCGGTGGAGCCGGTCGAGCGCGTGCGACCCGGCGACCCCGACGGGTCCTGAGCGGCCTCACTACCCTTCCCGGGGTGGAGATGCTGAGCATGACCGAGGTGGCCGAGCGCATGGGGATCGGCCCGACCGGGGTGCGCGACCTCGTCAAGAACGGCCACCTGCTGGCCGTCACCGACGAGGAGGGCAAGCGCGTGGTGCCGGCCGAGCAGCTCGACGGGCCCGCGCTGGTCAAGCACCTGGTCCCCGTGCTGACCCTGCTGCGCGACGCGGGCTACGACGCCGAGCACTCGCTGCGCTGGCTCACGACGCCTGACGACACGCTGCCGGGCACCCCGCTGCAGGCGCTGCACGAGAACCGCGCCACCGAGATCAAGCGGCGCGCGCAGGCCCTGGGCTGGTGACCGCCTGACCGAGCGCTCAGGCGCCGCCGGCCGCGGGGTCGGTGCCGGAGTTCTCCTCCGGCTCCTTCTCCTTCTTGCGCAGCAGCACGGTGGTGCCCGCGAGCAGCACCACCAGGCCGCCGAGCAGCCCGACCTCGACCATCGCCCGGGCGAACTCCGGGCCCTTGTCCAGGTACTCGGTGGGGGCCTTCACCGCCAGGACGACGATCTCCTTGATGCACACGAGGATGCCGGCGATGAGGAACGGCTCCGCGACGATCTGCCGCTCCTTGAGCGTGATGCGCACGGCGTAGAGCAGCTCGACGAAGATGAAGACCAGCAGGACGGCGTCGAGCGTGTCGATGAGCGCGTCCTGTCCGCCGTCGCGGGCGCCCTCGTAGAGCTCGATCCCGGCACGCACGACCAGGACCGCACAGCCCACCGACAGCAGGAGCGCGATGGAGGCGTACACCGCGTCCTCGACCAGCACCAGCGCCCGGTTGCCGAGGCGCACGTGGGAGGGGGGCCGCTCGCCGGACTGCGTCATCCGGCGATCATGCCCTAGCTCGGGATGAAGCTCGCTCCCACGATCACGGCGATCATGACGACGAAGATCGCCAGGATCGACAGGGCGATGATCATCGGCGTGCGGTTGCCGCTGACCGGACCCATGTTGGGGGTGTTCTTGCGGTCGTCGCCCGCGGTGCCCGACATCGAGTCGGCCATGGCCGGGGTGTCACCCGGATCGACACCCCCGCCGCGGCCGAGGCCCGCAGTGACGGCCGGGTCAGGGTCGCCGCTCTCACTGGTCTTCGCTCGCTCGTCCATCGCCACGGCAGGAGCGTCCCCGTCCGGGCGCGGGACGAACCTCCTCAGGTCGCCCGTCGCGCGGCCCAGGCGCGCGCGAGCCCCGGCAGCGCGACCGCCGCCCGCCGGGCCGGACCGACCCCGACCCGCTGGCCGAGCACCTGGTAGTCGGCCCGCTCCACCTCGTCGAGGATCCCGCCGTAGAGCGCGAGCGCGGTCTCGATGCACGGCCGGCTCGTCGGGTGCAGCAGCCGTACGCCCTGTGCGGCGCTGCGGTAGAGCTCGCGCGTACGGGCGACCTCGAAGGCCAGCAGCCGCCGCACCGGCCCGTCGACCACGCCGTGCGCGAGGTGCTCGCGGGTGACCCCGAACGCCCGCAGGTCCTCCATCGGCAGGTAGACCCGTCCCCGCCGCAGGTCCTCGCCGACGTCGCGGAGGAAGTTGCTGAGCTGGAAGGCGATCCCGAGGTCGCAGGCGTAGGGGTCGGCGACCTCGTGGGGGACGAGCGGCTCGAGGACCGGCACCATCTCCAGGCCGATCACCGCCGCGGAGCCGTAGACGTAGGTCATCAGGTCGTCGTAGGTCTCGTACTGCGTGACCGTGAGGTCCATCCGCATGCTGGCGAGGAAGGCCTCGACGTGGGCCAGCGGGATGTCCCAGCGGCGGACGGTGTCGACGACGGCGCGGCTGATGGGGTGCTCGCTCCCGCCCGCCTCGACGTCGCGGACGAACTGCTCGCCCCAGCCGACGAGCCACTCCGCCTTCTGCGCGTCGGTCAGCGTGCTGCCGAGGTCGTCGACGATCTCGTCGGCGTAGCGGGCGAACCCGTAGAGCGCGTGCACGTACGGCCGCTTGTGCGCCGGCAGGAGCAGCGTCGCGAGGTAGTAGGTCTTGCCGTGGCTCGCGTTGAGCCGCCGGCACGCCTCGTACGACGCCCGCAGCGCGGGGTCGGTGATGCCGGCCGCGTCCAGCTCCCTCGCGCTCACCCGCCGGAGTCTGGCAGAGCCGCGGCCCGGCGGCCGCGTGGCCGGGACGGCCGCCGCGTCCGCCGCTGGGTGCTCGGCCGGGCGCGAGGGGTCGGCCGGGGGTCGAGGGGGTCGAGGGGGTCAGCCCGCGGGTCCGTGCGCCCGACCGCTCGTCGTGGGCCGCCTGTGACCGATCCGCACACGAGGTGATCCACTCACTGCTGTCGCACGCTCCTCCCGTCCGCGGCAGCGACGGGCGTCGATCAGCTCGTGTGCGAGACGGTCAGGTGGGTCCTGCGCTCCGGGCGTGCGGAGGGTGCCTGGTCGCCATTGACCGGGACCGGCGCGGCGGGCCGCCAGGGCCGTACAGGACAACGGGGGCGTCGTCACGTGCCGCACGGCGCTGCGAGTGCCCCGCCGCGTGCACCGGCTCTCCCGGGGATGCACCCGCGACGTCGGCACATGGTTGTCCACACCTGCAGCGGCGACGGTGCGCCGGACCGGCGTGCGAGGCGACCCTGCTGACGTGCTCCCGGTCGTCCCGCACGCCGCCGTCGCCCTGCTCGAGCGCCAGGGCGGGCTCGCCCGGCGCAGCGACCTGCACCGTTGCGGGATCCCGCGTCGGGGTGTCGAGCGGCTGATCTCCGACGGCGCCCTTCGCACGGTCACCCGCGACGTCGTGTCGGCGCGCACCGACGTCCCCGACGACGAGGCCGTACGGGCGGCCGTCGTCGGGCTGGCGGGTGTCGCAAGCCACTGCACGGCGGCGCGGCTGTGGGGGATCGGTCTGCTCGACGACGAACGCGGCTGCGAGGTGACGGTGGGGCGAGACCGTTCCCGCGCGGCCTGGCCTGGTGTGAAGGTGCACCGGCGCGACCTTCCGCCCGAGGACGTGCGCGTGCTCGGCGGGATCCGGGTGACCTCACCGGTCCGCACGGTCCTGGACCTGAGCCTCGTGCTGCCGCTCGTCGCTGCCGTCGTCAGCGCCGACGCCGCGTTGCGCGCGGGCGTCGTCGGCGAGCGGGACCTGCGCCGCGG
>CADCUB010000104.1 GCA_902805775.1 uncultured Frankineae bacterium | reverse complement strand
GGACGGCCGCGCCTTTAGAGTGGGCGGCTGCGAGGACCGCACAGGCGCGCGTCGTGGAGGGGCTGAGCCCGCGTGAGGGCTGACAGCAGCAGCGCATCGCCGCCCGTCGGGGACGAGGCGCCGGTGATGTGGGGTCGGTTCGACGACCTGCGGGCCGGAACGGCGGTGGTCTTCTCCGCCACTGATCGTGTGCTGCAGGCGGAGCGTCCTGAGGACGTGGCGGGCGTCCTGCAGGAGGTGCAGGAGGCGACGCAGGCCGGTGCGTGGGCCTTCGGCCACGTGAGCTACGAGGCGGGCGCAGGGCTGCAACCCGGTCAGCCGGGTCGGTGGGAGGCCGGCGCTGTGCCGCTGGTCTGCTTCGGCCTGGGCGGGCAGCCGACGCCGGTCCCGCCCGTGTCGGGGACCGGGAGCACGTCGGTGGCCCTCTCGCAGTGGCGCCTCGACTGGTCGGACGTCGAGCACGCTGACGCAGTCGCCCGGGTCCGGGAGCACATCGCCGCGGGGGAGACCTACCAGGTCAACCTCACCGACCGGTGCCGGGCCACTGTCGAGGGCGATCCGCAGGCGCTCTACCGCAGGCTCGCGCTGGCGCAGCGCGGGTCCTACAACGCCTACCTCGAGCTGGGTGAGCAGGTGGTGGCGAGCGCGAGCCCGGAGCTGTTCTTCGAGTGGGTGGGCGACCGGATCCGCACCCGCCCGATGAAGGGCACGGCGGCTCGGGGGCGCACGACCGCGGAGGACGTCGAGCAGGCCCGGGCGCTGCGCACCAGCAGCAAGGAGCGCGCCGAGAACCTGATGATCGTCGATCTGCTGCGCAACGACCTCGGGCGGATCGCGCAGGTGGGCAGCGTCTCGGTCGACGAGCTGTTCTGCCTGGAGCGCTATCCGACGGTCTGGCAGCTGACGTCACAGATCAGCGCACGGCCGCGGGCGGAGACAGGTCTGCTGGACGTCTTCCGCGCGCTGTTCCCGTGCGGTTCCGTCACCGGCGCACCCAAGCGCCGCACCATGCAGCTCATCGACCGGCTCGAGCCGACCCGTCGCGGGGTGTACTGCGGCGCGATCGGCGTGGTCGCGCCGCCCACCGCCCGGGTGCGGGCCCGGTTCAGCGTCGCGATCCGCACCGCCGTCGTCGACCGGCGCCGGGGCGTGGCCGAGTACGGGGTGGGTGGTGGCATCACCTGGTCCTCCGACCCCGGCCGTGAACGCGCCGAGCTGCACGCCAAGGCAGCTGTCCTGACCCACGACGTCGCCGAGCACCAGCTCCTGGAGACGATGGCCTACGCGCCCGGTGCCGGGCTGCGCAACCGCGACCGGCACCTGGCGCGGCTCGCCGACTCCGCCGACTACTTCGGCTTCTCCCTCGACCCCGACCACGTCCGTCAGCAGCTGGACGCTGCTGTTGCGGGGCGGAGGCGTACGGCGCGGGTCCGTCTGCTGCTCGACCGGGACGGCAGGGCGACGGTCCAGCTCAGCGAGCTCGACCGGGTGCCCGACCTCGTCCGGCTCGCCGTCGACGACGACCCCGTCGACGCCAGCAGCCCGTGGCTTCAGCACAAGACGACGCAGCGCTCCGTCTACCAGGACAGGGCCGCCCGGCACCCCGACGTCGACGACGTCGTGCTGGTGAACGCCCAGGGCGAGGTCACGGAGACGACCCGCGCGAGCATCGCCGCCCGCGTGGACGGTCGCTGGTGCACACCACCCACGACCTCCGGCTGCCTGCCGGGCGTCGAACGCGGCCGACTGCTCGAGCAGGGGCTGCTCAGCGAACGGGTGCTGCACCTGGTGGACCTGCACGACGCCGAGGAGCTGGCCGTCATCAGCTCGCTGCGCGGCTGGCGCCGGGCCCGCCTGGCCGCCGAGGCGCCGCAGCGGGTCGTCGACGGCTCGGCTGGCCACGATCGGGGGAGGGAGCGCGGCAGGTCCTCGCCTGCCTGACGGGCGTCAGCACCTGCCGGCTCGAGCGGGACGTCAGTCAGACGTGACCGTCGCCGGCCTCGCCGATCGCGTCCTGCACCAGGGCTCCTGCGACGTCGCGGAGCTTGCGGTTGGTGTCCTGCGAGAGCCGGACGAGCAGGTCGAAGGCCTCCTGCGCGCTGCACCTGCGCTGACCCATCAAGATGCCCTTGGCCTGTTCGATGACGGCGCGGGACTGCATGGCTGTCTGCAGCTGCTCCGCGACCTGGCCCTGCGCGGCGTAGAGGTGCATGTTGGCGAGTGCCACCCCGGCATAGGCGGCGAAGGTCGACGCCAGCTCGACAGCGGCGTCGTCGAAGGCGTCCCGGTCGGTGCTGTAGATGTTGAGCGCCGCCGAGACCTCGCGCTGCAGCGGCACCGGGATGCTCATGCTGCTGCCTGCACCCAGGCTCGCAGCGGCCGTCGCCCAGTCCGGCCACCGCTGCTCGTCGCGCATGTCCTTCACGACCAGCGGCTCTCCGCCGTCGATGCTGGCCAAGCAGGGCCCGTAGCCGCGCTCGTACTGGCGCTCGTCCAGGTCGAGCGCGAGCGCGCCGGTCTGCGCGATGGTGGAGGCCTTCCCTCGCTCGACGAGCGTCACCGACACCTCGCCGTTCAGCTGCAGCGCGCTCTTGGCGAGCGCGGCGATCTTCTCCATGACCCGGTCCACGGAGTGGTCCGCCAGGGTGATCCTCGCCAGCTCGGCGAAGGCGTCCTGCGGCTGGGTGTGCTGGGAGTCGTCCATGTCGGGCCTGTCGACGCGGCGTCACCCGGTCGAAGAGGACCGAGGCCAGGAGAGACAGCTGTTCGCCTCGTTCCGGAGCGCCGTGAGCTCGACGCCGCGACACCGCCTCGCAGGGCGGCCCAGGCAGTCCACGGTACGCGCACCGGCAAGGCCCCATCTCGTCCTCAGGTCGCGAGGTCGTCCGCTGGTGCTGCTGAGCGTGCACCGGTGTCACATCCGCGCGCCGGGCGGTGCTCCAGAGGCATGAACCGGAGTCCCGTCCCGTGATCGAGGTCCGTGGCCTGACCAAGCGCTACGGCGCCGTCGTCGCCGTCGACGACCTCTCCTTCGAGGTGCGTCCGGGCGTGGTCACCGGCTTCCTCGGGCCCAACGGCGCCGGCAAGTCCACGACCATGCGCATGGTGCTGGGGCTCGACCGACCGACCTCGGGGACGGCTCTGGTCGGCGGGCGCCAGCTGGCCACGGTCAACGAGCCGCTCAAGCAGGTGGGGGCGCTGCTCGATCCTGGGGCCGTCCACCCCGGCCGCTCCGGTCGGGACCACCTGCGGGTGGCCGCCCGTACGGCCGGCCTGCCCGTGCGCCGGGTCGACGAGGTCGTCGAGCAGGTCGGCCTCGGCAAGGCGGCCCGTCGTCGTGTGAAGGGCTACTCGCTCGGGATGCGTCAGCGGCTCGGCATCGCCACCGCGCTGCTCGCCGACCCGGAGGTGCTCATGTTCGACGAGCCGGTCAACGGGCTGGACCTCGACGGAGTCCGCTGGGTTCGCGGTCTGCTGCGCCAGCTCGCCGACGAGGGCCGCACCGTCCTGTACTCGAGCCACCTGATGAGCGAGGTGCAGCAGACCGCGGACCGCCTGGTCATCATCGGGCGGGGGCGGCTCATCGCCGACGCCACGACCGATCAGGTGCTCCGTGGTCTCGGCGGTGCGCACGTACGGGTACGGACCCCTGACCCGGACGGGCTGTTCGTGGCGCTGCGCCAGCGGGGCACGTCCGTCCGGAGGACCGACGACGGGGCGCTGGAGGTGCAGGCCACGCGCGTGGAGGTCGGCGATCTCGCGCACGCGCTCGGGCTGCCGGTGCACGAGCTGGCCGAGGTCGGGCAGTCGCTCGAGGACGCGTTCGTCGAGCTCACCGGCCGCAGCGTCGAGTTCCACGGCGGCGCCCAGCCATTGGTGCCGGCATCGACGGAGGTCGCACGGTGACGGCGACGGTGACGGCGGACGGCCCTCAGCGCCCGGACGTGTCGGTCGTGCGCCTGCTCGCTCGCACCTGCGCTGCCGAGTGGACGCGACTGTGGACGGTCCGCACCACGTGGCTGTTCCTCGCCGCCGGCGCCGTCGTGATGGTGGGCATCGCCGCGGCGGCAGGCAGCAGCGCCGCCTCGGACCCGGACGCCGCCGGTGACGCCGCCTGGATCGCCGCGGAGTTCACGACGCTGCCGGGGCAGTTCGCGTTCCTCGCGCTGGCGCTGACGCTGGTCACCTCCGACTACGCCACAGGTGGCATCGTCCCGACGCTGCAGTGGACGACCCGCCGGACGGTGCTGCTGCTCGCGCGGTCGCTCCTCGCGGTGACGGTGGCGACGACCGCAGCCGTGCTGCTGGCGCTGGCTGCGGTGCTCACCGCCCTCACCGCCTCCCGGGGGGCGCTCGAGCTGCCCTCCGACGGTGCGGACGTGCTGGCCACCGTCGCGCTCGTGGTGGGCGCCGGCGCGTCGCTGGGTGTCGGCCTCGGGTTCCTGCTCAGGAGCACGGCCGGTGTGCTGGTGACCGTCTTCCTGGTGATGCTCGTGCTGCCGGTCATGCTGCCGAACCTCCCGCTGGAGTGGGGGGACGACATCGCCAGGCGGCTTCCGGGCACGGGTGCGGTGTACCTGCTGGTCGGTGAGGTCGACGGCATGACGACGACCTCCTCGGTGACCGTGCTGCTGGTGTGGGCCGGCGCCGCACTGGCGCTCGGCTGGCTGCGCCTGGTGCACACCGACGCCAACGGCTGAGCCAGCTGACGTCCGCCCGCCCGGCGGCACATCCGCACGTCGACCGGCACGCCGGGCCGGGCCGCGCCCGGTCGATCGCGCCACTGCGACGTCAGCTGGACCCGACCTCGCCTACGTGCCGGTCACCGTCCAGTTCCAGACCGACCGCGCGCCGTTGGTGTCGTAGGCCCGGTTGCCGCTGAAGGTCAGGGGCGTGCCCGGCGGGGTGGGCTGAGCCAGCAGCCCGGTGCTCGCCGCGTCGGCGTTGAGCGGACGGATCTGCTCGGTCGTCGTCCCGGTGATCGGGCAGGTGACCTCCACCGGCACGGTCTGGAACGGGCTGCGGATCTCGTGGGTGTACTCGCTGCTCGAGTCGTAGACCGTGACCTGGCCCGTGCCGGTCACCGTCGCCGAGCCGTCGTAGGTGCAGCCCTGGGGCGTGGTGCCTGCGATCGACCAGTCGATGACCGCGTCGCCGCTGTAGATCCTGGTGCTGCCGCCGTCGATGAACAGGTTCATCCCGGAGGTCGCCTTCCACGACTCGGTGATGCCCTCGTAGCTGAGCGTGCCGTTGGCGATGCCGTCCCACGCGTTCGCCGACTCGCCGCGGCAGTTCACCTGAGTCTCGACGGTGTCGTCGCAGAGGTCGGGGTCGTCCGGGGTCGGCGTAGGGGTGCCGGGCGTGCTGCCGTCGCACCTGTCGGTGCCCGCCCCGCCGGAGCAGGTGTCGGTGCCGGTGTCGCCGAACAGGCTGTCGTTGCCGTCGTCACCGTTGACGGTGTCGTCGCCCTCGCCGCCGAACAGCTGGTCGGCACCGGCGGCGCCCGTGAAGGTGTCGTTGCCGTCGCCGCCGTACGCCTCGTCGTCGAACAGCCCGCCGCTGAGCAGGTCGTCGCCGCCCTGGCCGTGCATGACGATGCCGGCCTTCGAGGCGTTGAGCGTGTCGTTGCCCGCCTCGCCGTGCAGCACCGCCCCGGTGGACTCGCCGGTGACGGTGTCCGCGTCGCCGCCGCCGTACGCCTGGTCGGCCGTGCCCGTGCCGGTGAGCAGCGTGTCGTCGCCCTCGTCACCGTGCAGCACGTCGTTGCCGTCGCCGCCCTCGATGCGGTCGTCGCCGACGCCGCCGTGGATGCCGATGTCGTCGCTCGTCACGGCGCGGTCGTCGCCGTCCAGGGGCAGCAGCACGTCGTCGCCGAGGCCGCCGCTCATGTTGTCCTTGTACTGGCTGCCGTGCAGGACGTCGTCGTCGGGGCCGCCGAACATGTGGACGTCCTCGTTCTTGGCGAACAGCTGGTCGTTGCCCGGCCCGCCCTGCAGGTCCGCGCCGTACGCGTCGCCGTTCAGGATGTCCATGCCCTCGTCACCGAAGGCCTTGGAGGCCCCGCCGGCACCGGTCGACAGCGTGTCGTTGCCCGCGCCGCCGCGGACGGTGTTGACGCCCTCGCCGCCGTTGATCTGGTCGTCTCCGTCACCGCCGAGGACGTCGACGTCGTTCCCGCCGAGGGCGCCGATGGTGTCGTCGCCGCCGTCTCCGTGCAGCGTGTCGGCCATGACACTGCCGAAGGGCTTGTCGTCGTCCGGGCCGCCCTAGAAGAACACGTGCAGGTCGTCGGCGTTGAGCGTGTCGTCACCCGCCTCGCCCTCGGCGAACTGGCCCATGCCGGAGCTGTTGATGAAGTCGTTGCCGGCGCCGCCCCACGCGTGCGCGCCGATGCCGCGACCGAGCTCGATCGTGTCGACGCCGTCGCCGCCGTAGATCTTGTCCGTACCGTCGAGGCCGCCGTCGATCGTGTCGTTGCCCCCCTGGCCCTCGAGCACGTCGTCGTAGCGGCTGCCGTTGAGGGTGTCGTTCTCCGAGCCGCCGGTCAGCGTCATGCCGGACCCCTGCGCGTCGAGCCGGTCGTTCCCAGGGCCGCCCAGCAGCCGCCCGCCGAGGGACTCACCGAAGAGCAGGTCGTTGCCGATCTCGCCGTCGGCGACGTCGTCCGGGCCCGAGCCGGTCTCGAGGGCGTCGTCGCCGTCGCCGCCGAGGATGATGTCGGTGTCGGTCCCGCCGTGGATCGAGTCGACGCCGGGGCCGCCGCAGAGCACGTCGTGACCGCCCAGGCCGGAGATGGTGTCGTTGCCGCCGCCGCCGTGGACGATGTCGCGCGCCTCGGTGCCCCGGATCGTCTCGCCCTTGGGACTGCTGTGTCCCGCCGGGCCCTGTCCGGCCGTACGCCCGCGGCCGCCCCGACACCTCGCGCTCGCAGGGGTGCGACGCGGGTCCCGCCCACCGTCGACCTCCGTCCCGGACGCCGCGACTACCGAGCTGCGGATGGGGGCAGGTCCGTCCTCGACCGACACCACCCGGAGCGGCGCGGCTCGGACCGTGCACCCAGGGGCCGCCGGACCCGGGACCGCGAGGAGCTCCACCCCGACGGAAGACGAGGACCAGGCGCGTGACTGCGACGCAGAACCCACCCCACGAGCACCCCAAGACCGCGAGCGACTCGGCCGAGCGCCGCTACGCGACGGTCAACCCGTTCACGGGGGAGACCGAGAAGGCGTTCGACTTCACGCCGACCGCCGAGATCGACGGGATCGTCGGGCGGGCGCACGCCGCCTACCAGCAGTGGCGCCAGCGTCCGGTCGAGGAGCGGGCCGGCGTCGTCCGCCGCGCCGCCGAGCTCATGGACGAGCGCCGGGCGGACCTCGCGGCGCTCATCACCACGGAGATGGGCAAGCGCCAGGAGGAGGCGACGGGCGAGCTGTACCTGTGCTCGATGATCCTCAAGTACTACGCCGACAACGGCCCGTCGTTCCTCGAGCCGACGTCCGTGACGCCGATGATGGGCAAGGGCGAGGCGGTCATCGAGACCAGGCCGATCGGCGTGCTGCTGGCCATCGAGCCGTGGAACTACCCCTTCTACCAGGTCGTCCGCGTCGCCGGCCCGAACC
Source organism: uncultured Frankineae bacterium (assembly GCA_902805775.1). Taxonomy (GTDB): domain Bacteria; phylum Actinomycetota; class Actinomycetes; order Mycobacteriales; family SCTD01; genus SCTD01. The sequence continues at coordinate 76,885 of CADCUB010000104.1, read as the reverse complement.
TCGTGCTCGGCAACACGGTGATCCTCAAGCACGCCGAGATCACCCCGCAGTGCGCGGGAGCGATCGAGCAGCTGTTCACCGACGCCGGCGCGCCCGAGGGCGTGTTCACCAACACCTTCCTGCGCATCGACGACGTCGAGCAGGTCATCGCCGACCCGCGCGTCCAGGGAGTGACGCTCACCGGCAGCGAGCGGGCCGGCAGCGCCGTCGGTGCCCTGGCCGGCAAGCACCTCAAGAAGTCGGTGCTCGAGCTCGGCGGCAGCGACCCGTTCATCGTGCTCGACGTCGACAACCTCGCCGCGACCGTCAAGGCCGCGACCATGGGCCGGATGCAGAACACCGGCCAGGCCTGCACCGCCTCCAAGCGGCTCATCGTGACCGAGGAGCACTACGAGCCCTTCGTCGAGGGCCTGAAGCAGGCGTTCTCGACCTTCAGCCCCGGCGACCCGGCCGACACCTCCACCTCGCTGGCCCCGCTGTCGAGCGAGCGGGCCGCGCAGGACCTGCACGCGCAGATCCAGGACGCCGTCGACAAGGGCGCCACCGTCGTCGCCGGCGGCGGGCGGCCCGACCACCCGGGGGCGTTCGTCGAGGCCACCATCCTCACCGACGTCACGCCGGAGATGCGGGCCTACCGCGAGGAGCTGTTCGGTCCGGCCGCCGTGGTCTACAAGGTCAAGGACGCCGACGAGGCGGTCGCGCTGGCCAACGACAGCGACTTCGGTCTGGGCGCCACCGTCATGAGCAGCGACCTCGACCGCGCGCGGGCCGTGGCCGAGCGGCTCGAGGCCGGCATGGTGTGGATCAACCAGCCGACCGGCTCCTCACCGGAGCTGCCCTTCGGCGGGATCAAGCGCTCCGGGTACGGCCGCGAGCTCTCCGAGCTGGCGATGTTCGAGTTCGCCAACCGGCGGCTCCTGCGGACCGTCCCGGCGAAGAAGGCGGACCGCCCGGTCGGCGGCTAGGACCTCAGGTCGGTGCGTCACCTCGAGGGGGCGGCGGCCCACCCGCACCGGGCGCGCGCTCGATGTAGGTCTGCAGCGCCACGTGCGTGCGCGTGTTCCGCACACCCGGGACCCGGTACAGGTCGTGCAGGAGGTCTTCGAGATCGGTCGTGCCGGCGACACGCACCTTGGCCAGGAAGTGCGTGTCGCCCGCGATGGAGTGCAGGTCCTCCACCCGCGGGTCGTCCCTCACCGCGTCGACCAGGGGCTGCTTGACCCAGCCTTCGGTGTCGATCTCGACGAAGGCGAGCAGGACGCGGCCGAGCGCCGCCGGGTCCACCTCGACCGTGGTGCGCCGGATCGCGCCGCTGCGCCGCAGCTTGCGCACCCGCTCGTGGACAGCCGGCGCGGACAGGTGCACCGCCTGGCCGAGGTCGGCGTAGGAACGGGTGGCGTCCTGCTGCAGGAGGCCTAACAGCGTTCGGTCCGTCGCGTCCACGCCGCCGCCTCCCGCGCGTTCGATCCGAACTGCGTACGGCACCTGCTCCGTTCGGGCAGAACCGCGTGTGACCGTACCTCGTTCGGCGCAGGCTGGTCGTCGTGGAGAGCCGGGCGGAGGTCGAGCGGACGGGCGTCGCGGTCGGGCTGCTGCTGACCGGGGTCGCGGTGGTCGGGGCGCAGTCACTGCTGCTCTCCCCGTTGCTGAGCGACGTCGCGGTGGCGCTGGACACCGGCCCGGCCAGCATCGGTCGAGCCTCAGCGGCGTACGGAGTGGCGGCGGCGGTGGCCGCCGTCGGGCTCGGTCGCCGTCTGGACCCGCTGCCGCGCGGGCTGGTGCTGCGGACCAGTGCAGGGGTGCTCGCCCTCGCCCTCGTCCTGTGCGCCGGCGCCCCCTCGGTGCAGGTGCTGGCCGTCGGGCAGGCGCTGGCAGGAGCGGCGGCCGGCGTGCTGCTGCCGGTGACCTACGCGCTGGCCGGCGAGCTCGCGCCACCGGGCGAGGAGACCCGCGTCGTGGGCCGGGTGCTCGTCGGCTGGTCGGTGGCCATGGTCGCCGCCGTTCCGCTGGCCGCGGTGCTGGCAGACCTCGCCGGCTGGCGGGCGCCGTTCCTCGTCCTCGCCGCCGTCGCCGCGGCGCTGGCGGTGCTGTACGGCGCGCTGCCGACCGGGCGCCACGGCAGCACGCGACCCGGGAGCTGGCGCAGCGCTCTGGCGCAACCCGGAGTCCGGCCTCTCCTGCTCGTCGTCCTGGCCTACATGGCGGCCTTCTACGGCAGCTACGCCTATCTCGGCGACCACGTGCGGGCGGTGCAGGGCACGGGTGCGAGCACGGCCGGACTGGTCTCGCTGGCCTACGGTGCCGGCTTCGGGGTGGCCGGTCTGCTGGACGGCTGGGTCGACAGGACCGGGCCCGCACGCCTGCTCCTGCCGACCGTGCTCGTGCTGGTCGGCGTCTACGCGGTGCTGCCTGCGGCCGCCGGCCTGCCGTGGGCACTGCTGGCGCTGTGCCTGCTCTGGGGTGTGGTGAACCACAGCGGCCTCGGGATGCTCGTCGGTCTGCTGAGTCGGCACGGCGGTACGGCCCGGGGCATGGTGATGGCGCTCTACAGCAGTGCGACCTACCTGGCGGCGGCGCTCGCCACCGCCGCGCTCGGGCCGGTCTACGAGGGGCTCGGCTTCCCGGCGGTCGCCGCCGCCGTCGTCGTGGGGTTGCTCGTGGCCACCTTCCCGGCCCGGCGGATCAGGGCGCAGCCGGCCGGAGCGTGAGCCTGCGTCAGGCCGTGAGGGGATCGGGCAGGCGACCTCGCGGCGCCCGGCTGCGGTCCGCACGAGCCCGCCCACCGGGTTGTGCCGCACGCCCCCGCGACGCCAGGATGGCGGCTCCTGTCAGCCGTAGCGGCGCGCCTGCGAGGTCGCGTCCGCGTCCATCCCCGGGAGAGCACGTGCCGCGGACGCAGTGGAAGCCCGACGCGACCTTCTACCCCTCGCCCACCCTCGCGGCCGAGGCTCCTCCGGAGCGGCTCGCCTACGTCGCGACGTTCTGGCGCGGGCAGGGCGAGCCGCAGCCCGACGCACTCGCCGTCGTGGACGTCGACGCCGCCTCCCCCCGGTACGGCCAGGTGGTGGGCTGGTGCCCGATGCCGAACACCGGTGACGAGCTGCACCACCACGGCTGGAACGCCTGCAGCTCGGCGCTGTGCCCGAGCAACGCGCACCCGCACGTCGAGCGCCGCTACCTGCTCATGCTGGGGCTGCGCTCCAGCCGCATCCACTTCGTCGACGTCAAGAGCGACCCGCTGAACCCGGCGATCGCCAAGATCATCGAGCCGGAGGAGTACCAGCGCAAGACCGGCTACAGCCGTCCGCACACCGCGCACTGCGGACCGGAGGGCATCTACGTCACGAACCTGGGCGCGGCGTTCAGCGACGACGGGCCGGGCGGGATCGCCCTGCTCGACCACGACACCTTCGAGGTGATCGGCGCCTGGGAGAAGGACCGCGGGCCGCAGTTCCTCGCCTACGACTTCTGGTGGCACCTCAACCACGACGTCGTCGTGACGAGCGAGTGGGGCACCCCGGCGATGATCGAGGACGGGCTCGTCGGCGAGCTGCTGCTGGGGCAGAAGTACGGCCACAGCATCCACTTCTTCGACCTGCGCACCGGCAAGCACCTGCAGGAGATCGACCTGGGAGCCCAGCACCAGATGGCGCTCGAGCTGCGTCCCGCGCACGACCCGACGAAGCAGTACGGCTTCGTCGGCGTCGTGGTGAGCACCGAGGACCTGTCGGCCTCGGTCTGGCTGTGGCACCGCGACGGCGACCGCTTCGCCGCGACCCAGGTCATCACCATCCCGGCGGAGCCGGCCGACCCCGACGACCTGCCCGAGCTGCTCAAGCCGTTCGGAGCCGTACCCCCCCTGGTCACCGACATCGACCTGTCGGTCGACGACAAGTACCTCTACGTCAGCTGCTTCGGCACCGGTGAGGCCAAGCAGTACGACGTCTCGGACCCGTTCCACCCGGTCGAGACGGGGTCGGTGCGCGTAGGAGGCATCGCGGCGCGGGCGGCGCACCCGTCGCAGCCCGACGTGCCGCTGCGCGGGGCGCCGCAGATGGTCGAGGTGAGCCGCGACGGCAAGCGGGTCTACTGGACCAACTCGCTGTACGGGGCGTGGGACGACCAGTTCTTCCCGGCCGGTGTCGACGCCTGGATGATCAAGGCGGACGTCGACGTCGAGAACGGCGGGATGACGCTCGACCCGCGCTTCTTCCCGTCGGGCGACGACTTCCGGGGCAACCGCGTCCACCAGACCCGGCTGGAGGGCGGCGACGCCTCGAGCGACTCCTACTGCTTCCCGTGACGGCGGTCATGCGCTGGTGACGGAGGTCCTCGCGCACGGCGGTGAGCTCCACCCGGGGCTGTCGGCCGGCGCCTGGCTGGCCGTCGTCCTGCTCGGGGCCTTCCACGGCCTCAACCCGGGGATGGGCTGGCTGTTCGCCGTGTCGTTCGGGCTGCAGGAGCGCGACCGCGGTGCCCTGCTGCGGGCGCTGCCGCCCATCGCCCTGGGGCACGAGCTGGCCGTGGCGCCGGTGGCCGTGGCCGTCGCCGTGTTCTCCTCCGCGGTGACCCGCGCCGTGGTCGTCGGCGTGCTCGCCGTGGGGCTCACCGGGTTCGGCCTGTACCTGCTGCTGCGCACGCGGCACTTCACCTGGGTCGGGATGCGGCTGAGCCGCTGGGAGCTGGCCTGGTGGTCGTTCCTGATGTCGACCGTGACGGGGGCCGGCCTGATGCTCACCCCTGTCCTGGTGTCGGCCCCGTCCAGCGACACCCTGGAGCAGGCACTGGCCGGACCGGTCGAGCAGGCACTGGCCGCGGCGCTCGTGCACGGGCTCGCGATGCTGGTCACCAGCGCCGTCGTCGCGGTCGTCGTCTACGAGGTGGTCGGGCTGCGTGTCCTGCGCAGCGCCTGGGTCAACCTCGACCGCGTCTGGGCGGGCGCCTTCCTGGTGGCAGGGGTGTTCGTCTGGTTCGCCTGACCCGGGCTCACGCAGAGGGCTCACGCAGGGACCGGCACCGCGACGTCCGGCGCCGGCTGCGCGGGCGGGCGCGCCGGCAGCGCGAGTCCGGCGAGGACGGCGCCGGCCAGGGCCACGCCCGAGGCGACCAGGCATCCGGCCTGCAGCCCGTCGAGGAAGCCGGTCTGCGCAGCGGCGCGCACCGCCTCACCGGCGGCTCCCGGTGCCTGGGCGGCGACGGCGAGGGCCGCACCGACCGAGTCGCCGGCCGCGGCGCGCAGCGGCCCGGGCAGCCCGGCGTCGTCGAGCCGGGCGGCGTACAGCGAGGCGAACACGCTGCCGATGACGGCGACGCCGAGCGTGCCGCCGACCTCGCGGGCGGCGTCGTTGACCGCCGAGCCGATGCCGGCCCGCCCGTCGGTCACCGCGCCCATGACCGACTCCGTCGCCGGTGCCGACGTCAGGCCCATCCCCAGGCCGAGCAGGACCATCTGGCCGACGATCTCGGTGTACTCGGTGGTCAGGCTCAGGGTGGAGATCCAGCCGTAGGCAGCCGTGAGGAGCAGCATGCCGGTGGTGACGACGGCCTTGTTGCCCAGCCGGGTGACCAGCAGCGAGCCGCCGACCGAGCCGAGGGCGACGCACAGCGCGACGGGCAGGATCCGCAGCCCGGACTCCAGGGCGCTGTAGCCGCGCAGGAACTGGAAGTACTGCGTGATGAGGAAGATGAAGCCGAACAGCGCGAAGAAGGCCACGGTGATGGCGGCGCTGGCGGCGGTGAAGCGACGGTCGCCGAACAGCGCGAGGTCGAGCAGCGGGTCCTCGGCCCGGCGCTCGGCCGCCACGAACGCGGCGGCCAGGCCGGCGGCGACGGCGAAGCCGGCCAGCGTCGGTCCGGCCGACCACCCCTCGATCGGGGCCTCGATGACGGTGTAGACGAGCGCCGCCAGCGCCGTCGAGCTCAGCAGCAGCCCGGCCACGTCGAAGCGGCCGGACGACTGCCGCCGTGACTCGGGGACCACGAGCGCGACCGTGACCAGGGCCAGCAGCGCGACGGGCACCTTGACCCAGAAGGTGGATCCCCACCAGAACGCCTCGAGCAGTGCACCGCCGGTGATCGGGCCCAGTGCGACCGCCAGACCGGTCACACCTCCCCAGACACCGATCGCGGCGGCCCGCTCCCGGCGCTCGACGAACAGCGTGGTGATCAGCGACAGGGTGGTGGGGAAGACCGCCGCGGCGCCCAGGCCGGTGAAGGCCCGGGACGCGATGAGCTCGCCGGTCGAGTCGGACAGCCCGGACAGCGCGTTGCCGATGCCGAACAGCACGAGGCCGACCAGGAGCACCCGGCGTCGTCCCAGACGGTCCGACAGCGCTCCGCCGGCCAGCACCAGCGCGGCGAACACCAGCAGGTAGGAGTCGACCACCCACTGCAGGTCGCGGGTGCTCGCACCGAGCTCGCTGACCAGCGTCGGCAGCGTGATGTTGACGATCGTGGTGTCGACGTTGACGACGAAGGCGGACAGGCACAGCACGGCAAGAGCCGGGCCGCGGGAGCTGCGGGCCATGGGCACTCCTGGGTCAGGGTTGCTTGGCATCTCCAAGCGGCTCGCACCGTACGGGGTGTTGCTTGGTCTTGCCAAGTGGCAAGATGGACGGGTGGACGTCTCGCAGGAAGGACCGCCCCGCGCGGGGTGCTCGATCGCGGCCGCTCTCGCCGTGGTCGGGGACCGGTGGTCGCTGCTCGTGGTGCGCGAGCTGCTGTACGGCGCGCACCGCTACGGCGAGATCGCCCGCGGCACCGGCGCCGCGACCGACGTCCTCGCTGCCCGGCTGAAGCGGCTGGTCGAGGCGGGCGTCGTCGACAGGCGGCTGTACTCGCAGCGTCCGCCTCGCTGGGAGTACCACCTCAGCGAGGCCGGCCAGGAGCTGGCGCCGGTGCTCGTGGTGCTGCTGCGGTGGGGCGACCGCTGGGCCAACGACCAGGTGCCCGTGGTGCTCGAGCACGGCGAGCCGGGCCATCCGCTGGTGCCGGTGCTGGTCTGCGCCGAGTGCGGGCGCCCCGCCGACGAGGGCGGGCTGCACGCCCGCACCGCCGACGGGGCCGTGCACCCGCTGGGCGCCTGAGCCGGCCAGCGGTCCGCTGCCTCCCGGCCACTGCCCCCGGCACAGGCGGAACAGCACTGCCAGGCTGACGAGGGCCCGCTGCACGTCCTCGGCCTGCGCTGACCGTCAGGCGCCGGTCACCGCGCGCCCGGCGGCGCGGCCACGGACCGGACCAGGCCGAGCGCGAAGTCGACGTACTGCGCCGCGACCTGCTCGGCCGACGCCGGCCCGCTGGCCTGGAACCACTGCGGCAGGGCGGTGCACATCGTGACGACGGCGCGCGCCGCCTCCTTCGGCCGGGTGGTCCGGAACTCACCGAGCCGGACGGCGGCCTCGACCTCCTGGTCGACCATGCGCTGCATCTCCCGGCGCGCGGCGGCGACGCGGTGCCGGGACTCGGGCGACAGGCTGCGCATCTCGCTCGCGCCGACGAAGCCGAGCTCGCGCCGATGGGTGTGGAACAGCGCCAGGCACTCGACGAGCAGGGCGAAGCGCTCGACGGGGTCGCCTCCCCCGTCCCGCGCGGCGCAGGAGCGCGCGATCAGGTCGGACATGGTCAGGTCGAGCAGGGCCACCAGCATGTCGTGCTTGCTCGGGTAGTAGTGGTAGAGCCCGGCGACGGAGATGTTCGCCCGCTCCGCGATCGCCCGCATGGTCGCCCCGTGGTAGCCGAACTCGAGGAAGGCCGACAGGGCGCCGCGCAGCGCCTGGTCCATCCGCAGAGCAGGGAAGGCGCGCCAGTCGGCACCGGACGGCCCGGGCCGGGCGTCCCGGGCGCCGGGGGCCGACCCGACGGAGATGCCGACGGGGGCGGCCTCGGTGTCGGGCGCGCCGAACAGGCGCTGCACCGGCACGCCGAGCTCTTCGGCGAGACGCGCGACGCGCTGGGCCGAGACGCCGGTCCGGCCGTTCTCGACGGCGCTCATCGTCGCCGGGCTGACGTGCAGCCGTTCGGCGAGCTCGCGCAGCGTCAGCCCTCGAGCCGTCCGCAGGTCGCGGACCCGCCGTCCGAGCTCCGGTGGTGAGGAGGGTGCCTGGTCGTGTGCACGGGACACGCCGCCTGCCTCGGGTCCGACCCGCTGCGGCTCGGCGCCCTGCGCGGGAGTCGTCACGCGGCGTACCCGCCTGCTGCCCGGGCACACGCAGCGTGTTCAGCAAAGCTGAACAAGACCGTCTCCGTGCGGGTCTTGACACGGATTGCGGCGGTCGGAGAGTGTGAGGCACGCCACAGCCAGGCCGAGCGCTCGTTCACCTCACCCCTGTGAGCCGCCGGTCCGCTGCCCCGTGCCCCTTCCCGGTCAGGAGCTGCCGCATGCCCGACACCGTGCTGGTCGCCGGAGCGAGCGGTCTGGTCGGGGCGGCCGTGGTCGACCGCTTCCTCGACGACGGCTGGGACGTCGTCGCGGTGTCGCGCCGCAAGCCGGAGGTCTTCAGCGACAAGCCCTTCCGCCACCTCGCCGTGGACCTGCAGGACGAGGCCGCGTGCACGCAGGCCTTCCGCGGGATCACCGACGTGACCCACCTGGTCTACACCGCGGTCTACGAGAAGCCCGGCCTGATCGCCGGCTGGACCCAGCAGGACCAGATGCAGACCAACCTGCAGATGCTGCGCAACCTGGTCGAGCCGCTGTCCGGGGACGACGCCCTCGAGCACGTCACGCTCCTGCAGGGCACCAAGGCGTACGGCATCCACGTGCACCCCATGCGCGTTCCGGCGCGCGAGCGCTTCCCGCGTGACGAGCACGAGAACTTCTACTGGCTGCAGGAGGACTACCTCACGGCGAAGGCCGCCGAGCGGGGCCTGCGCTACACGATCTTCCGGCCGCAGCTCGTCGTCGGGCCCAGCTACGGCGTCGTCATGAACCTCCCGCCCGTCATCGGCGCCTACGCCGCCATCTGCAAGGCGGAGGGCCGACCCTTCTCCTTCCCGGGCGGTCCGCCGTTCGTGTGGGAGGCGGTCGACACCCGGATCGTCGCGAGCGCCATCCGCTGGGCGGCGACGGAGCCCCGGGCGCACGGCCAGCACTACAACCTCACCAACGGCGAGGTCTTCGAGTGGCACGACCTGTGGCCGGCGCTCGCGGAGGAGCTCGGGGTCGAGACGGGTCCTGACGAGCCGCTGAGCATGGCGGAGTTCCTGCCTGCGAAGGCCGACGTCTGGGACCGCATCGTGGCCGAGCAGGGGCTGCGCCCGGTGAGCATGCCGGAGCTGCTGGGCGAGTCGCACTTCTACGCCGACTTCTGCTTCCTCTACGGCGCCACCGAGAACCCGCCCCTCGCCTTCGTCAGCACCGTCAAGATCAAGGAGCACGGCTTCTGCGAGGTGATGGACACCGAGCAGTCGTTCCGGCACTGGATCCGGGTGCTGCAGCAGCGCAAGGTCCTCCCGCCGCGCGACTGAGGACCGGGACCCCCACCCGACCCGTCCCCGCACCACGCACCACGCACCATCCTCAGCAGTCCGAGCACCGTCCCCACCCGCCCGGCGCCGTCGGCGCCGCCACCCCGCCCAGGAGGGCCCATGACCGAAGCCGCCGTTCCCCCGCTCGGAGAGGTCCTCAAGGACGCCCCCAGCAACTGGGGGAAGTGGGGGCCGGACGACGAGGTCGGCTCGCTCAACTACCTCGGCCCGCAGGAGGTCCTCGCGGCAGCCGGCCTGATCCGGTCGGGCAAGGTCTTCACCCTGCAGCGGCTCATCGGCGACCCGAAGGGCGACCCGGTCTGGCCCGGCCGCACTCCGGCGGAGCGGACCCAGATCCTCGACGAGTCCGCCTGGGACGAGGGCGCCGGCGGGCCGTCGTTCCCCGGCGGGCTCCACTACGCCGACGACAAGATCAACGCCTTCCTCCAAGGCTCGACGCAGTACGACGGACTGGGCCACGTCTGGTTCGACGGCAAGCTGTGGAACGGCTACGACGCCCGCACGACCATCGGCGGCATGGAGAAGGCCAGCGTCGAGCCCATCGCCCAGCGGGGGGTCGTCGGCAGGGCTGTCCTGCTCGACATGGCGCGCTTCCGCGGCAAGCCCACCCTCGACAAGGGCGAGACCTTCAGCCACGAGGACCTGCTGGCCTGCGCGCAGGCGCAGGGCGTCGAGATCCGCAAGCGGGACGTCCTGGTGGTCCGCACCAACTTCCTGCAGCTGTTCTTCGAGCAGGGCGAGGCGTTCTACGAGGGCTTCAACGAGCCGGGCCTGGTCTACAGCCCCGAGCTCGTGCAGTGGTTCCAGGACATGGAGATCCCGAACCTGGTCACCGACACCATCGCCAACGAGGTGACGTTCGACCCCAACAACGGCGTGGCGCTGGTGCTGCACAACGCGCTCATGCGCAACCTCGGGGTCACGCTCACCGAGATCGCCGACCTCGAGCAGCTGGCCGAGGACTGCGCCGGCGACGGACAGTACGAGTTCTTCTACGCCGCAGCGCCACTGAAGGTGGCCAAGGGCAGCGGCTCCCCCGTCAACCCCCTCGCGATCAAGTAGGTCCGCATGAGCGCGTACGACGACCGTCCCTGGCTGGGCCTGTACGGCGACTCGCCCGCCGACGTGCAGCCCGAGCACACCGACGCGCTGACGATGTTCAGGGCGGGCGTGTCGGCCGACCCGACCGGTGACGCCGTCCGGTACTTCGACGGCGTCCTGACGCGGCGGGAGCTCGACGAGCAGAGCGACGCGCTCGCCAGCGCCCTGCTCGCCCACGGGTTCGTGCGCGGCGACCGGCTCGCGGTCTACCTGCAGAACGTGCCGCAGTTCCTCGTCTGCATGGTCGGCACGTGGAAGGCCGGCGGGGTGATGGTCTCCATCAACCCGATGAGCCGCACCCGGGAGCTGTCGTACCTGCTCGAGGACTCCGGGGCGAAGGTGCTGGTGTCGCTCGAGACGCTGTACGACGACGTCGCCCGCGACGTCGTGCCCGACACCGGGGTCGAGCTCGTGCTGACCACCAGCGAGCTGGAGCACCAGACCCGCAACGACGAGCGGCTGTTCTCGGGCATCACCCGGCAGCGGCACGAGGGGACCACCGACCTGGCCGGGCTGATCGCCCAGCACCGGGGCCAGGTCCCGCCGCCGGTCGAGCTGGCGGCCGACGACGTCGCGTTCCTCACCTACACCTCCGGCACGACCGGGGTGCCGAAGGGAGCGATGAACACCCACCGCAACGTGGTGTTCACGGCGCAGCTCTACCGCGACTGGGCCCGCTTCCGGGCCGGCGGGTCGGTGTTCGGGGTCGCGCCGCTGTTCCACATCACCGGGCTGATCGGCCACATCGCAGTGAGCTTCCTCGCGCCGCTGCCGCTGGTGCTGGCCTACCGCTTCGAGCCGCAGGTGGTGCTCGACGCCCTGCTCGAGCACCGCCCGACGTGCACCATCGGGGCGATCACGGCGCTGAACGCGCTGCTGGGCTCACCGCAGTTCACGAAGGACCACTTCTCGTCCTTCACGTCCGTCTACTCCGGCGGCGCGGCGATCTCGCCGACCGCGGAGCGGCGGTTCCTCGAGGCCACCGGCACCCAGGTGCACAACGCGTACGGGCTCACCGAGACGACCAGCCCGATGACGCTGACGCCGTTCGGCTCCCCGTCACCGGTCGACCCGACCTCCGGGGCCCTGTCCGTCGGGGTCCCCGTCCCCAGCACGATCGTCCGCATCCAGGGCGAGGACGGCACCGACCTGCCGCTCGGGGAGGTCGGCGAGATCGTCGCCGACGGCCCGCAGGTCGTCGCCGGCTACTGGGGCAAGCCCGACGAGACGGCGGCCAACCTGCCGGGCGGGGCGCTCAAGAGCGGCGACGTCGGCTTCATGAACCCCGAGGGCTGGATCTTCATCGTCAACCGCAAGAAGGACATGATCAACGCCTCCGGCTACAAGGTGTGGCCGCGCGAGGTCGAGGACGTCCTCGCCGAGCACCCGGCGGTGCGCGAGTCGGCGGTGGTGGGCGTGCCGGACGAGAAGCGTGGCGAGACGGTCAAGGCCTTCGTCAGCGTGAAGCCGGGCACGTCCGTGACGCCGGAGGAGCTGATCGCGCACTGCAAGGAGCGCATGGCGGCCTACAAGTACCCCCGGCAGGTGGAAGTGATCGACGAGCTGCCGAAGACCGTCACCGGCAAGATCCTGCGCCGCGAGCTGCGCGGCTGAGTCCGTGCAGCCGCCCGAGAGAGAGACGCGTCCATGAGAGCCGCCCTGCTCACGCAGTACCGGGAGGACTTCGCTCTCGGCGAGGTGCCGGAGCCGACCATCACCTCCCCGAACGACGTCATCGTGCGGGTCGGCGCGGCGGGCTTCTGCCGCACCGACATCCACATGTGGGACGGCCAGTTCGACGCCGCGCAGAAGGCGGCCGGCATCGACCTGCCCTTCGTGTGCGGGCACGAGACGGCCGGCTGGGTGGCGGAGGTGGGCGACGGCGTCGGGCACATCGCCGTCGGGGACGCCGTCCTGCTCCACCCGCTGGCGACGTGCGGCTACTGCAAGGCCTGCCGCGCCGGCGACGACATGCACTGCGTCGCAGGCACCTTCCCCGGGCTGTTCGCCCCCGGCGGCTTCGCCGAGCTCGTCAAGACCAACGCCCGCGCGGTCGTGCCGATCAAGGGCGGTCTCACACCGGTCGAGGTGGCGCCCCTCGGGGACGCGGGCCTGACCGCCTACCGAGCCGTGCGCAAGGCCCTGCCGCTCGCCGTTCCCGGCACCCGGACCGTCGTGCTCGGGGCAGGCGGCCTGGGCCACATCGGCATCCAGGCGCTGCGGGCGCTGTCGCAGACCGAGATCATCGTCGTGGACCGCAGTCCCGAGGCGCTCGAGCACGCGCGCGGCTGGGGAGCGGACCACGTCGTGCGCGCCGAGGAGGACCGCTCCCACGTGGCGGCGGTCAAGGACCTGACCGACGGCCTCGGCGCCGAGGTGGTCATCGACTACGTCGGCGAGGGCGGCGCCGAGAAGGACGGCGTCGAGCTGCTGGCCCACAACGGCGTCGACTTCCTGGTCGGCTACGGCGGCACGCTCGAGGTCGAGATCCTCAGCCAGGCGCTGTTCCCCGAGACGAGCTTCGTCGGCAACATCTGCGGCACCTACAACGAGCTGGTCGAGCTGGTGGCGCTCGCCGCCCGCGGAGCGGTCCGGCTGACGACGACCACCTTCCCGCTCGAGGGCGTCAACGAGGCCCTGCACGCGCTGGACGAGGGCCGCATGATCGGCCGCGGTGTCCTCGTCCCCAACGAGAGCTGAGACAGCCGTGTTCACCGTCACGTTCGTGCTGTACGAGAAGGACGGCCTGGACCGCGGCGAGGCGCTGCGCTACTGGCGCGAGACGCACGGGCCGCTGGTGCGCGAGGTGCCCGGTGTCGAGCGCTACGTGCAGCAGCACGCCGTCGGCGCCCCGGACGGCGCGCCGCCCTTCCTCGGCGTCGCCAGCCTGAGCTTCGCCGACGCCGCGGCCTTCGGCGCCGCGGCGGCCTCGCCGGCCTTCGCCGCCGCGGTGGCCGACGTGGGCAACTTCGCCGACGCCGGGCGGCTCCCCACCGCCTTCGTCGAGGAGGTCGTCCTCGTCGGCTGACGGGGTGGCCGCGCACGACGCTGCACGCGGTGCTGGAGGCGCTCCGCACGGAGGGGAGACAGATGGCCACGTCCGCCGGTCCGCCCGGCCTCCCGCTGGGGCCGCTCGACGATCACCTGCGCTCGGCGCTGCCGGGACTGCTGCGCGGACCGTTGTCGGCCACCCTCGTCGCGGGTGGGCGCTCCAACCTGACCTACGTGCTCACCGACGGCACGTCGCGCTGGGTCCTGCGCCGCCCGCCGCTCGGCCACGTGCTCGAGACCGCCCACGACATGGGTCGCGAGCACCGGCTGCTCGCCGCCCTGGCACCGACGGACCTGCCGGTGCCCCGGCCGCTGCTGCTGGCCGGTCCGGAGGTCATCGGCGCGCCGTTCTACGTCATGGAGTTCGCCGACGGGCTGGTCCTGCGCGAGCGCCAGCAGCTCGAGCGGCTCGACGGGGCGGCCGCCACGGCGCTGGCCGACGAGCTGGTCGACGTGCTCGCCCGCCTGCACCGCCTCGACCCCGAGCAGGTCGGTCTCGGCGACCTCGGACGTCCCGCGGGCTACCTCGAGCGGCAGCTGCGGCGCTGGTCACGTCAGCTCGAGGCCTCGCACAGCCGCGACCTGCCCGAGCTGGCCCGGCTCGCCGACCGGCTCGGCCGGGACCTGCCGGTCAGCTCGGCCGCCGCGATCGTGCACGGCGACTACCGCCTCGACAACGTCGTCGTCGACCCGGCGCACGGGCACGTCGTGGCCGTCCTCGACTGGGAGATGGCCACCCTCGGCGACCCGCTCGCCGACGTCGCCTCGACGGTCGTGTGGTGGGACGGGATGGCCGGACTGGACAGCCCGGTCGCCGCGGTGCCCGCGGAGGTCCCCGGCTACCCGGGCCGCGCGCACCTGCTCGAGGCGTACGCCCGGCACAGCGCGCTGGACCTCGACCCGCTGCCCTGGTACCTCGCGTTCGCGTTCTTCAAGATCGCGGCGATCTTCGAGGGCATCCACTACCGCAGCCGTCAGGGACTGACGGTCGGCGAGGGCTTCGAGCGCCTCGGCGAGCTCGTCCCGCCCCTGGTCGAGCGAGGTCACGCTGCACTGGCAGCTCCGCTCCCATGACGTCCCAGCCTGACCACCCGTCCCGGAGGACACCGTGACCGATCCCGCCCTCGCCGCGCCGTCAGCCCGTGCGGCCGAGCTGCACGAACGCATGCTGGCCTTCATGCGCGAGCACGTCCTGCCGGCGGAGGCCGACTACCTCGCTCACCGGCAGCAGGCGGGGCCGGGTGACCACGTCGTCCCGCCCGTGGTCGAGCAGCTCAAGAAGACCGCGCAGGACCTGGGGCTGTGGAACCTGTTCCTGCCGTCGGAGTCCGGGCTGACGCAGCTGGAGTACGCCCCCATCGCCGAGCTGTCGGGGTGGAGCAACGACCTGGCGCCCGAGGCGATCAACGGCCAGGCCCCGGACACCGGCAACATGGAGCTGCTGCACCTGCTCGGGACGGCCCAGCAGAGGAGCGAGTGGCTCGAGCCGCTGCTCGCCGGCCACATCCGCTCGGCGTTCGCGATGACCGAGCCCGACGTCGCGAGCAGCGACGCGACCAACATCGCGACCCGCATCGAGCGCGACGGCGACGACTACGTCATCTCGGGCCGCAAGTGGTGGACCAGCGGGGCGATGGACCCCCGCTGCGCCGTGCTGATCGTCATGGGCAAGACCGACCCTGCGGCGCCGACGCACCGGCAGCAGACCATGGTCATCGTCCCCCGGGACACCCCCGGGGTCACCGTGGTCCGCGACCTGCCGGTGTTCGGCCACTCCGACCAGCACGGGCACGCCGAGGTGCGCTTCGACGGCGTCCGGGTGCCCGTCACGAACGTGGTCGGTGAGGAGGGCGGCGGTTTCGCCGCTGCCCAGGCACGTCTCGGCCCCGGCCGCATCCACCACTGCATGCGCGCGCTCGGCGCCGCCGAGCGCGCGCTGGCCCTGCTGGTGCAGCGTGCCCAGGACCGGGTGGCCTTCGGCGGGCCGCTGGCCGACCAGGGCGTCGTCCAGTCGCACATCGCCGAGTCGCGCCTGGAGATCGAGCAGGCGCGGCTGCTGTGCCACCGCGCCTGCCAGGTCATCGACACCGAGGGCAACAAGGCCGCCCGCACCCTCGTGGCACTCGCGAAGGTCGCCGTGCCGCGCGCCGCCACCGCCGTCATCGACCGGGCGATCCAGGTGCACGGCGGCGCGGGCGTGACCGACGTCTCGCCCCTTCCCGTCATGTACGGCTGGCACCGTGCCATGCGCTTGTTCGACGGCCCGGACGAGGTGCACCTGCGCTCGATCGCCAAGGCCGAGCTCGGCCGGACGCCGGTGCTGCCGCCCGGCCGGGTCGTCCAGTGAGCGGAAGCGCGCTCGTGCGCTACGAGCTCGACGGCGGCGCCGCGCGCATCACGCTCACCGCCGCCGACCGCGGCAACCCGCTGGACCCGCCGACGGCGACCGACCTGCTGCAGGCCGTGCGCCGGGCCCGGGCCGACGACGCCCGGGTCGTGGTGCTGCGGGGGGAGGGCCGGGCGTTCAGCTTCGGAGGCGACGTCGGTGCGTTCGCGTCGGCCGACGACCCCGAGCAGCTGGTCGACGACCTCGCCGAGACGCTGCACCGCACCGTCAGCGACCTGCACCGCATGGACGCCGTCGTCGTCTCGGCGGTGCACGGGACAGCAGCGGGCGCGGGCGTGCCGCTCGCCGCTGCCGCCGACCTCGTCCTGGCCGGCGCCTCGGCCCGGTTCACCCTGGCCTACACCAGGATCGGCTTCTCGCCGGACGGTGGCAGCTCGCTGCTCACGGCCTCGCTCGGGCTGCACCGGACCCTGCACCTGGCGCTGCTCAACCCGGTCCTGACCGCCGAGCAGGCCCGGGCCGCCGGACTCGTCGCCGAGGTCCACCCCGACGACGAGCTCGACGCCGCGGTCGACCGCGTCGTGACGACGCTGCTCGCCGGGTCGCGCACGGCCCAGGTCGCCGCGAAGCGCCTGCTGCGCGAGGTGGCGGTGCCGTGGGAGGAGGGGGCGCTGCGGCGCGAGACCCTGTCGGTCCGGGCGTGCGCAGCAGGCCCCGACGGGCGCGAGGGGGTCGCGGCGTTCCTCGCCAAGCGCCCGCCGGCGTTCCCCAGTGCCGCAGGGACCGCGGACTCCTCGACGGCGCCGTGAGCGAGGGGGATGCTCGCGGCATGAGCTCCCTCACGTCCTTCACCCCCGCGACCGCCGCGTCGATCGCCCGTGCACGGCAGCACTCGGTGGGGGACCTGCTGCGCCGCACCGCGCTGCGCTACCCGGACAAGCTCGCTGTCGTCGACGGCGCGCGGCGCGCCACCTTCGCCGAGTTCGACGCGGCGGCCAACCGGGTGGCCAACGCGCTGTCGGCCCGGGGCCTGGCCAAGGGTGACCGGCTGGCCCTGCTGTCGCACAACTGCTGGCAGTACGCGGTGCTCGCCTTCGCCACCGCGAAGATCGGCGTGGTGCTCGTACCCGTCAACTTCATGCTGGGCCCCGAGGAGGTCGGCTTCATCCTCGAGCACTCCGACGCGTCCGGCGTGATCGTGGAGGACGCCCTGGCCGCGACGGCGGTGGCCGCCCTCGCCGCCGCCGGCCGCCCGGACGGCCTGCGCGGGTGGATCGGGCTGCACGGCACGGCCGCGCAGGACGGGTGGGAGGACGTCGACGGCTGGATCGCCTCGGGCGACGCCTCCGACCCGGACGTGTCCGTCGGCGACGACGACCCGCTGCGCCTGATGTACACCTCCGGCACGGAGTCGCGTCCGAAGGGGGTGATGCTGTCCAGCCGCTCGCTCGTCGCGCAGTACGTCAGCTGCGCGCTCGACGGCGGCATGGACGGCGACGACGTCGAGGCGCACGCCCTGCCGATGTACCACTGCGCCCAGCTCGACTGCTTCTTCAGCGTCGACGTCTACCTCGGGGCGACCAGCGTCATCCTGCCCGGACCGGACCCCGTCGCCCTGCTGGAGACGGTCGAGCGGGAGGGCGTCACGAAGCTGTTCTGCCCGCCCACCGTGTGGATCTCGCTGCTGCGCTGCCCCGACTTCGACCGCCGCGACCTGTCGTCGTTGCGCAAGGGCTACTACGGCGCCTCCGCCATGCCGGTGGAGGTCCTGCGCGAGCTGCAGCAGCGGCTCCCCGACGTGCGGCTGTGGAACTTCTACGGCCAGACCGAGATGGCGCCGCTGGCCACCATCCTGCGACCGCACGAGCAGCTGGCCCGAGCCGGCTCCGCCGGGCGCGCCGCCGTCAACGTCGAGACCCGCTGCGTGGACGACGACGACTCGCCGGTCGCGCCGGGTCAGGTCGGGGAGATCGTCCACCGCAGTCCGCACGCGGCGCTGGGCTACTACCGGGACGAGGACAAGACGGCCGCCGCCTTCCGCAACGGCTGGTTCCACTCCGGTGACCTGGGCGTCATGACCGAGGACGGCTACCTGTCGGTGGTCGACCGCAAGAAGGACATGATCAAGACAGGTGGGGAGAACGTCGCCAGCCGCGAGGTCGAGGAGACCATCTACGCGCTCGACGGCGTCGCGGAGGTGGCGGTGTTCGGCATCCGCCACCCCCACTGGATCGAGGCCGTCACGGCCGTGGTCGTGCCCAAGCCGGGTGCCCGGCTCGACGTCGACCACGTCCGGGCGCACGTGCGCGACCACCTGGCCGGCTACAAGCGACCCAAGTACGTCGTCCTCGCCGACAGCCTGCCGAAGAACCCGAGCGGCAAGATCCTCAAGCGCGAGCTGCGCGAGCGGCACGCCGGGCTCGCCGACGCCGACGCGCAGGCCTGAGCGGCCCCCGACGCCCGTCAGCCCGCGGCGCGGGCCTTGGCCCGCCACCGGCTCGGCGGTTCGCCGACGTGTCGGGTGAACGCGGCCGACAGCGCGAACTCGCTGCCGTAGCCGACCTCGCGGGCCACCGCGGCCAGGGTGCTGCCCTCACGCCGCAGGGCGTCCTGCGCGAGAGCCATCCGCCAGCCGGTCACGTAGGCCAGCGGCGGCTCGCCGACCAGCGCGGTGAAGCGGCGGGCGAACGCCGCGCGCGACAGCCCGGCCAGGCGCGCGAGGCCCTCGACGGTCCACGCCCGGGCCGGGTCGGCGTGCACCGCGCGCAGCGCTCGACCGACGACCGGGTCGGCCATGCCGGCGTACCAGCGGGGCGCCGGACGCTCGGCGAAGTGCGCGCGCAGGACGTGCACCAGCAGCAGGTCGAGCAGCCGGTCCAGGGCCGTCTGCTGCCCGGGCTCGTCGGCGTCCAGCTCCTCGACGAGCAGCTGCACCACGCGGCCGAGCCGGCCCTCGGCCCGCACGTGCACCACCGGGGGCAGCGCGACGAGCAGCCGGTCGCACACCGAGCCGGCCAGCGCGTAGGCCCCGCACAGCAGGGTGGCCGGCGGCCCCTGCCCCGGCAGCACGAGGTGGCGCACCCCCGGCCCGGGCGGCGGAGCCCCGGGACGGGCCAGCAGCGCGGCGAGGGGCTCGGCCGGCTCCCGCTCGGCCGCCAGCAGCGAGACGACGGTCGGCTGCCGCACGAGCACGACATCGCCCTCCTCCAGGCAGGTGACCGCCTCCTCGGCGACCAGGTGGAGCCGTCCGCGGCTCACGACGTGCAGGCTGAGCGGCGCCGTGGCCGGCAGCACGATGCCGCCCGCGCCGTGCAGGTCGGTGCGGGCGAACAGCGCGCCCGACGCGCGGGCACGGCCGAGCAGGTCGGCGAGGACGTCCATGACGAGACGATCGCACATGCACAGGGCACGATCACCCCTGGCGTCGTCCACGGCCGGAACGTGTGATCGACGCATGAGCCTCTTCCTCGTCCTCGGCGGCACCGGCAAGACCGGTCGCCGCGTCCTCGACCTGCTCACCGCGCAGGGCCACACCGCCCGCGCCGCCGCCCGCACGCCCGGGCCGGCCGCGGACTCGGTGGAACCCGTCCGCTTCGACTGGGACGACCCGGCGACGCACGACCCCGCCCTCGCCGGTGCGTCGGCGGTCTACGTCGTGCCGCCCGCCCTGCGCACCGACCACCCGCCGCTCATCGCCGACCTGGCCCGGCGGGCGGCGGACGCGGGCGTGCAGCGACTGGTGCTGCTGTCGGCGCGCGGCGTCGACGCGGGGCCGGACAACCCGCTGCGGCAGGCCGAGGCGGCGGTCGCCACCGCCGGGCTGCCGGTGACCGTGGTCCGTCCGACGTGGTTCATGCAGAACTTCACCGAGTCCTTCTTCGCACCCGGGGTCGCCGACGGCGCCGTCGTCGCGCCGACCGGCAGCGGCGCCGAGCCCTTCATCGACGCCGCCGACATCGCCGCGGTGGCCGCCGCCGCCCTGACCGGCGAGGTCGGGCCCGGCGCCTACGACCTGTCCGGTCCGCAGGCGCTGACCTTCGCCGAGGCGGCGGCCGTCCTCGGCGGACGCACCGGCCGGCCGGTCGTGCACGTCGACCTGCCGGTCGAGCAGTGGGTCGCGGGCGCCGGCGCGAACGGCGTGCCCGACGGCTACGCCGCGATGCTGGGTGCGCTGTTCGGCCTGATCCGGGACGGCTCCGACGCCCACCTGTCCGACGGCGTCTCGCGGGCGCTCGGCCGGCCGCCGACCTCCTTCGCCGACTGGGCGGCCCGCGAGGTGCACCCGCCGCAAGGACCCGGTGACGTGCCGGACACACGGGGCGAGTAGAACGACTGCATGTCGAGCCCCGCGGCCGCTGCCCCGGCCGGTGCCCCGTCCGGCGAGCTGACGCGGTCGATCACCGGCCGGCTGCTGTTCTTCTACGTCCTCGGGGACGTGCTGGGGTCGGGGGTCTACGTCCTGATCGGCCTGGTCGCCGGCGCGGTCGGCGGCGCCTTCTGGATCGCCTTCGCAGCAGGGGTCACGCTGGCCACGATCACCGGACTGGCCTACGCGGAGCTGGCGACGAAGTTCCCGCGGGCGGCCGGCGCCTCCCTCTACGTCAACAAGGCCTTCCGCAACCCGGTCCTCACCTTCCTGATCACCATCTGCTCCCTGTCGGCGGTCTTCGCGGCCTCCGGCTCGCTGGCCACCGGCTTCGCGCGCTACTTCGGGACCCTGTTCGAGCTGGTGCCCACCCTGCTGGTGACGCTGGCCTTCATCGTCGTGCTGACGATCGTGAACTTCATCGGCATCACCGAGTCGGTCGTCGTCAACATGGTGATGACCTTCGTCGAGATCTCCGGTCTCGTGCTGGTGATGATCATCGGCGTGATCGTCGTGGCGCGGGGCGACGCCGACTTCGGCGTGCTGACGTCGTTCACCGCGGAGGGCAACCCGATCTTCGCGATCGTCGCCGGAGTGGCGCTGGCCTTCTTCGCGATGACCGGCTTCGAGAACGCCGCGAACGTGGCCGAGGAGACCATCAACCCCTCCAAGACCTTCCCGCGGGCTCTGATCGGCGGGATGGTCGCCGCCGGCGTCATCTACGTCCTCGTCGCCGTCTCGGCCGCCCTCGTGGTCCCCGTCGGCACGCTGGCCGGGGCCGACGCGGCCCTGCTGGAGGTGGTCCGCGCCGACGTCCTGCCGGGCTCGGCCGCCGTGATGCTCAACGTCTTCGCGGTCATCGCCATGATCGCCATCACCAACACCACGCTGGTCTCGGTGGTGACCCAGTCGCGGATCCTCTACGGGATGGCCCACGAGGACGTCGTCCCGGCGGTGTTCGCCCGGGTCCACCCCGCGCGCCGCAGCCCGTACGTCGCGCTGGTCTTCTCCGCGGTGGTCGTCGCGTCGCTGCTGATCATCGGCGACCTCCTCAGCCGGGTGGACGACAGCCTGGACGTGGTCGGGCGGCTCGCCACGGTGACCGTCGTGTTCCTGCTGTTCATCTACGCCCTCGTGATCGTGTCGGCGCTCAAGCTGCGCGGACAGGGCGAGACGGCCGACTCCTACCGCGCCAACACGCCGCTGCTCTACCTCGGGGTGCTCGGCAACGCCGTCCTGCTCGGCTACGTCGTCATCGACGACCCGCGCTCGCTGTTCTGGGTGGCCGGGCTGCTCGCGGTGGGCGTCGTGCTGTACCTCGTGCAGCGCCTGCTGGCCGGCCGCAGCCGCACCGGCCTGCCGACCGGCGGGGGGGCCTGACGTGCACGTGCTGGCCGCCACCGACGGGTCCCGCCAGTCCCTGGTGGCTGCCCGTCAGCTCATGTCCTTCGCCGACGCCACCAAGGTCGACGAGGTGTCCGTCGTCGCCGTGATCAGCCCGCTGGCCACGGTCCCGTTCGCCAACGAGCTGGGCGGCCCGAAGCCGGCCGACCCGACCTCGCTCAGCTTCCGCGAGGAGGCGGCCGCCGCCGTCGGCGTCGTGGCAGCGGAGTTCGAGGGCTGGGGGGTCGCCGCGGTGCACCGGCGCGTCCTGAGCGGCTCGCCGGCGGCCGAGATCGTCCGGGCGGCCGAGGAGGTCGGGGCCGACCTCATCGTCGTCGCGAGCGGCAGCGGCGGCCTGAGCGACACCATCCTGCTGGGCAGCACGGCCCAGCGGGTGCAGCACTCCGCGCCCTGCCCGGTCCTGGTGTCGCGCGCCAAGCAGTGAGCCCGCAGGAGCCGGCCCCGGCCGGCCTCGGGACCCTGTGGCGGCTCCTGCGGCCGCACCGCCCCGCGCTCGCCCTCGCCGTGGGCCTGGCGTTCGTCGGCGCCGCCGCCGCCCTGGCCCAGCCGCTGCTGGTGCGCAGGGTGATCGCCGCGATCGAGGACTCCCGTCCGGTCGCGGGGCTGGCCGTGGTGGCCGCCGCCGCCCTGCTGGTCGCGGCGGCGCTGTCGGGTGTGCAGCGCTACGTCCTGCAGCGCACGGGGGAGGCGCTGGTCCTGTCGACCCGCACCGCCCTGGCCCGCCGGCTGCTCCGGCTGCCCATCGCCGAGCTCGACCGCAGGCGCACGGGCGACCTGATCTCCCGGGTGGGCGCCGACACCACCCTGCTGCGGACGGTGGTGACCTCCGGCCTGGTCGACCTGGTCTCCGGGGTCGTCGTCGCCTGCGGCGCGCTCGCAGCGATGGCGTTCGTCGACCCGGTGCTGCTCGGTGTGACGGTGCTCGCCGTCGTCTTCGGGCTCAGCGGCGCCGCGCTCGTCGTGCGCCGGCTGCGCAGGGCGTCGCTGGCCGCGCAGACGGCGGTCGGCGCGATGACCGCGGGGGTCGAGCGGGCGCTGTCCGGCGTGCGGACCATCCGCGCGGCGCGGGCCGAGGACCGGGAGGCGCAGGCCGTCGACGCGTCGTCGCGCGAGGCCTTCGACGCGGGACTGCACCTCGCGCGCCTCGAGGCGGTCCTCGGGCCGGTCGCGTCCATCTCCGCCCAGGGGGCCTTCCTGGCCGTCCTGGGCATCGGTGGCGCGAGGGTCGCCGCCGGCCAGATCGCGGTGGCGGACCTGGTGGCGTTCGTGCTGCTGCTGTTCCTGCTGGTGCAGCCGCTCGCGAGCGGCATCTCGGCCTACAGCGCCGTGCAGACCGGGCTCGGCGCGCTCGCCCGGATCGAGGAGGTCCTGTCCCTGCCGGAGGAGACGGCCGACGACCCGGGACAGGACGTCCCCGCCGACGGACAGCCGGTCGAGATCACCTTCTCCGACGTGTCCTTCGCCTACCCGGACCCGGAGTCGGCTTCCGGCACCGGCGCGCCGGTCCTGCGCGGCGTGACCTTCACGGCGCCCGCCGGACGGCGCACGGCGCTGGTCGGGCCCTCCGGCGCGGGCAAGTCGACCGTGCTGGCCCTGCTCGAGCGGTTCTACGACGTGACGGGCGGCAGCGTCTGTGTCGCCGGTCGCGACGTGCGTGACGTCGACAGGGACCAGCTGCGGGCGCGGATGGCCTACGTCGAGCAGGACGCTCCTGCGCTGGCCGGCTCGCTGCGCGACAACCTCCTGCTCGGCGCGCCGTCCGCCGATGACGCCGACCTGCTGCAGGTGCTCGACCGGGTCAACCTCGGCGAGCTCGTCGAGCGCAGCCGCAGCGGGCTCGACGCGCAGGTCGGGGACGACGGGATCCTGCTGTCGGGCGGCCAGCGGCAGCGCCTGGCCATCGCCCGGGCGCTGCTGACCCGCCCGTCGGTGCTGCTGCTCGACGAGCCGACCGCGAGCCTGGACGCCCGCAACGAGCAGGCGCTCGCCGACGCGGTCGCCGCGATCGGGCCCGGCACCACGGTGCTGGTCGTCGCGCACCGGCTCTCGACGGTCGTCGACGCCGACCGCATCGTCGTCCTCGAGGACGGCCGGGTCGCCGCGACCGGCACGCACGACGAGCTGGTCGCCGGCTCACCGCTGTACCGCGACCTGGCTGCCCGGCAGCTGCTCGTCTGACAGCCCCGGGTCAGCCGTCCGCGTCCCGCGGGAGGCCGTACCGCTGCACCAGCGCGTCCTGCAGCGCGTCGGCCCGCGGGTCGACGACCCGTCGGGCGGGGTCCTCGTCGTGCCAGGCGACGATCTCGCGCGCGCCCTGCTCGAAGGGGGTGGTCGCCACGAAGTCCGGCACGACCGAGCGCACCTTGCGGTTGTCGAAGACCGAGGAGTGCGCCTTGTCGCCCAGCAGCCCGGCGCCCCACTCCGGGTCGGCGGCCGCGATGGCGTCGGAGGTCACGTGGACGATGCGCGCCGGCACACCGGCCGCGCGCGCCAGCGCCTCGGCGATCTGGTCCCAGGTCAGCACGTCGTCGGAGGTGAGGTGGAACGCCTCGCCGAGCGTGCGGGGATGGCCGAGCAGACCCACGAAGCCGCGGGCGAAGTCGCGGGCGTGGGTGAGCGTCCACAGCGAGGTCCCGTCGCCGTGCACGACGACCGGCACGCCCCGGCGCAGCCGCTCGACGAAGGTCCACCCGGCGTCGAAGGGGACCAGGGTGCGGTCGTAGGTGTGCGACGGCCGCACGATCGTGACCGGGTGGTCCTGCTCGCGGGACAGCCGCACGAGCAGGTCCTCGCAGGCGATCTTGTCCCGGGAGTAGGCCCAGAAGGGGTTGCGCAACGGCGTCGACTCGGTGATCGGCACCCGCGACGGCGGGGTCTGGTAGGCCGACGCCGAGCTGATGAAGACGTACTGCCCGGTGCGTCCGTGCAGGAGGTCGGTGCGGGCGCGGACCTGCTCGGGGGTGAAGGCCAGCCAGTCGACGACCGCGTCGAAGTCCCCCTCGAGCACCTCCGCCAGCGCGCGGGTGTCGTCGACGTCGGCGGTCAGGCGGTGCACCTGCGGCGGCAGCGGGCGGCTGCCGGTGCGCCCGCGCGTGACGGCGGTGACGTCGAGGCCCACCTCCACCGCCCGCTGCGCGCAGGCGGCGCTGATGACGCCCGTGCCCCCCAGGAACAGCACGCGCAGCACGGTCGTCAGCCCCCCGCCGACAGGTGGGCGTCGACCTGGCGGTCGAAGCGCGCGAGCAGCTCGGCGACGTCCGGCCGGCGCAGCACCTCGCTCACCCGCTGCGCGCCGTCCGCGAGCGGGTCGTCGGCGCCCGGTTCGAGGTCGGGGTCGGCGGCCGGGTCGGCGTCGGGCGCGCTCGAGCGGCGCCGGACGTACGCGACGGCGGCGGTGGTGAGGTCGCGGCTCTGCGACAGCACCTCGCCCAGCGCGGCGGTGAGCAGCCGCAGGTCCATCTCGTCGATCGCCTCGTCGACGGCGCGCCGCAGCGCGCGGGCCTGCTCGGGCAGGCGGTCGACGCCGGCGAGCTCGCCACGGTCGAGCCTGCGGTCGACGGTGCGGGCCAGCAGCACCACGCGCATGACGTCGGTCGGCACGCCGCGCACCGCTCCGAACAGCGCCGTGTACTTGCGGACGGGGAACAGCAGCAGCCGCGCCGGCGCGCCCCGCAGGCGGCGGCGCAGTCCGGAGGCCTGACCCTCCCGCTCGCCCCACAGCGGCGCGAGCGCGTCGGCGGGCAGGTCGCGGCCGTGTGCCCGCACCGTCCTGAGGACGGCGACCCGGGTCGCCCGCTCGCGGATGACGTCGTCGAGCAGCGGCACGGGGACGAAGCGGGCGGCAGCGGCGGCGATGCCGCACACCGCCCACGAGGAGGTCAGGGACGAGGAGGTCATGGGGTCTGCCTACCCAGCCCGGCCACGAGCAGCGGTCCCTCCCGGGTTGACAGCACAGGTGAAGCACAGTTCACTGGTCGGGCGTGGAGGGGAGTACCCCCGAGCGCCTCGTCGTCAGGACGTCCCCGCTCCGGGGTCCGGCGGGGCGGGCCCGGGCGACGGGCTGGGAGAGACCTCCGGTCGAGGACATCCGAGCCCGTACGACCTCTCCCGAAGGAGCCCCGCCATGACCGCTGTCGACCTCACCGCCCCTGCCGAGCGCGTTCCGCGGGTGCTCCTGCCGACGGCCGAGCAGGTGGTGCTGCTGCAGGCCGTCCGGAGCTACCCGTCCGTCTCGCTGCTGCTGACCACCACACCGGCTCCCGTCATGACCACCGACGACGCGCGCTCCCTGCGGCGACTGGCGGCGCAGGCCGCACACCGGCTGCGCAGCGAGGGCCTGCCGGAGGCGGACGCGGTGCGGTCGGCGCTGGACCTGCAGGTGGACGCGGCGACCACCGGCGCGACCAGCGCCGCCGTGGCCGTGTTCGCGGGCCGGAGCACGGCGACCACCGTGCACCTGCCGGTCTCCGTGCGCGACCGCGTCGTCGTCGACCCGACGTTCGCCACCCGCGACCTGGTCCGGGCGCTGCACCGCACGCCGCGCCACGTGGTGCTGCTGCTGAGCGGTCGCGAGGCGCGGCTGCTCGACGGGGTCGCCGGAACGCTGCGGCCCGCCGTGCGCGGGTCCTTCCCCCTGCGCAACGGGCGGGAGCGCGCGTCCCAGGCCGCCCGTCCCAAGCTGCAGGAGGCCGACACCGCGGCGTTCCTGCGCTCGGTCGACCGGGCCCTGGGCGCCTACCTGCGGCTGCACCCCGCGCCGCTGGTCGTGGCCGGCCCGGACAAGCTGGTGGCGGCCTTCGTCCGGTCGTCGGCGAACGTCGGCCGCCTCGCGGGCACCGTTGCCGCCAACGTCGCGACCGCGCCGCTGCCCGAGCTGTCGGCGCGCATCGCCCCGGTCCTGGAGCGCTACCTGCTGTCGCGGCAGGGCGAGGCCCTGTCGCTGCTGGAGCGGCGCGCGGGGGCCTCCCGGGTGGTCTCGGGGATGCAGTCGGCCTGGCTGGCGGCCCGGCGCGAGCGCCCGGAGATGCTCGCGGTCGAGCAGGGGCTCTTCTACCCGGCGCGGCTGAGCAGCGACGGCGACCTGCTGCTGCCGGCCTCCGACGTCGAGCACCCCGACGTCGTCGACGACGCCGTCGACGAGCTCATCGAGCTGGTCCTGGACCGCGGTGGCTGGGTGGCCCTGGTCGACGACGGTGCGCTCGCCGACCACGAGGGGGTCGCCCTGACGCTGCGTGCGGACTGAGCCGGTGGCCGGCGACTGGACGTTCCTCACCAACCACGGGCACGTGCTGCTGACGGTCGCCCGCGACCCGGACATGCGGGTCGCGGACGTCGCGGCCCGGGTGGGGATGACGCCCCGCGGAGCGCTGAACGTCCTGCGCGAGCTCGAGGACGCCGGCTACCTGCGCCGCGAGCGCGTCGGCCGCCGCACGCACTACGCGATCGAGCCGCACCGGCCGTTCCGGCACCCGACGACCGCCGCGCACGAGGTCGACGAGCTGCTGGCGATCTTCACCGGCCCGGCGCCGGCCCGTCGGCGCCGGGCGACCTGAGCGCCGCCGCCGGACCGGGCGCGGCCGAGACCGCCGCGGAGAAGCGGTGCAGCAGGCGGGCGAGGGCCAGCACCTCCTCGTCGGGCCAGTCCGCAACGACCGCGCCGAGCCACGCTCGCCGTGACGACGCGGCCCGTGCCCGCAGCGCCCGTCCGGACGGGGTCAGGACCAGCGCCGCCCTGCGGCCGTCCACGGACGACGGGGTGCGGTGGACCAGGCCGGCGCGAGCCGCCCGCTCCACCAGGCGGCTGGCCGTCGACGGATCGACGTCGAGGAAGACGGCGACGTCGCCGACCGTGACCTCTGCGCCGGCGCCGGCCGCCTCCGTCCGGGCGCACGCCTCCACGACGAGCACGCTCGACATCTCCACCCGCTCGCCGAGCTCGTCGAGCACGTGCGCCCGGGACGCGGTCCACAGCCGTCGCAGCCGCACGAGGGCCTCGTCGACCGCCTCCAGGTCGCCGGGCCGGGACGACTGCACACCTGTACCGTACACACGACAGGGAGCGGAGGAGGCAGGATGCGGATCGCGGTGCTGGGCGGGACCGGGGCGACGGGAAGGCTGCTGCTGCAGGAGCTGGTGGACCGCGGGCACGACGTCGTGGCGCTGCGGCGCGACGCCGGCTCGGGACCGCCGCA
Source organism: uncultured Frankineae bacterium (assembly GCA_902805775.1). Taxonomy (GTDB): domain Bacteria; phylum Actinomycetota; class Actinomycetes; order Mycobacteriales; family SCTD01; genus SCTD01. The sequence continues at coordinate 48,939 of CADCUB010000104.1, read as the reverse complement.
GGTGCGCTGGGTCACCGGTGACGCGCGCGACGCCGGCGCGCTGCGGCAGCTCGTCGCGGGGTCCGACGCGGTGGTGTCCGCCCTCGGGCCGCGTCGCGGCGACGCCACGCTGCACCGCGACATGACGCCCCTGCTCGTCACGGCCATGCGCGAGGCGGGAGTGCGGCGCTTCGTCGGGGTCAGCGGAGCGGGCATCGACGTCCCGGGCGACCGCAAGTCGCGGCGGGACCGGGTCATCTCGGCCCTGGTGCGCCGGCTGGGCGGGGAGGCGGTGCGCGACAAGGCGCTCGAGCGGGAGGCGTGGGTGGCCAGCGGGCTGGACTGGACGCTGGTGCGCGCGCCGCGTCTGGTGGACGGCCCGGCGACGGGACGGCTCGAGCACTCCGCCGACCGCTCACCGCGCAGGACGTCCCTTCCCCGGGCCGACCTCGCGGCCTTCCTGGCCGACCTGGTGGCCGAGCGCGGCTACCTGCAGCAGGCACCGCTCGTCGCCGGGCGATGAGCGGGCCCGCGCCCAGCCGCGCGGTGCGCCTCGTGCGGGAGGGCGGCGCCCTCGTGCCGCGGGTCGTGGCGGCGGCAGCGCCGCCACCTCCGGCCGGGGACCAGCTGCTGGTACGGGTGGCGGCCTCGAGCATCAACGGCACCGACCTGGGCCTGGCGCGGGCCGGGCGGGTCGCGCACGCCGTCACCGGTCGCCGGATCGCGCCCGGCTTCGACCTGGCCGGCGAGGTGGTGGCGTGCGGACCGGCCGTGACCGGCTTCTCGGTCGGCGACCGCGTCATGACGCTGCTCGGGCACGGCGGCGGGGCGCAGGCCGACCACGTCCTGGTGCGTCAGGGCAGGGCGGCCCGCGCGCCGCGCTCGACCGGGCTGTCCGAGGCGGCGGCGATCCCGCTGGCGGGGCTCACGGCGCTGCAGGCCCTGCACGGGCGGGCCGCCCTGCCCGCCCGGCCGGCGGCCCGGGTGCTGGTGGTCGGAGCCGCGGGAGGCATCGGGTCGTTCGCGGTCCAGCTCGCCCGGCTGGCGGGGGCGCACGTCACCGCGGTGGCCGACGCGCCGCGGGCGGAGCACGTGCGGGCGCTGGGCGCCGACGTCGTGGTCGACCGGCACGAGCAGGACGTCCTCGCCCGCGGCGAGCGCTGGGACGTCGTGCTCGACGTCCCGGGAGCGCTGCGCTTCGCGCAGGTCCGGCCGGTGCTCACCGCCGACGGGGTCCTGGTCTCCACCCGGCCGGTGTCGGTCGACGTGCTGCGGGACGCCGCGTCGCGACGTACCCCGCGGACCACCGCGGTCGCGACCCGGCGCTCACCGGTCGACCTCGCGCACCTGGCCGACCTGGTCGACACCGGGCGGCTGCGGGTGCCGCTGGACCGCGCCTACCCCCTCGAGGAGGTGGCCGGTGCGCACGCGCACGCCCGCTCCGGCCGGCTCCGCGGCAAGGTCGTCGTGGTCCTGGCCGACGAGCTCCGCTGACGCCTGCTACACCGGCCGGTCAGCTGCGGGGGACCCGGCCGAGCAGGTGGAACTGCTCGTTGGGCCTGAGCGCCATGACCAGCGCCATCCGGTTCGACAGCGCGAAGAAGCTGGTGATGGCGCTGATGTCCCACACCTGCTCGTCGTCGAAGCCCGCGGCCCGCAGCACGTCCAGGTCGCGCTCCTCCACGAGCTCCGGGGTCGTCGACAGCTTCACGGCGAAGTCCAGCATTCGCCGCTGCCGCTCCGGCAGCCCCGCCGACCGGTAGTTGGTGGCGACGAGGTCGGCCAGCAGGGGGTCGCGCGCCCGGATGCGCAGGATGGCGCCGTGCGCGACCACGCAGTAGGTGCACGAGCGGGCGGCGCTGGTCGCCACGACGATCATCTCGCGCTCGGCCTTGGTCAGTCCGCCGTCGCCCTCCATGAGGGCGTCGTGGTAGGCGAGGAACGCCCGCAGCTCGGCGGGCCGGTGCGCCAGCGCCAGGAAGACGTTGGGCACGAAACCGGTCTTCTCCTGGACGGCGAGGATGCGCTCGCGCAGGTCCTCCGGGAGGTCGGCGACGTCGGGGACCGGGAAGCGGCTGACGGGCTGCATCCGGTGAACCTAGAGCAGGCGGGTGGGGACCGGGCAGCGTCGCCGGGTGACGCGGAAGCCGCGGGGCACACCGACGGAGCCCGGCACCCCGATCCGAAGGCTCTCCGTGACCCTGACCCCGTCCCGCGCGTCCGCCCCGTCGGCGTCCCCCGCGTCGCCGACGGCGATCCTGGTCGTCCTGCTCGCCGCCGGGGTGTCGTTCGCGCTGACCCAGACCATCGTCCTGCCGGCGCTGTCGGTGCTCGGGCAGGAGTACGGCGCGAGCGCGACCGCGACGTCCTGGGTGGTCACCGGCTTCCTGCTGTCCGCGTCGGTCTCCACACCGATCATCGGCAAGCTCGGGGACGTCCACGGCAAGGGGCGCGTGCTCACGGTGGTGCTGGCGCTGTTCGCACTCGGCGGCACCGTCAACGCGCTGGCCGGCTCCATCGAGCTGGTCATCGCCGGACGGGTGCTGCAGGGCGTCGCGGGCGGCGTCTTCCCCCTGGCGTTCGGGATCATCCGCGACACCTTCCCGCGCGAGCGCGTCCCCGGGGCGATCAGCCTGGTCAGCTCGGTCTTCGGCGTGGGGGCGGGCATCGGCCTGCCGCTGTCGGGGGTGGTCGTCGACGCCACGCACCCCTCCGTCGTCTTCTGGATCAGCCTGGTGGCCCTGCCCGCCGCGGTGGCCGCGGCCCGCGTCGTCCCGCGCACCCCGACCGTCGAGGGCATGCGCATCGACTGGGCGGGCGCGCTCCTGCTGTCGGGGGCCCTCGCGCTGCTGCTGCTCGGCGTGACGCAGGCGCCCTCGCTGGGCTGGGGGTCGCCGGCGAACGTCGGGCTGCTGGTCGCCGGCGCGGCCCTGCTGGTCGCCTGGCTGGCGGTGGAGCAGCGGGTCGAGTCGCCGCTGATCGAGCTCGCGGTGCTGCGCCGGCGCGCGGTGCTGGCGACCAACCTCACCGGGCTGCTCGTCGGGCTCGCGATGTTCTCGGGCTTCCTGCTCATCCCGCAGATCGCCCAGGCGCCCGCGTCGACCGGGTACGGGCTGGGCGCGTCGGTGACGGTCGCCGGTCTGCTGCTGGCTCCCAGCGCTGCCGGGCAGCTGGTCGCCGGCCCGCTGGCCGGCCGGCTCGGCGTGCGGATCGGCTTCCGCTCGACGCTGCTCATCGGCACGCTGCTGACCGCCGCTGCCTTCGGGCTGCTGGCGGTCCTGCACGACGCCTGGTGGCACCTGGCCCTGGCCGGGCTGCTGCTCGGTGCGGGCGTCGCGTTCGCCTTCGCGTCCATGGCCAACCTCATCGTCGCCGCCGTCGAGCAGAGCGAGGTGGGGATCGCCACCGGCATCAACACCGTGACGAGGACCGTCGGCGGCGCGTTCGGCTCGGCGCTGTCCACGGCCGTGCTGGCCAGCACCGCGGGTGCGGGCGGCGTGCCGAGCGACTCCGGCTACCGGCTGGCCTTCGGTCTGGCCGCCGGCACGGCGCTGCTCGCGGGGTGCGCCGCGCTGCGGGTGCCGCGCACCGGCGGCTGACCTCCACACTGGACGGGTGCGCACCTCACCGGACGCCCCTGCGGTCCTGCCGCGGACCAACTGGTCGGGCAACGTCGTGTTCGCCCCGGGGCGCGCCGCCCGTCCCACCACGCTCGACGAGCTGCGCACCGAGGTGGCGGCGGCCGACCGCGTGCGGGCGCTGGGCACCGGGCACTCCTTCAACGCCCTGGCCGCCACCGAGGGGCTGCTCGTCTCGGTCGCCGGCCTGCCCCGCGTCGTCGAGGTCGACTCCGCGGCGCAGGTCGTGCGGGTCTCGGCCGGGACCCGGTTCGGCGAGCTGGTCGGCCCGCTGCACGACGCGGGCTTCGCCCTGCACAACCTCGGCTCCCTGCCGCACATCTCGGTCGGCGGCGCGGTCGCCACCGGCACGCACGGCTCGGGAGTGACCAACGGGACGCTCGCCTCGGCCGTGCGCGCGCTGGAGCTGGTCACCGCCGACGGGGAGCTGCGGCGGCTGTCCCGCGAGCAGGACGGCGACCGCTTCGACGGCTGCGTGGTCGCGCTGGGTGCGCTGGGGGTCGTGACGACCGTCGAGCTCGACGTCCAGCCGGCCTACGACGTGCGCCAGCACGTCTACGAGCGCCTGCCCCGGCAGGTGCTGGCCGACCGCCTCGACGAGGTGCTCGGCGCCGGCTACAGCGTGAGCGTCTTCGACGACTGGCGCGGCGGCGACGTGCCGCAGGTCTGGCGCCGCCTGCGCGTCACGCAGGACGACGAGGGCGGAGCGGGCGGTGCCGGTGACGCCCCCGAGCGCTGGCTGGGTGCGACCCGTGCGACCGGCCCCCGCCACCCGGTCCCCGGGCTGTCCGGCACCGTGTGCACCGAGCAGCTGGGGGCGCGTGGTCCGTGGCACGCCCGCCTGCCGTACTTCCGCCTCGAGTTCACCCCGAGCAGCGGCGACGAGCTGCAGTCGGAGTGGTTCCTGCGGCGCGAGGACGCGCCCGACGCCCTGGCGGCACTGGCCGGGCTGCAGGACGCGATCGCGCCGGTCCTGCACGTCGGGGAGCTCCGCACGATCGCCGCCGAGCCGCTGTGGCTCAGCCCGAGCGCCGGACGCGACACCGTCGCCGTGCACTTCACCTGGCTGCGCGACGAGGTGGCGGTCCTGCCCGTGGTGCGCGCCGTCGAGCGGTGCCTGGCGCCGTTCGGCGCGCGCCCCCACTGGGCCAAGCTGTTCGCGACCTCCGCCGGCGAGCTGCGCGAGCGCTACGACCGCTACGACGACTTCGTCGCGCTGGTACGGGAGCTCGACCCGTCCGGGGTGTTCGGCAACTCCGTGCTCGAGCGCTGCTTCCCCGACCTCGCCTCACGCTGAGGGCCGCGTGACCGCAGCTCCCCCCACGTGGGACCCGGCGGCCCCCGGTGTGCTCCGGCTGCCCTCGGGGCGCCTGCTGCGGGGACGGGCGCTGCGCCGTCCGCTGCCCGCCGGGCCGCGTCCCGACCTGGGCATCCACCTCTCGCGGCGACCTCCGCCGGAGGTCGAGTGGGAGACGCGCTGGGTGCGGTGGCCCGACTTCGGGTTGCCGTCGGACCGCGTCGAGGCTGCGCGGGTGCTCGCCGAGGCCTGGCGGCGGGCGGCCTTCGAGCGCGTCGAGGTCGCGTGCGGCGGCGGTCGCGGCCGCACGGGCACGGCCCTGGCGTGCCTGGCCGTCCTGGACGGCCTGGAGCCGGAGGCCGCGGTGGCCCTCGTGCGCGCCGGCTACGACTCCCGCGCGGTCGAGACCCCGTGGCAGCGCCGTCTCGTCGGGCGCCTGCGCTAGACGACCGGGTCCTGCCGCCGGGGGCCCGACCGCCCGGACCGCTGCTGCGCGAGCTTGTCGGCGTACATCGCGGAGTCGGCCTCGCGCCAGGCCGCGGACAGCGTCCCGTCGCCGGCGCGCGTCCCGAGCCCGGCCGCCGCCCGGATCCCGTCGTCGCGCAGGGCGGCGCGGATCCGGTCGAGCGTGGCCGTGGCGCCGGCGGGGTCGGTCTCGACGGCCAGCACGCCGAACTCGTCCCCACCGAGCCGGGCGACGAGGTCGTTGTCGCGGGCGGTCGACCGCAGCACGGCCGCGCAGGCGCGCAGCAGCGCATCGCCGGCCTCGTGGCCGGAGGTGTCGTTCACCGCCTTGAGGTCGTTCAGGTCCAGCACGATCACCGACGCGGGATGGCCGTACCGGCGTGAGCGGGCCTCCTCGGCCGCGAGCACGATGTCCCACGTGCGCCGGTTGGCCAGTCCGGTCAGCGCGTCGACCCCGGCCTCGACCTCCGCCCGCTCGGCCCGTCGCGACTGGCGGTCGAGGTCGAGCTCCAGGCGCAGGACGGTGGCCAGCAGCTGGCCCAGCACCGCCATCAGCTGCTCGGCCTCGTGCAGCGAGTCGGGCTGCGGGGCGGTGTCGAAGCCGCACAGGGTGCCGAACACCGCGCCGTCGTCGCGCCGCAGGGGCACCGCGACGTAGGCGCTGATGGGCAGCAGCTGGCGGTTGGGCGCCTCGGCGTACGCCGGCACGTCGACCACGCGGGGGGCGACGGCCGGCCCCCGGCCGGCGACCATCGCGGCGCACAGCGAGCCGTCCCACGACAGGCTGGCTCCCTGGCTCACGTCGTAGCCGCTGCCGGGCGCCGTGCGCGCCGCGAGCACCACCTGGTCGGTGCCGACGGCCCGGGTGACCATCCACAGGCCCAGGCCGACGCGCGCCTGCAGCAGCTGGAGCACCTCGGCGCAGGCCCGCTCGAAGCCCGGCAGCGGCAGTCCGACGGCGTCCGTGCCGGTCGTGCTCTCGAGCATCCGTCGTCCTCCGCGCGCCCGGGTCGGGACGACCTCGCCGTGATCGGGAGACCCTACCGGCGGGTGCGGAGCCGTGCTCGCCCGGCTGCCCGCCGACCCGGGCGCGACGTACCGACGGTCAGACAGCCCTGCGGACGGCCGCGGAGGCGGGTGTGCTGCGGACGGTGAGCGCGGCCAGCGCCCCCGCCAGGACGGGGAGGACTCCCAGCAGGCCGACCAGCAGCAGCCAGGGGACCTCGACGTGCGTCCACGGGGAGGGGAGCTCGCCCGGCGGCCCCGAGACGCCCAGGCCGGTCCGGGTCAGGGCCACGGCGGCGGTGAGGCCCGGGACGGACCCGGCCGCCACGCCCAGCAGCCCGCCGACCAGGGCCAGCACGGCGGCGTAGGTGCCGGCGACGACGCGGCGGGTCCGCGGCCGCGCCCCGACCTGCGCGAGGACCGCGAAGTCGGGCTGCGCCTCGACCAGGGCGAGCGACGTGGCGGCCAGGGTGCCGGCCAGGACCAGCGCGCCGGCAGCGAGCACCAGCAGCAGCAGGGCGAGCCCGGCGTCGTCGCGCGCGCCGCGCTCGACGAAGACCGAGGCGCCCGAGTCGACCAGCGAGACCTGGTCGAGCAGCCGCCGCTCCTCCTGCACGCTCAGGCCGTCGCCCACGAGCAGGGAGACCGTGCCGACGCCGCCCAGCCGAGCGCCGAGCGCGTCGGGGAGGACGGCCTGCGCCGGGGCGGTCGCGTCGCGGACCTGCACCGGGACGGCGGGCGCGCTCACCTCGGCCACCTGCTCCGAGCTCGCCGCACCCCCCTCGTCCGGCGCCTCGACGCGCACCCGCCGGACGTCGAGCGTGGCCGGCGTCGGGCCGAGCACCACGACCGCTCCGGTCCGCAGGGCCTGCCGGGCGGTCGGCAGCGCGCCGGGGGCGAGCAGGGGCGCGACCGCCTCCAGGGCCCCCTCCCCGACCAGCGTGCTGCTGCCCAGGCCGCTGTTGTAGGAGGTCATCGGCCCCTCGCAGAGGTCCCGGCGGGGGGCGTCGGGCAGGCAGAGCTGGACCTGCTCGACGGTGCCGCCGTCGGAGGGGACGTCGGAGGCCAGCCCGGCCACCCGCCGCACCGGCTCGCCGGGCAGCGCTCGCCGGGCGGCGGCCTCCAGCGCCGGCCAGTCGGTCGTCGTCGGCCCGGGCCAGCCGGTGACGACGGCCGCGCCGACCGGGCCGGTCCGCGAGTACGTCGCGCGCTCCTGCTCCGCGTCGCTGCCCGTCGCCGTGCCGAGGGCGAAGGCGGCCGCGACGGTGGCGGCGACGGCCGCCACGGCGGGTGCCGTGCGCGGGCGCTGGCGGTCGGCGTCGCGCAGGGTGTAGCGCAGCGGCAGCGGGAGACGCCCGGCGCGCCGACCGAGCAGGTGCAGCACGACCGGCGCCAGCAGGACCGCCCCGACCACGGTGGGCAGGGCGGAGAAGGCGATCAGGAGCTCCGGCGAACCGGCGCGCAGCGACGCCAGGCACGTCACCGCGCCGAGCCCGAACAGCACCAGCCCCAGGGTCGTCGGCAGGGCGGTGGCGGCGGGGGACGGCCGCCGTCCGCGCAGGGAGGCGACGACCGGCTCCCGGGCCGCGAGGTGGGCCGGGAGCAGGGCGGCCAGCACGGCCGTCCCGGCGCCGAGCAGGGCCAGCAGGACGACGTCGCGGACGCTCACCTCGAACGGGCCCCACTGCGCGTCGGCCCAGCGCGTGAGGGGGCCTCGGGCGCCGGCGGCCACGGCGATGCCCAGGACGGCGCCGAGCACCGCGGCGCTGCCGCCGACGAGCAGCCCCTGGGCCAGCACGACGCGCCGCACGTGGCGCGGCTCGCCGCCGGTCGCCGCGAGCAGCGCGAGTGCCCGACGCGAACGCCGGGCGCCCACGGCGAAGGCCGGTCCGGCGAGCAGGACGACCTCGAGCACGGCCATGACGACGATCAGGCCGATCAGGGCCGCCGTGCTCACCGAGCTGCCGACGGGCAGCTCGGGGACCTGCTCCTCGGGCGGCGGGTCGAGGACCACCGCACGTGACAGGACCAGGCCGCCTCGGGCGTTGAGCTCGCGGACGTCGGTCCAGCTCACCTCGGCGCCGCTGACGTACGCCCGGCTCACGGGGGCGTCCTTCAGGCCGACGGCCTCCGGCTGCCCGACGACGACCGCGTCGCCGAACAGCGGCGGCACGGAGACCGTGCCCGTCACCTGCGCGGAGCGCCCGTCGGGGAGCGTCAGGGTCGTGCCGGCCCGCAGGCCCCGCTCGGCGAGCTCCGGGCTGACGGCGACCTCGTCCTCACCGGCGGGTGCCCGCCCGCTGCGCAGCCGGAACGGACCTCGTCCGGCGGCCTCGCGCAGGTCGGCGCCGACGGCTCCCGCGCGCACCACCCGGTCGGCGCCTGCGCGGAAGGCACGGGGCAGCACCGACTCGCGGACGAGCAGCAGCCGGCTGGCGGGCGGGAGCGCGGCCCGCAGCGCCCGCTCGTCGAGCATCGGCCCACTCCCGGGCCCGGTCCCCATCTCGCGCCCGTCGGGCGACTGCAGGACCGCACCGCCGTACGGGAGCAGGTCGATGCGGGCGTCGGCGTCGCCCAGCTCGACCGGGAGCGACTCGACGGCCGAGACGTCGGCGGTGCGCAGGAGCGTGTCGAGCGCGACGACCCCCGTGACCGGCAGCAGGACCATGAGCAGCACCACCAGGGTGCGGGCCCTGGCGCGCAGGAGCTCGCGGCGGGCGATGCGCAGAGCCGGCCGCCATCCGGTGCCGCCCGCACGCCGCCGGGTGTCGGCCGGGCGCTCGAGCAGGACGGTCACGCCGTCCACCCGACGGCCGAGCGCGCCTCGTCGACCAGCCGGCCGTCGCGCAGGAACACGACCCGGTCGGCCCAGGCGGCATGGCGCGCCTCGTGGGTCACCAGGACAGCGGCCGCCCCTGCGTCGACGCGCGCCCGCAGCAGCTCGAGCACCGCCTCGCCGGTGACCGAGTCGAGCGCACCGGTCGGCTCGTCGGCGAGCAGGAGTCGCCGGTCGCCCACCAGGGCCCGGGCGATGGCCACCCGCTGCTGCTCGCCGCCCGACAGCTCGTCGGGGAAGCGGCGCGCCGCCGGGGCCAGCTCGACCTCGTCGAGCGCCCGCAGTGCGAGCTCGCGCGCCGCCCGGCCCGGCACCCCGTCGAGCTCCAGCGGCAGGGCGACGTTCTCGGCGGCGGTCAGCGCCGGGAGCAGGTTGAGCTCCTGGAAGACGTAGCCGACCGCCCGGCGGCGCAGCGAGGCCAGTCCCGCCGGGTCCAGGCCCGACAGGGGCACCCCCTCCACGAGGACCTCGCCGGAGGTCGAAGCGTCCAGGCCGCCGGCCAGCATGAGCAGGCTCGACTTGCCCGAGCCGGAGGGCCCCATGACCGCCACGAGCTCACCGGGCCGTACGACGAGGTCGACCCCCCGCAGCGCGTGCACCGCCGTCGGGCCGGTGCCGTGCGTGCGCGTCGCGGCCCGCAGCTCGAGGACGGCGGTCATGGACGGGCTCCGTTCGGGTCGGCGGTGCGCAGCAGCCGCGCCTCGCAGTGGTCGAGCCACCGCACCTCGGCCTCGGCAGCGAAGATCAGCGACTCCAGGACGAGCACGGCGGCGGTCGTCCCGGCGCCCGCCGGCGCCGTGCCGTCCCGCTGCGCGGAGGTCAGCCGCGCCCGCCGGCGCGTGTGCGTCTGCAGCGCGCGCACGGTCGCCGTCCGCTGGCGCTGCAGGACGTCGCGGACGTCGACCCCCGGCACGGTGAGCGCCAGCGCCAGCTTGATGGCCAGCTCGTCGCGGGGCGGCGCCTCCCGCGTCACCTCGCTGTCCCACCAGGCGCGGGTCTCCCGCCGTCCGGCGTCGGTGAGGCGGTAGTGCACGTGACCGTCGACGTCCTCGCTGTCGCGCTCGACGTGGCCGTCGCGCTCGAGCCGCGCCAGCGTCGTGTAGACCTGCCCGACGTTCAGCGGCCAGGCGTCACCGGTGCGCGCCTCGAAGGCCGCCTTGAGCTCGTAGCCGTAGCGCGGGCCCTCGCACAGCAGCGCGAGCAGCGCGTGCTTGACCGACACGGTGCGCCCTCCCCTGACCAGCTGGGCATACGCAGTAGAGCATACCGGGTAGGCGGTGTCAGGTCGGGGGGACGCCCGGGGCTTGACGTACGGGACCGGCGAGCCAGCGCGCCACCTCGGAGCGGGACCTCAGCCGGACGACGGGGAGGTCGGGCCGCCGCGAGCGCAGTGCGGCCACCCGAGGGCCGGTGTGGCCGTGGGTCGACCAGGCCCAGCGCACGATGTGCTCGGGATCGGTGAGCAGCGTCCGCAGCGGCGGCTCGACGTTGCCGTTCCACAGCTGCTCCCGCCGCCACGACCGGCGGACGGTCCGGGTGACGACCTGGCGCATGACGAGCACGCGGCCCAGGTCGAGCCACACCAGCAGGTCGGCGCGGTCGGCGAGCAGGTCCCGCACCTGTCCGTACTGCCACTCCGTGACCCAGGCCGGCGCCGCGGTGACGCGCCGCACGTCCTCGACGAAGGACGGTCGCGGGGTCCAGGCGGGCCCGTGGAACAGCGCGTCCAGCTCGATCCGCGGCAGGTCGAGCAGCGGGGCGAGCCCGGCCGCCAGCGTGGTCTTGCCCGAGCCGGAGGCCCCTGCGACCAGGATCCGCCGGGGCCGCCGCGGCAGCGGGTCGTCGGGACCGAGCAGCGGCACCGCCCGTCAGCCGCGCAGCACCGTGCCGTCGTCGACCCGCGAGGGACCGGTCACCGTGACGTCGCCCTCGACCACGACCCCGGCGCCGAAGACGACGTCGCCCTCCACCGTGAACCGCCGGCACCGGCGCAGCGACGGCGCGCCGCCGGGGAAGCGCGCCTCGAAGTCGGGCAGCAGCCGGAACAGCGCCTTGTCGAGCGCGACGACGGGAGGTGGGCCGTCGAAGCTCGCGCGCATCTCGCCGCTGGGCAGCAGCTCGTAGGCGTCGGAGCGCACCACCAGCAGGTCGTCGGTGGTCTTGACCGGGGCGAAGCGGGTCCGCGGCACCTGCACGGCCCGGGCGCCCTCGATCGAGCCGATGGCGGCGCCCATCGCGGTCTCCAGCTGGATCACCGGCGTGCTCGTCGGGTCGGACGGGTCGACCGTCTTGCGGTTGACGATCAGCGGCAGGGCCGGTCCGCCCGGGTCAGCGGTCTGCAGCTCCCGCAGCGCCTGCAGGTCGATCCACAGGTTGTTGGTGTTGTACCAGCGCCAGCGCTCGACGTCGGTGAACGAGTCGTCGCCGGGCGGGACCTGCGCGGTCTCGCGCAGGACGGTGCGGCCGCGGTAGCGCGCCAGGTGACCGCCCTTGCGGTCGGCCGCGGTGCCCCGCACCGACTCCATGGCGAACGGGACGCCCTCTGCGGCGACCCAGGCGGCGAGCCGGGCGTCCGGCCGTGCCCCGAGGTTGTCGGCGTTGGACACGAAGCACCAGCGCACGCCCGCCTCGAGCAGGGCGTCGGTCGTCCCGGAGGCGGCGAGCGCCGTGTAGATGTCGCCGTGGCCGGGTGGGCACCACTCCAGCTGCGGGGCCTGCGGCCACTCGACCGGGTAGTGGTCGTCCTCGCGGATCTTGGGTTCGCGCCCCTGCAGGAAGTCCAGGGGGACGGGGCCGTTCTCCCGGGTGCCCGGGTGGGCGGCCAGGGCACGCAGCGACGGCTCGCGGGTCGTCGGGGAGTCCATGAGCATCATCGGCAGCCGGGCGCCGTGCTGCTCGCGCAGCGACATCACCTGCTGGGTGAACACGTCGAGGAAGCTGACCCCGGTCTTGACCTCGAGCAGCGACTTCGGGCCGACCAGGCCCATGCTCGTGCCGAGGCCGCCGTTGAGCTTGATGACGACCAGCCGGTCGAGGACCGCGCGCGCCTCGCTCGGCGACGGCTCCGGCAGGTCCTCGAGGCGCGGCAGGTCGGGCAGCGGCTCGAGCTCCGAGCCGGGCAGCTGGCCGGCGTCGGTGGCGGTCAGCTGCTCGAGCCGTCGCCGGAGCGCGGCGAGCTCGGTGGGGTGGGCGCCGGCGGACTCCGCCTTGGCGAGTGTGGCGTGCACGGGGCCGGACATGCGCCAGTCCTACCCGACCTCCGTCGATCACCCCCACCGGGGGTGGTCCCTCAGGGCCGGGAGCTGTCCACCCGCTCGGGCGAGCGGTCGGCGTGTCCCGACCGCAGCGCGCGCTGCACGGCGGAGGTCCCGGCCCACAGCGCGACCCCGATGACCATCAGGACGGCGGCGATGCGGTAGTCGGCGCCCGCGCGGCCCGACAGCGGACTGGCGAGGTAGGCGCACGCCACGGCGCCGAGCACGGGCAGGGCGGTCGGTGCGTGGAAGTGGTCGTGCTCCACGGGGTCCCGCCGCAGCACCAGGACCGCGACGTTGACGATCGTGAACACGCACAGCAGCAGCAGCGAGGTGGTGCCGCCCAGGGCGGCGAGGTCGGCGAAGAAGATGAGCCCGAAGGCGATGGCGGTGGTGAACACGATGCCCGCCCACGGCGTGCGTCGGCGCCGGTGCACCCGGCCCAGGAAGCCCGGCAGCACCCCCTGCCGGGCCATGCCGTAGAGCAGGCGGCTGGCCATGAGCATGTTGATGAGGGCGGAGTTCGCCACGGCGAACATCGTGATGAACGCGAAGACCCCGACGGGGAACGCGGGCGCACCGGCCGCGACCACCTTGAGCAGGGGGGCGTCCCCCTCGCCGAGCTCCTCGGGCGTCACGAGGGCGACCGACGAGATCGAGACGAGCACGTAGACCAGACCGGTCAGGCACAGGCCGAACAGCATCACCTTGGGGAAGACCCGGACCGGGTCCTTGGTCTCCTCGGCCATGTTGACCGAGTCCTCGAAGCCGACCATCGCGAAGAAGGCCAGCGCGGTGGCCGCGGTGACGGCACCGAACGCGCCCCGGCCGTCCGCGGTGTCGAAGTCGAGCAGCCGGGAGGTGTCGCCGACGCCACGGGCCAGCGCCCACGCGCCGATGCCGATGATGATCAGCAGGCCGCCGAGCTCGACGCAGGTGAGCAGGACGTTGATCCGCACGCTCTCGCTGACGCCGCGGAAGTTGACCAGGGCCACCACGGTGATGAAGGCCAGGGCGAGCAGCGTGAGCAGGACGCCGTCGCCGACGGAGAGCTCGAACGCCTCCACGAAGTTGCTCGCGAAGGCGCGCGACGCGCTGGACGCGGACGTGAGCCCGGAGCACATCACGGTGAACGTGACCATGAACGTCAGGAAGTGGATGCCGAAGGCCTTGTGCGTGTACAGCGCCGCACCGGCGGCCTGCGGGTACTTCGTGACCAGCTCGAGGTAGCTGAAGGCGGTGAGGATCGCGACGACGAAGGCGACCAGGAACGGCAGCCAGACGGCCCCGCCGACCTCGGCGGCGACGGCGCCGGTCAGCGCGTAGACACCCGTGCCGAGGATGTCGCCGACCACGAACAGCAGGAGCAGCCCGGGACCCATCACCCGGCGCAGCGTCGGTTGACCGTCCGGACCGACCTCGACGTGCTCGGTTGCGGACATGACGCACCTCCGGTCACCGCGGGTACGGGCACGTGCTCAGTGCGCAGTGCTCGATGCGCAGGCTCCGGCACGGGAGGCCCGTTGTCGAGCACCGCAGGCCGGCTCCCGACGTGGGACAGTCCGTGCAGGCGCAGGCCGACCGACCGGAGGACTCCGATGCACCTCGTTCTCGCCGCCAACGCGGAGGTCGACCAGCCCTGGGTCGTCGACGCGACGGCCGACTTCGCGCTCAAGACGGGCGCCACGGTCGCCGTCGTCTGCGTCGACGAGGTCGAGCTCGAGCGGCTGGCGCCCGTGCCGCGCACCGTCTTCGCCGCGCAGGCCGCCGAGGCCGCGGCCCTCGCCGAGCAGCGCCTGACCGCCGCGGGCGTTCAGGCGACCTCGACCGTGCTGCCCGGCGTCGCGCGCGAGCAGGTCCTGGCCTTCGCCGAGCAGCAGCAGGCCGACATCATCGTGGTCGGCGCCAGCTCCCGCCCGGCCGTCGCCACCCGGCTGCTCGGCAGCGTCCCGCTCGCCATCGTCTCCCGGTCCACCCGGCCCGTGCTGGTCGTCCCCCACCCCGCTCCGGGACCCTGACCCGGCAGCCGGCGACTGGGCAGGCGCCCAGCGGGCACCGACTGCACGTGGCAGTGGGGCTCCGGTGGCTGGCGGTGCTGACGTGCGCTGCGGTGTCCGTCAGCGCGTGCTCGTCCGCCGGACCGCGGGCGGCGCCGCCTCCCTCGGCATCGCCGTCCCCGCCGTCGTCCTCGTCCCCGTCCGCGCCGTCCCCGTCAGCGGTGCCCGCGGACCCGGCCCCGTCGCCGCCCGCTCCGGCCTCGACCCACCTCGCGCTCGGCGACTCGGTCGCCGCGGGGGTCGGCGCGGGTCAGCCCGAGACGCAGGGCTACGTCCCGGTGCTGGCGGGACTGCTGGCCGGGCGCACAGGCTGTGCGACCGCCGACGCCTGCCGGCTGGCCGTGCGGAACCTGGCCGTCCCGGGCGCGACGACCGGAACGGTGCTGCAGCAGCAGGTCCCCGCCGCCCGCGAGCTGCTCGCGGGGGGCGACGTGCGCCTCGTCACCGTCACCGTCGGCGGCAACGACGTCTTCGTGCCGGTCGTGCGGGCCTGCGCCCGGTCGGTCGAGGACCCGGCCTGTCCCCAGGCGGTCACGGCGGCGCTGCGGCAGGCCGACGCGGGGCTCGACGCGCTGCTGGGCCGGCTCACCGACGCCGCCGGTCCCGGCACGCCGGTCGCCGTGTCGACCTACTACGACCCGCTCCCGGCCTGCCGGCTGGCCTCGCTCGCTCCCCTCGCCGAGGAGGTGCTCGAGGGGACAGGCGGGCAGCCCGGGCTCAACGACCTGATCCGAGCGCGGGCCGAGGAGCACGGCGCCGTCAGCGTGGAGACCGCCGGACGGCTCGAGGCTCCCGACGACTTCGTGGGCGGCCTGGACTGCCTGCACCCCAGCACGTCCGGTCACGTCCGCATCGCCCGGGCGTTCCTCGACGCCGTCGGCGGCCGCGTCGCGACGTCCTGACGCGGCTCAGCGGTAGGCGGAGGTCCCGCGCAGCCGCGCCGCCACCGCCTGGTGCAGCGGAGCGAGCACGACCCCCTCGGTCGCCAGCCGTGCCCGGATGCGCCGGCGGTAGCGCAGCACCTGCCAGGCGCCCAGCACCCACACGACGTACTGCACCGCGAAGGCCGCCTTGAACGCGCCGAGGGAGTAGTCGGTGCTGCGTCCGGGGGTGAGCACGTCGAGCACGACACCGACGGCCAGCATGAGCACCAGCGAGGCCACGAAGCCGCCGACGTTGACGACGCCGCTCGCGCTGCCCAGGCGCGCGGCCGGGTTCTCCGTACGGGCGTAGTCGAAGCCGATCATCGAGGTCGGTCCGTTGGTGCCGAGCACCACGGCGAGCAGCACGAGCAGCGCCAGCGGCGCCCGTCCCGGCCAGGCCAGCACGGCGCTCCACGAGAGCACCGTCGCCGCGACGACGGCGAAGACCACGGAGGAGCGGCGCAGCGGCCAGACCGCGACGACGTGCCCCAGCAGGGGGCCGAACGCCATCCCGACGACGACCATGACGGTCAGCAGCGCCGCGGCCGTACCGGGCGCCAGTCCCTGGCCCACGACGAGGAACGGGTAGCCCCACAGCAGCATGAAGACGGTGCCGGAGAACTGGGTGACCGTGTGGGTCCACAGGCCGATCCGGGTGCCCGGCTCGCGCCAGGTCGCGGCGAGGTCGTGCCGCACCTGCGACAGGCCGACGGGCGGCGCGTCCGTCGCCGTCGGCGCGTCCTGCAGCGCGACGGCGACGAGCACGGCCACCAGCACGCTCACCGCGGCGGCCCCGACGAACGTCGCCTGCCACTCCCAGACGTCGAGCGCGCGCACGAGGGGGTAGGCGGCGACGACCTGGCCGAGCTGGCCGAGGATGCCGGTGAGCTGGGTCAGCACCGGCACCCGTCGGCCCGGGAACCACATCGACACGATCCGCAGCACGCTGATGAAGGTCATCGCGTCGCCGGCGCCGACGAGCACCCGGGCGAAGACGGCGGTGGCGACGTCGTCGGCCAGGCCCAGCACCAGCTGGCCGGCCGCGATCGTGAGCGCGCCGAGCAGGACCATGCGGCGCGAGCCCAGGCGGTCCAGAGCCACGCCGACCGGCACCTGCAGGGACGCGTAGACGGCCAGCTGCAGCACGACGAACAGCGAGATCGCCGACGCGCCGGCGTCGAAGCGCTCCTGCGCCTCCACCCCGGCGACGCCGAGGGAGGCGCGGGAGAACACCGCGACGACGTACGCCACCAGGCCGACGACCCAGACCGCCCAGGCCCGGGTCGGGACGGCGGAGGGAGCGGTCACGGGGGTCGCGGGCGCAGCAGTCATCCCTGTCGGCAACCCGGGCCGCGGGCGCGGGCTTCCCAGCAGGCTCAGCGTGTGGTGAGCAGCACCTTGCCGGCGGCGCGCCGCTCGTCGAGCTCGAGGAGCGCGGCGGCGGCGTCCTCGAGCCGGTGGGTCGTGCCGAGCACGGGGTCGAGCGTGCCCGCCTCGAGCAGCGGCAGCAGCTCGGACCACTGCTCCTGCAGGTACTCCGGGCGCGCGGTCCAGTAGGCACCCCAGCCGACGCCGACCACCGAGATGTTGTTGAGCAGCAGGCGGTTGACCTTGACCGTGGGGATCTCACCGCCGGTGAAGCCGATGACGAGCAGGCGGCCCTCCGGGGCCAGGCTGCGGAGCGAGTCGGTGAACCGGTCACCGCCCACCGGGTCGACCACGAGGTCGACGCCGCGGCCGCCGGTCAGCGCGCGCACGGCGTCGCGGAAGCCGTCGGCGAGGACCGTCTCGGCGGCGCCGGCGGCCCGGGCCACCTCCGCCTTGCGCTCGGAGGACGTGACGGCGATGACGCGTGCGCCGAGCGCCGTCGCGAGCTGCACGGCGGCCGTGCCCACACCACCCGCGGCGCCGTGGACGAGGACGGTCTCGCCGCTGCGCAGCCCGCCGCGCCGGGTCAGGCCGAAGTGCACGGTCAGGTAGTTCATCGGCAGCGCGGCGGCCGCGGCGAAGGACAGGCGGTCGGGCAGCGGGAAGACGAGGTCCGGCGAGGCGGCGACGACCTGCGAGAAGCCCCCGAGGCCGGGGAAGGCTGCGACCCGCTGACCCGCGCGCACCGCGGCGCCCTCGGGGGCCGTGCGCACGACGCCCGCGACCTCCGAGCCGGGGACGAAGGGCAGCTCGGGCTTGAGCTGGTAGGCCCCACGGCTCTGCAGGACCTCGGGGAAGCTGACCCCCGCCACCTCGACGTCGATGAGCACCTGGTCCGGACCGGGGACGGGCTCGTCGACGTCGACGACCTCCACCGCCCCGGGGCCGTCGAGCCGGGAGATGTGGACTGCGCGCATGTGCGGCTCCTGGAGGTCCGGACGGGTCGGGTCGGAGTCAAGCAGGCCGCCGGCGGGCCGGGACGGTGTGCCGGTGCACGCGGGCGCTCGTACCCTGGGCGCATGATCTCGCTCCTCGACCTGCGCGGCTCGGACCCGTCCGACGGTGTGGTCCTGCCCCGTGCCGCCCTCGACGTGGAGGCCGCGCTGGACCGCGTCCGGCCCATCGTCGCGCAGGTGCGTGACGGCGGGGTCGAGGCGCTGCTCGAGCTCGGCGAGCGCTTCGACGGCGTGCGGCCGCCCTCGCTGCGGGTCCCGGCGGAGGCGCTGCGGCGTGCCCTGGACGAGCTCGACCCGGCCGTGCGGGCGGCGCTGGACGAGTCGGTCCGACGTGCGCGGCTGGTCCACCGCGACCAGCGCCGCGAGGAGCACACGACCCGGCTGTCCGACGGCGGCACGGTCACCGCACGGTGGCTGCCGGTCGACCGGGTCGGCCTGTACGTGCCGGGCGGGCGCGCCGTCTACCCGAGCTCGGTGGTGATGAACGTCGTCCCGGCGCAGGAGGCCGGCGTCCCGTCGATCGCGATCGCCTCCCCGCCGCAGCAGGACTTCGGCGGGCTGCCGCACCCCACGATCCTCGCTGCAGCAGCGCTTCTCGGCATCGACGAGGTCTACGCGGTCGGCGGTGCCCAGGCGGTGGCGATGTTCGCGTACGGCGCGCGCGACGCCGACGGAGTGCTCGTCTGCCGCAAGACCGACCTGGTCACCGGACCGGGCAACATCTGGGTGACGGCGGCCAAGCGCCTGCTCAAGGGACTGATCGGGATCGACTCGGAGGCCGGCCCGACCGAGATCGCCGTGCTGGCCGACGATTCGGCGGACGCGGCATTCGTGGCGGCCGACCTCGTCAGCCAGGCGGAGCACGACGTCATCGCCGCGTCGGTGCTCGTGACCGACAGCGAGGAGCTGGCCCGGGACGTCGTCGCGGCGCTCGAGGAGCAGGTGCCGGCGACCAAGCACTCCGAGCGCATCCGCGAGGCGCTCGGGGGCCCGCAGTCGGCGGTGGTCCTGGTGGACGACCTCGACGCCGGGCTCGTCGTGGTGAACGCCTACGCAGCAGAGCATCTCGAGATCCACACGCGCGACGCCCCGACGGTCGCCCGGCGCGTGCGCAACGCCGGCGCAGTCTTCGTCGGCCCGTACGCCCCGGTGTCGCTCGGCGACTACTGCGCCGGGTCCAACCACGTCCTGCCGACCGGCGGCTGCGCCTGCCACTCCAGCGGCCTGTCGGTGCAGACGTTCCTGCGTGGCGTGCACCTGGTCGAGTACGACCGCGAGGCCCTGCGCGAGGTGGCGCACCACGTGGTCGCGCTGGCTGCTGCGGAGGACCTGCCCGCGCACGGCCAGGCGGTGTCAGTGCGCTTCCGTGAGGAGGAGCCGGGCTCGGCCTGAGGGGACCGTGCGGGACAGGCGTCCGTGCGCCTCTGCCGCTGCTGCTCTCGGGACAGACGTCACCGTGCTCAGGGCGTGGGGGACGGCCGACTGCGGTGGCGCCACCGACCTGCCGCCTGCCGGCGTTGTCCGGTCGTGCAGCACCTGGCGACGTGGTCAGGAGGCCCAGGCGTAGGGGTCGTCGAGGTCGAGTCCCCAGCGGGTGTCGCCGTCGAGGCGGTCAGCGAGCAGGTCGTGGTCGGGGCTGTCGACGTCGACGTCGGGAGCCCGCAGCTCGTACCTGACGGGATCGGTGTCCGGTCGGGCGAACAGCTCGGCCAGGGCCTGCGGGCTCAGGCTGTGCGTCTCGGCAGGGGGCACGGCGGGGAGCGGCCGCACCACGGCGGCGGGGGCGTCGTGCTGACCGGCTCCCGTCCACGTGCGGCCGGTGGGGTCGGTCCAGGACACCGCGCTCTGTGCGCCACGGGTCTTGCGGAACAGGTGCAGCTGCTTGACCCGGTGGTGGTGGCGGCACAGCGGCCCGGTGTTGCACGCGCACGTCGGTCCGGTCGGCCATGCCTGGTCGTGCTCGAAGTCGCAGAACTGCGCGCGCACGCCGCAGCCCGGCCACTCACAACGGGGGGAGCGGCACTCCACGAGCCGACGCAGCCACCGTGGCGGCCGGTACGGACCGGGCGGACGCGGTGCGTGCTGCTGGCCGGGTGGACGAGGTGGGTGCGTCTCGCCGGGGGGACGCGGTGCGTGCGGCTCGCCGGTGGAGAAGGGCTCCTGTCGTGGCTGGGCCGGTACTGCGGGGCCGCCACGTGGCCGTGGCCGTGCATGCGCGGGTGGCTGGTGGTCGTGCGGGTGCTGCGGCTGCGCAGGTCTCGGTGGCGTGGCGGCGAGGTTCAGCAGCGCCGTGCGGAGGGCGGCGGGGTCGTCGCGGGGGAGGAGGTGCACCGCGTCGCCGACACTGACGGGGACGCCGTGCGCGTCGACGTGCACGGCCCGCAGGCGCGGGCCGGCGGACAAGATCTGGGCCAGCTGCTCCGGGTCGAGCGGTCCGTGTCCGACGAGCTCGCCGAGCTCGTCGGTGATGCCGAGGGCGGCGCCGAGCGGCACGTGCACGAGGACGTCGACGCCGCACGGTGCCGGGGCGTCGAGGCGACAGCCGCAGCGCGGCCCGCACGCGCGACCCCGTCGCCCGTCACGACGCGTGTCGTCCTCAGGCGTGTCCGTGGTCGAGTCGCACACGTCGAGAGCCGACGGCAGCGCGTCCCGACCCAGGACCAGGTCGACCAGTGCGTCCAGGCGTCGCTTGCCGGCACTGCGCTCGTCGTCGCTGCCCCACGGTCGGGAGGCCTCGCGGATCCGGCACAGCACCGCCTGCAGCAACGGCGCGGACATCCCGGTCGCGAACAGGTCCCCCAGGCCGTCCTCACGGCGGCGGTAGCTCACGTCGCCCGCAGCCTCCGCGGCCCGCCGGCGCTCCTGCGCTCCTGCGGGATCGGCCGCGATGACCCAGCTGCGCAGCAGTCGGCCGACCTCGTGCCCGGGCAACGGTGTGCCCTCGTCGAGCGCCGCGAGCAAGCGGGCCTGCAACCGCTGCCACACCGCCAGGCGCACTCGCAGACTGAGATCACCGAGGCTGCGCAGCACCGCGGCGGACTGCTCGACGGTCAGCAGCCCGCACTCCAGCGCCTCCAGTCCACCGGGCAACGACAGCAGCAGCTGCGCCTCGGCGAGCCGGTCCCTGGCGGCACTCTCGGACAGCTGCAGCAGCAAGGCCACCTGCGGCACGGTGGCCAGCACCATGTCGGCCTGCAGGTGCAGCCGGTGCAACGCGAGGACCTCGCGCAGCAGCTGCGCGTGCTGGAAGCAGCGGGCCACACCCGCGACCTCCAGGGAGGTCTCGATCGCGTTCAGCGCTGAGACGTCGAGCGTCCCCCGGAGCGCTGCCTGACCGACTGCCATGGGAGCAACCTATCGCCGCCCTGTGACAGAACCGTGGTGTCGGAAGGGGCTGTGGAAGAAGCGTTCCGGCGCTCGGGGGACTCGCACCGCTGTGACCGAACCGGTGCTGACTCGCGTGCACCACGAACTCGTGGTCGAGGCGCTCGAGGGCACGAGGCGGAGCTGTCGACCGGCACGACGACGCGCCCGTGCGCCTGGAGCGCTTGCCGCCCCGGTCGGTGCCCTTGCAGCCGCGACTGGATTCCGCACCCGCGGGTGGGTTGGACCTGTCCGCGGTCGGGCCACCTCGCCGGCCGGGCCGCCGGCGCACCAGCCGCACCAGCAGGGGTCGCGAACGCTCCGGCAGCGGCACCCACCGCGCTCACCCCGGACAGCCTCCCGAGCTACCCCTCCCCGTCCGGTACGAGCGCCCGCATCGCCATCGCCGACAGCTGCCGAGCCGCCTCCGCACGCCCGCGGGCGCTGTGCGGCGTGCTGTTGAGGAGCCCGAACACCGCGTGCGCACGCAGGCGCGCCACCTCGCGCGGCAACGACGGCTCCAGTCGGCACAGGACGTCGGTCCACAGCTCGACGTAGCTGCGCTGCAGCCGGCGCACGACGCCCCGGTCGCGCTCGTTCAGGGACGCCAGGTCCCGGTCCTGCACCCGGATGACGTCGGCCTCGGCGAGCGCGAAGTCGGTGTGGAAGTCGACGAGGGCGTGCAGGGCGCTCCGGGCGTCGGGCGCGTCGGCCACGACGGCGCGACCGCCGGCGAGCAGCTGCTCGCTGATGCCGACCAGCAGGCGGCCGAGCAGCGCGTCCTTGTTCGGGAAGTGCTTGTAGACAGCCGGTCCGGTGATCCCGCACGCCGTGCCGATGTCGACGACCGACGTGCCGCGGAACCCCCGCTCCGCGAACAGGCGCGCGGCCTCGCGCAGGACGACCTCGCGGGTGCGCGGGGGCTGCGCCACGGGGCCTCCCTGGACAATCGAGGTGAACGGACTCTAACCTAGCGCCCACACGACGACCGGACGGAGCGGTGTGGACGAGGTGCGGCTGAGCTCGCGCGTGGACCCCACGAGCGAGGCCTTCGCCCGCAACGCCGCGGCCTCCCGCGCGCTCGCGGACGACCTGCGCGGCCGCCTCGACGCCGTGCGCCTCGGCGGCAGCGAGACGAGCCGGGCGCGCCACGTCGAGCGCGGCAAGCTGCTGCCCCGCGAGCGCGTCGACACCCTGCTCGACCCCGGCAGCCCCCTGCTCGAGCTGTCGCCGCTGGCCGCCTCCGGCATGTACGACGACGAGGCGCCCGGGGCCGGCCTGATCACCGGCGTCGGCCGCGTCTCGGGCCGCGAGTGCGTCGTGGTCGCCAACGACGCGACGGTCAAGGGCGGCACCTACTACCCGATGACCGTCAAGAAGCACCTGCGCGCGCAGGAGGTGGCGCTGCACAACCGGCTGCCGTGCGTCTACCTCGTCGACTCCGGCGGCGCCTTCCTGCCCGCTCAGGACGAGGTCTTCCCCGACCGCGAGCACTTCGGCCGCATCTTCTTCAACCAGGCGACGATGAGCGCGCAGGGCATCGCGCAGATCGCCGCCGTCCTCGGCAGCTGCACCGCCGGTGGCGCCTACGTCCCGGCGATGGCCGACGAGGCGGTCATCGTCAAGGACCAGGGCACGATCTTCCTCGGCGGCCCGCCGCTCGTGAAGGCCGCGACGGGGGAGGTGGTCACCGCGGAGGACCTCGGCGGTGGAGCGCTGCACAGCCGCACCTCCGGCGTCACCGACCACCTCGCCGACGACGACGCGCACGCGCTGCGCATCGTCCGCCGCATCGTCGCGACGCTCGGCCCGCGCACGCCCTCGCCGTGGGACCGCGCGCCGGTGGAGGAGCCGGGGTACGACCCCGCGGAACTGGCGGGCGTCGTCCCCAGCGACGCGCGCACCCCGTACGACGTGCGCGAGGTCATCGCGCGGCTGGTCGACGGCAGCCGCTTCGCGGAGTTCAAGGCGGAGTACGGCACGACGCTCGTGACCGGGTTCGCCCATGTGCACGGACATCCCGTCGGCATCGTGGCCAACAACGGCGTGCTCTTCGGCGAGTCGGCGCTCAAGGGAGCGCACTTCATCGAGCTGTGCGACAAGCGCTCGGTCCCGCTGCTGTTCCTGCAGAACATCACCGGCTTCATGGTCGGGCGTGAGTACGAGGCGGGCGGCATCGCCAAGCACGGCGCCAAGATGGTCACCGCCGTCGCGTGCGCACGCGTGCCGAAGCTGACCGTCGTCATCGGCGGGTCGTTCGGCGCCGGCAACTACTCGATGTGCGGCCGGGCGTACTCGCCGCGCTTCCTGTGGATGTGGCCGAACGCGCGCATCTCCGTCATGGGCGGCGAGCAGGCGGCGTCCGTGCTCGCCGCGGTCGCGCGTCCCGGCACCGACGTCGAGGCGCTGCAGGAGCGCGTGCGGGAGCAGTACGAGCAGCAGGGCAACCCCTACTACTCCACCGCCCGCCTCTGGGACGACGGCGTCCTCGACCCGCTCGACACGCGGACCGCCGTCGGTCTGGCCCTGTCCGCCTGCGCCAACGCGCCTCTCGCGCCGGTGTCCTACGGCGTCTTCCGGATGTGACCGTGTTCGACACCGTCCTCATCGCCAACCGCGGCGAGATCGCCGTGCGGGTCATCGCCACGCTGCGACGTCTCGGGATCCGCTCCGTGGCCGTCTACTCCGATGCCGACGCCGGAGCCCGGCACGTCCGGGAGGCGGACGTCGCTGTCCGGATCGGACCGGCGTCCGCCCGCGAGTCCTACCTCCACGTCGAGCGCGTCCTCGACGCGGCCCGCCG
The DNA here is from genome assembly GCA_902805775.1 of uncultured Frankineae bacterium. GTDB lineage: Bacteria > Actinomycetota > Actinomycetes > Mycobacteriales > SCTD01 > SCTD01. The sequence continues at coordinate 24,935 of CADCUB010000104.1, read as the reverse complement.
CACCGGCGCGCAGGCGGTGCACCCCGGCTACGGCTTCCTCTCGGAGAACACCGCTTTCGCGGCCGCCTGCGCGTCGGCGGGCGTCGTGTTCGTCGGGCCGCCTCCGCGCGCCGTCGAGGTCATGGGCGACAAGATCCGGGCCAAGCAGACCGTCGCCGCCGCCGGGGTCCCCGTCGTCCCCGGCCGCACCGAGCCCGGCATGACCGACGCCGACCTCGTGGAGGCGGCTGTCGAGGTCGGCTTCCCGGTGCTGGTCAAGCCGTCGGCCGGCGGCGGGGGCAAGGGCATGCGCCTGGTGCACGCCGCGGGGGAGCTGCCGGACGCCCTCGCCTCCGCACGCCGCGAGGCGGCCGCGAGCTTCGGGGACGACACGCTGTTCCTCGAGCGCTGGATCACCGGCCCGCGGCACATCGAGGTGCAGGTGCTCGCCGACGCCCACGGCCGCACGCTGCACCTCGGGGAGCGCGAGTGCAGCCTGCAGCGTCGCCACCAGAAGGTCGTGGAGGAAGCACCTTCCGCACTTCTCGACGCCGGTCAGCGCGAGCGGTACGGCGCGCTCGCGGTGCGCACGGCCGAGGCGGTCGGCTACACCGGCGCCGGCACCGTGGAGTTCATCGTGGCGGGCGACGCCGCCGACGAGCCGTTCTTCATGGAGATGAACACCCGCCTGCAGGTCGAGCACCCGGTGACCGAGCTCGTCACCGGCCTGGACCTCGTCGAGCAGCAGCTGCGCGTCGCCGCCGGGGAGCCGCTGGCCTTCTCGCAGGACGACGTGCGGCTCACCGGCCACGCGGTGGAGGCACGCGTCTACGCCGAGGACCCGTCCCGGGGCTTCCTCCCGACCGGCGGGCGCGCGCTGCTGCTGCGCGAGCCGGTCGGTGAGGGCGTGCGCGTCGACAGCTCCCTGCAGCCGGGCGGTCTGGTCGGCACGACGTACGACCCGATGCTCAGCAAGGTGGTCGCGTGGGGCGCCGACCGCGCCACGGCGCTCGCCCGGCTCGACCGCGCGCTCGCGGGCACCGTGGTGCTCGGCGTCGGCACCAACACCGGCTTCCTGCGGGCGCTGCTGCGCTCGCCGGACGTGCGCGCCGGGCGCCTCGACACCGGGCTGGTCGAGCGCGACCTGGAGGCCCTCGTCGACGTCCCGCAGCCGCCGGAGGTGCATGCCGCGTGGGCGCTGCACCGCCTGCTCGGGCTGCAGCGGCCGGGCGACGACCCGTGGGACACGGCTGCGGGCTGGCGGGCCAGCGGCGGCGCGGGCCTGCGCTGGGACGTCGCCGGCCCGGGCGGCGAGCGGCTCACCGTCGCCGTCACCGGCACGGTCCGCTCCGCGGTGGTGACGGTCGACGGCGCCCCGCCGGTGACGGCGGCTGCGGAGCGCTCGGCCGACGGCCTGCTGCTGACCTGCGAGGGCCGCACGAGCTCCGTGCCGGCCGTGCGCGACGGGGTGACGACCTGGCTGCACGTCGACGGCACGACGTACGCCGTGACCGAGCTGCCGCCGCTGCGGCGGGGCGCCGACGTCGGCGCGCACGACGGCGACGTCCGCAGCCCCATGCCCGGCACCGTCCTCGACGTCAGGGTGGCCGACGGCGACGAGGTGGAGGAGGGTCAGGTCCTGCTCGTGGTGGAGGCGATGAAGATGGAGCACGCTCTGGCGGCCCCGGTGGCCGGCGTCGTCGCGGTGCACGCCCACGTCGGCGACCAGGTCGTCGTCGACCAGCTGCTCGCCGCGGTCGCCCCGGCAGCGGCGCCGTGAGCACCTCCCTGCCCGGGCTGCCGTCCCGGGTCGAGGTCTACGAGGTCGGCCCGCGCGACGGCTTGCAGAACGAGTCGACGGTCGTCCCGGTCGAGGTCAAGGCGGAGTTCGTGCGGCGGCTCCTCGGCGCCGGGCTGACGACCGTCGAGCTGACCAGCTTCGTCCCGGCGCGGTGGGTGCCGCAGCTCGCCGACGCCGAGGAGCTGCTGCGGCGGCTGGGCGAGCTGCCGGGCCGCCACCCCGTGCTCGTCCCCACCGACAGGGGGCTCGACCGGGCACTCGCCTGCGGGGTGCGCGAGGTCGCCGTGTTCGCCAGCGCCACCGAGACCTTCGCCCAGCGCAACCTCAACCGCAGCGTCGCCGCGTCGCTGGACATGTTCGCCCCCGTGGTGGCCCGCGCCCGGCGGGAGGGGCTCGCCGTGCGCGGCTACGTCTCCATGTGCTTCGGCGACCCGTGGGAGGGCGCGGTCCCCCTCGACCAGGTCGCCGACGTCGCCGTCCGCATGCACGAGATGGGCTGCACGGAGGTCTCTCTCGGAGACACGATCGGCGTCGGGACGCCGGGGCAGGTGCGGGCGCTGGTCGACCAGCTCACCGCACGCGGTCTGCCGGTCGACGACCTGGCGGTGCACTTCCACGACACCTACGGCCAGGCGCTCGCCAACACGCTGGTCGCCCTGCAGTGCGGCGTCACCACCGTCGACGCGAGCGCGGGTGGCCTCGGCGGCTGCCCCTACGCCGGCAGCGCGACCGGCAACCTGGCCACCGAGGACCTCGTCTGGCAGCTGCACGGGCTGGGCATCGACACCGGGATCGACCTCGCCGCGCTCGTCCGCACCAGCGCGTGGATGGCCGGCCAGCTCGGCCGGCCCAGCGCGTCCCGCACCGTTCTCGCCCTCCTGGAGGAGCAGTGACGCTCGACACCCGCCTCACCGACGAGCAGGTCAGCCTGCGCAAGACGGTCGAGGAGTTCGCCCGCGAGGTCGTCGCGCCGGTCTCCTACGCGCACGACAAGGCCAAGACCTTCCCGTACGAGGTCGTGGCCGGCATGGCCGAGATGGGCCTGTTCGGCCTGCCCTTCCCGGAGGAGCACGGCGGCATGGGCGGCGACTACTTCGCGCTGTGCCTCGCGCTGGAGGAGCTCGCGCGGGTCGACCAGAGCGTCGCCATCACGCTCGAGGCGGGGGTGTCCCTGGGCGCCATGCCCGTGCACCGCTTCGGCACGCAGGCGCAGAAGGACGAGTGGCTGCCGCTGCTCACCTCGGGGCGGGCGCTCGGCGCCTTCGGGCTCACCGAGCCGGGGGCCGGCAGCGACGCCGGCGGCACCCGCACGACGGCGGTGCTCGAGGACGGCTCCTGGCGGATCGACGGCAGCAAGGCCTTCATCACCAACTCCGGCACCGACATCACCCGCCTGGTCACCGTCACGGCGGTCACCGGCACGACGGCCTCGGGCAAGAAGGAGATCAGCGCCGTCCTGGTGCCGGTGCCGACGCCCGGCTTCACCGCCGAGCCGGCGTACGACAAGGTCGGGTGGAACGCCAGCGACACGCACCCGCTCACCTTCGACGGGGTGCAGGTGCCGGAGGAGAACCTGCTCGGCGAGCGCGGCCGGGGCTACGCCAACTTCCTGTCGATCCTGGACGAGGGACGCATCGCGATCAGCGCGCTGTCGGTCGGCGCCGCGCAGGGCTGCGTCGACGAGAGCGTGACGTACGCACGCACCCGCGAGGCCTTCGGCCGGCCGATCTCGAAGAACCAGGCCATCGCCTTCAAGATCGCCCGCATGGAGGCGCGGACGCACGTCGCGCGCACGGCGTACTACGACGCCGCCGCGAAGATGCTGGCGGGGCTGCCGTTCAAGCGCGAGGCGGCGATCGCGAAGATGGTCTCGGGGGAGGCCGCGATGGACAACGCGCGCGACGCCACCCAGATCCACGGCGGGTACGGGTTCATGAACGAGTACCTCGTCTCGCGCCACTACCGCGACTCGAAGATCCTCGAGGTCGGCGAGGGCACCACCGAGGTGCAGCTCATGCTGATCGCGCGCGACCTCGGCCTCTAGGCGCGCGGGCGGTCGATGAGCCGCGACAGGACGATCACGCTGCGGGTGTGGTCGACGTTCGGCTCGTCGCGCACGCGCTCGATCGCGCGCTCGAGCTGCTTGATGTCGGAGGCGAGCATGTGCACGAGGGCGTCCGCGCCGCCGGACACGGTGCAGGCCCCGACGACCTCGGGCACCTTCTCCAGGCTCGCGCGCAGCGCCGCGGGCGCGACCGTCCCCTTGCAGTAGATCTCGACGTAGGCCTCGGTGGACCAGCCCAGCGCGTCCGGGTCGACCAGGGCGGTGAACCCCCGGATCGCGCCGGTCGCGCGCAGGCGGTCCACCCGGCGCTTGACGGCGGGAGCGGACAGCCCGACCTCGTCGCCGATCTCGGCGTAGGTGGCCCGCGCGTCCGCGAGCAGGCAGGCGAGCACCGACTGGTCGATGGAGTCCATGGACCATCTTCGCCGCCGCCGGGGCAGGTGGTGGGGCGGTGCAGGGCCGGGTAGACCGCCGGGACCTTGGCCCCTGACCCGAGAGGTCCCCCCTGTGCGCGCCGTGCTCCGCCCCGTCGCCCTCGCCCTGACGATCGGTCTGGTCGCGGGCTGCGGCAGCAACCTGCCCTTCGACGACGACGGCTCCGCAAGGGCGCGGGCGGAGGCCATCGTCGACGACGTCCGCGAGGCGGTGGAGCAGGCCAAGCAGACCCAGAGCCGGCAGTCGGGCGAGGTCGAGGGCGGCACGGCGCCGCAGGGGCAGCCGATCCGCACCGACACGCGGACCGCCTTCGACTACGAGGAGTACACCGGCACGCTGCAGGCGGTGTTCGAGTCGCTCGAGCAGTACTGGGCGCAGGCGCTGCCGGAGGCCTTCGGGGTCGAGTTCACACCGCCCACCCGCTACGTCTACTACCGGCCCGACGAGGAGCCCGGGCCGCGCTGCGGGCAGGAGCAGGCGCCGGCCAAGAACGCGTTCTACTGCCCTGCAGGGGACTTCATCGCCTGGGACGAGTCGGGCCTGGTGATCCCCTACTACGTGCAGGCCGGTGACTTCGCGGCCGCGTTCGTGCTCGCGCACGAGTTCGGGCACGCCATGCAGGCCCGTCTGCCGCGGCAGGAGCGGCTGACGGTCCTGTCCGAGCTGCAGGCGGACTGCTTCGCGGGCGCCTGGGCGCGCAGCGTGCAGGAGCAGGGCCTGCTCGAGGCCGGCGACCTCGACGAGGCGACGCTGGCCGTGTTCTCCGCTCGCGACGTGCCGGGGACGGCCTTCACCGACCCGCGGGCGCACGGGACGGGATTCGAGCGCACCCGGGCGTTCACCGACGGCTACGCCGACGGCCCGCGGGCGTGCGCACCCGCACCGGCACGTGAATGGATCATCACGACACGGTGACCGGTGCGTGACCGACGCGACGGTGTCACGGCCGAACGACGCCCCCGCTGCTGGATAGGATGTCCTCGTGAGACCACTGGCCACCGCGCTGCGGCCGTACGCGTTCGCCGTGCTGCTCGCGGTCGCCTCCGCCGTGGTCGCCGTCAGCGTCGCCGCCAGCTTCGGCCTGCCGCTGCGCGACCCCGACGGCATCGCCGGCCCCGCCTACATCCGCCTGCCGCTCATCGTCGTGCTGTTCCTCGCCGCCGACCTGCTGCCCCGCCTGCTGTGGCGCCGCCGGGCTCCGGTGCGGCGGATCCTGCGCGAGCGGCTGTCGCCCGAGCGCCTGGGCCTGGTCACGGCCGGCATGGCCAGCTTCTACATCAGCTACGTCGCCTACCGGAACCTCAAGGGCGCCCTGCCGTTCGCCCGCCCTCAGGTCCGCGACGAGCAGCTGGTGCGCCTCGACGAGTGGATGGCCTTCGGGCACGACCCGGCCGAGCTGCTGCACGAGCTGCTGGGCACGGGCACCGCGGCCTACTTCCTGTCGTCGGTCTACCTGCTCTACCTCGCCTTCGTGCCGCTCTCCCTGGGCGCGGCGCTGGTGTGGGGCCGCAGCGTGCGGGTCGGCTCCTGGTACGTCACGGCGCTGTGCCTGAACTGGCTGCTCGGGGCCGTCAGCTACTACCTGGTGCCCTCCCTCGGGCCGGTCTTCGTCCACCCCGAGCGCTACGCCGACCTGCCCGAGACCGGGGTCTCGCTGCTCCAGGAGAGCCTGGCCCGCGCCCGCCTCGAGGTGCTGGCCGACCCGTCGGGGGCCGACGCCATCGCCGGTGTCGCGGGGTTCGCCTCCCTGCACTGCTCCGTCGTGTTCACCGCGGTGCTCGTCGCGCACCTGGTGGGCCTGCCCCGGATCGTCCGCGCCGCCCTGTGGGTCTTCCTGGTGCTCACCATCGTGGCGACGGCCTACTTCGGCTGGCACTACCTGGTCGACGACGTCGCCGGGCTGCTGCTCGGCGCGGTGTCCGTGGTCATCGCCGAGCGGGTCACCCGCCGGGCCGGACCGGTGGCGGGCGCGGAGCCCGAGCCCGCGCGCGAGCTGGAGCGCGCCGCCGCCTGACTGGTCGGCAGACGGCGCAACGGATCGCCGCCTGCGGTCGCAGGACGCAGCAGACCGCACGCAGATGCGCAACGGAGCGGCATTGTCCTGCGTCGGCGCGGTGCCTAGCGTGGACGGTCGGGCGCCCCGCCCGTCAGCCAAGGAGCCCCGTGACGATCCTCGCGCCGGGCGGCGTCTCGCCGCTTCGCACGCCCACTGCCCGCCGCTACCTGATGTGCCGGCCGGACCACTTCGAGGTCTCCTACGCCATCAACCCGTGGATGGACCCCGCGCGGCCCGTGGACCGCGCCCGGGCGGTGCAGCAGTGGGAGGGCCTGCGGGCGACGTACGAGCGGCTCGGCCACCGCGTGGAGCTGATCGAGCCGGTGCCGGGCCTGCCCGACATGGTCTTCGCCGCGAACGGCGGCCTGGTCGTCGGCGGACGGGCGCTGGGCGCGCGCTTCACCCACCCGCAGCGGACCGCCGAGGGACCGGCCCACCTGGCCCGGCTGCGGCGCGCCGGCCTCCAGCACGTCGTCGAGCCGACGCACGTCAACGAGGGCGAGGGCGACTTCGTCGTCGTCGGTGACCGGGTGCTCGCGGGCACCGGCTACCGCACCGACCCGGGGGCGCACGCGGAGGCCGCGGCCGCTCTCGACGTCGAGGTGCTCAGCCTCGAGCTCGTCGACCCGCGCTTCTACCACCTCGACACGTGCCTGGCGGCGCTGGACGACAGCACGATCGCCTACTACCCGCCGGCCTTCAGCGCCCGCAGCCGGGACCTGCTCGAGGCCCTCTACCCCGACGCGGTCCTGGCCGACGCCGCTGACGCCGAGGTGCTCGGCCTGAACTTCGTGTCCGACGGCCGGAACGTCGTCATCACGCAGGAGGCCGTCGGCCTCGTCGCCGCGCTGCGCGGGGCCGGCTGGACGCCGGTCCCGGTCGACCTGTCCGAGCTGCTCAAGGCCGGCGGTTCGGTCAAGTGCTGCACGATGGAGCTGCGCGGCTAGTCCGCCGCGGTCCCGTCGTCCCCACCGCGACGGACCGCCCAGCGCCCCAGCAGCACCCCGTCGCCCCCGTCGACGAGGTGCTCGAGGCGCAGCGGCAGGGGGCGGGACAGGGCCCGCGTGAGCAGCGTCGGTGCGCTCCCCAGCAGCAGCGGCGTCGAGGTCAGGCAGAGCTCGTCCACCAGTCCGGCGGTGAGCAGGGCGGTCAGCAGCGACGGACCGCCCTCGCAGAGCAGCCGCTGCAGGCCCTGCTCCCGGAGCCGGTGCACGGCCAGCGGCAGGTCGACGTCGTCGTCACCGGCGACCACCACCTGCGCGACCTCGGCCAGCGCCGCCCGGCGACCGGGGTCGGAGGCGGCGCAGGTGACCACGACGGCGGGGCCGGCGAAGCAGCGGGCGGCGGGGTCGAGCGCCAGCGAGCGGCTGACCAGGACGAGGGGGGGCCGCTCGGAGCGGCCGTGGTCGCGCCGCCACGCCGCTGCGGAGGCGCGCGGGCGCACCGGGCCGTAGTCCTCGGCACGGGCGGTGCCGGCGCCCACCACGACCGCGTCGCTCACCGACCGCAGCGTCGAGAACGCCGCCAGGTCCGCGGCGGTCTGCAGCCCCCGGCTGCCACCGTCGACGGCGACGCCGCCGTCGGTGGTGACGACGAACCCGGCGCGCAGCACGGGGGTCTCGTCAGCGCCGTAGAGGTCGAGCAGGTCCTGCTCGGTCAGCGGCCGTGCCTGCGGCAGGAGGAGCCGCACGGCGTCAGTGCCCCATGCCCAGCCCGCCGTCGACGGGCAGCACCGCACCGGTGACGTAGGACGCCGCGTCACTGGCGAGGAACGCGATGACGCCGGCGATCTCGTCGGCGGTGGCGGTGCGGCCGAGGGGGATGGTCGGCAGCAGCTGCTCGCGCCGCGCCTCGCTGAGCTCGGCGGTCATGTCGGTGTCCACGTAGCCGGGGGCGACGACGTTGCTCGTGATGCCGCGGCTGCCGAGCTCCCGCGCGATCGAGCGGGAGAGCCCGACCAGGCCCGCCTTGCTGGCGGCGTAGTTGACCTGGCCCGGGCTGCCCGACAGCGCCACGACGGAGGACACGAACACCAGCCGGCCCCACCGGGCCTTGAGCATCGCGCGGGACGCCCGCTTGGCGACGCGGTAGGCGGCGGTGAGGTTGGTGTCGACGACACGCGCGAAGGACTCCTCGCTCATGCGCATGAGCAGCGTGTCCTCGGTGATGCCGGCGTTCGACACGACGACCTCGACCGGGCCCTGCTCCTGCTCGACGGTCGTGAAGGCCCGGTCGACGTCGTCGGCCGAGGTCACGTCGCACGCCACCCCCAGCAGCCCCTCGGGCGCCGAGGAGCGGTAGGTGACCGCGACCCGGTGCCCCTGCGCGGCCAGCGCACGGGCCGTGGCCAGGCCGATCCCGCGGCTGCCGCCGGTGACCAGGACGGAGCGGGGCGTCGCGGGGCTGACGGTGTCCACGCGAGCAACCTAGCCGGGGGCCCCGACCGGGGGTGAGGCGCGTCTCAGCGCGACGGGGCTGACCGGCCCGCGACCGACCGGCAGACTGTCGCGGTGAGTGCAGACGCCGGGGCGGTCGCCGACGAGGTGCGGCGCGAGCAGGTCGTGCTCGACCGGGCCCTGTCCCGGCTCGAGGTCCTGCGTGGCGAGGCGCTGCAGCGCCAGCACGAGAGCGTGCGGCCCACCGGCGGGTCGCCGCAGGCCGTGTACGAGCGGGACGTGGCCGCCCAGGCGGCGGCCAACCGGCGGGCGGAGCTGGACACCGCCGGTGAGGGACTGGTCTTCGGACGCCTCGACCGGGCCGACGGCACCGTCCACCACGTCGGCCGACGGGGCCTGCGCACGCAGGAGCAGGAGCCGATCGTCGTCGACTGGCGCGCGCCCGCGGCCGCAGCCTTCTACCGCGCCACCGCGGCCGACCCCCAGGGAGTCGTCCGGCGGCGCACGATCAGCACCCGCCGGGACCGCGTCGTCGGCGTCGACGACGAGCTGCTCGACGCCTCGGCCGCCGACGGGCTCGAGGGCACGGTCGTGGTGGGTGACGGGGCCTTCCTCGCCGCCCTCTCGCGCGAGCGCACGGGGCAGATGCGCGACATCGTCGCCACCATCCAGCGGGAGCAGGACGCGGCGGTGCGGGCGCCCGACGACGGCGCGCTGGTCGTCACCGGCGGACCGGGCACCGGCAAGACGGCCGTGGCCCTGCACCGCGTCGCCTACCTGATGTACGCCCGCCGCGAGTGGTACTCCCGCCGCGGCGTGCTCGTGGTCGGTCCCTCGCCGGTGTTCGTCGACTACATCGGTGCGGTGCTGCCCGCGCTCGGGGAGACCAGCGTGCGGCTCGCCAGCCTGGCCGACCTGCCCGAGCTGCCCCGCGGCGTCGAGGTCACCGGCTGGGACGGCCCGGCCGCCGTCGCGGTGAAGGGCTCCGCGCGGATGGTCGACGTGCTCAAGGCGGTGGTGCGCTCCCAGGCCGGCGCCCGTCGGCTCGCCGACCTGGAGCTGCTGCACTGGGGGGTCACGGTGACCGTGCCCGGCGGTGACATCGCCCGGCGGCGCAGCCAGGTGCACCGGTCCTCCCGCAGCCACAACAGCGGCCGGGCGGCGTTCTCCGCCGCCCTGGTCGAGCTGTGCTGGCGGGCCTGGCAGCGCCGTCCGGAGGCGGGCCGGATCGAGGAGGACGACCGGGAGGACTTCGCCTCCTGGCTGCGCGGTGACCCGGCGTTCCGGCGCGCGCTCGACGCGGCCTGGCCGGTGCTGACCCCCTGGCCGCTGCTCCAGCGCCTGCGCTCGGGCGAGCTGCCGCTGCGCGAGCTCGCGCGCGGTGTCCTGAGCGACGACGAGGTCGCCGCCGTCGCCGCGTCGTGGGCCGGGGGCGCGCCGCTGACGGCGGCGGACGCCGCGATCCACGACGAGCTGGCCGAGATGCTCGGTGCGCCGCCGGTCGAGGTCGAGCCGGAGGACGACGGCTGGGACGAGCTGGCCGAGCTCGACGAGCTGGCCCGCAGCGCCGAGGTGACCACGCACTTCGACCGGACGAGCCGCGCCCGTCGCGACGTCGCGCAGGAGCGCGACTACCGGACCTTCGCGCACGTGGTCGTCGACGAGGCGCAGGACGTCACCCCCCTGCAGTGGCGGATGCTGGGCCGGCGGGCGCGGGGCGCGAGCTGGACCGTCGTCGGCGACTGGGTGCAGTCGGCCTGGCCGGACGTCGCCGAGGTGCAGGACGCGCTCGCGACGGTGCTCGGCCGCAGCCGGCTGCGGACGGTCGAGCTGACGACGAACTACCGCACCAGCACCGAGGTGGCCGCGCTCGCCGCCCGGCTGCTGGCCCGCATCGACCCGGCCCTGACGGCGCCGGCCGCCGTGCGCAGCACCGGGGTCGAGCCGCGACTCGTCGTGGGCGACGTCCTGGCCGAGCTGCCGGAGCAGGTCGAGCTCCTGCTGGGCTCGGTGTCCGGCACGGTCGGCGTCGTCGCCCCGCACGGCCGGGCGCAGGCGGTCCGCGACGTCCTGCCCGCCGACCCCCGCCTGTCGGTGGTCGACCCGTGGCAGGTGAAGGGCCTGGAGTACGACGGGTGCGTCGTCGCCGACCCGCACGCCCTGGTGGCCGAGGCCGCCCACCCGCTCGCGGGGCTGCGCAGCCTGTACGTCGCGCTCACCCGTGCGACGCAGCGCCTGGTGGTCGTGTCGTCCGAGCCGCTCGACAGCCTGCTCGAGGGCTGAGCAGGCCCGGTCTGCTAGTCGCAGCCGCAGACGCCGCTGGCCGCGCGCACCTGGAAGCAGTCGGGGCAGGTCGCGGAGCGGATGGCCGCCTTCTCGACCTCGGCCTCGCGGGCCAGCGTCGCCGCGCGCGTGGCTGCGGCCTTGGCCGTGCGCTGGCGGGCCTTGGCCTCCACGGCGTCGCGCTCGGCCGTGGCGGCGGCGTTGGCGGCGATGACGTCGGCGTTCTCGGCCTCGAAGACCCGCCGGCGGATGGTGTCGGGCACGAAGTCCATGGTCTGCACGCACAGCTGGACGGCGACGTCGAGGTCGTCGCACTCGAGCGCGACCTCCTCCACGACGTCGCCGAAGACCAGCTCCGGGTCGGCTTCGGCCCGGGCCTGGACGCGCAGGACGGCCTCGTCGACGGCCGCCTGCGTCTGCGCGGTGAGGGTGTCGTCCACGGTGGCGTGCCTGCTCTCGTCCGGAGGATGTGGCGGTCCGTCCCCGGGACCCGCCGCTCCAGTCTGCCCCACGCACGGCCCGACGGCCGCGTGCGCGGACGGGCCGCGACGCTCAGGCGGCGCGCGCCGTCCGGGCCCGGTCGAGCAGCCGCAGCAGCGCGTCGTCGACGACGGACCGGCGGGTGATGTTGACGCTGTGACCGGCGCCCGGCACGACGACCAGCTCGGCGTCGGGGAGGACGAGCGCCATCCTGCGGCTGTGGCTGACCGGCGTCAGGCGGTCGGCGTCCCCGACCAGCAGCGTCACCGGGACGGCCTGCAGGACGTGCAGCGAGGCCTGCTCGTCGTGGTCGAGCAGGGTCTGGTAGAACGCCGCCACGACGGGGAGCGGCGTCTGCTCCAGCAGGTCCTGCACCTGACGCACCGTCTCGGGCGTCGCGTCGTCGCGGCCGAACAGGTAGCGCCGGAAGTACGCCCGCATGACCCGGGTGCCGCGGCGGCGGAAGCGCTCGAGCACGGGCGCCCACAGCTGGAACAGCAGCAGCCACAGCTGCAGCAGGCCGAGGCGGCGCAGCACGCGCACGGCCAGGCCGAGCGCCCCCTGCTCGACCAGCCCGCCGGAAGAGGTGGCCAGCAGGAAGGTGCCGACCACCCGGTCACCGAACAGCTCGGGACGCCGGCGGGCCAGCGCCATGATCGTCATGCCGCCCATGGAGTGGCCGAGCAGCACGACCGGCCCGGGCGGCACGGCGGTGTCCAGCACCGTCCCCAGGTCACGGCCGAGCTGGTCGATGGACGGGTTGCGCACCCGGCCCCGGCGGCTGCGCCCGTGGCCGCGGCAGTCGTACAGGACCGTCGTGGCGCGGCCGCGCAGGGTCTCGCGCTGCAGGACGAACTCCTCCAGGCTGGCGGTGAAGCCGTGCACGAGCACCACGCTCAGGGGGGAGGACTCGACGTGGTCGATCTCGACGTGCAGCTCCGCACCGTCGTCGGTGCGCACGCGGGACGAGGTGGTCGGCGCGGGAGTGGCCATGCGCGCACCCTGCCCCGTCGGCGCCGCGGCAGTCCGTGATCCGGCCGACACGCCGACGGCCCGGCTCCTCGGGAGGAGCCGGGCCGTCGGGACGAGAGGGGACTACTGCGGGACGACGTTCTCCGCCTGCGGGCCCTTCGGGCCCTGCGTGATGTCGAACTCGACGCGCTGGTTCTCGTCGAGGGACTTGTAGCCCTGCGTCTGGATCGCGGAGAAGTGGACGAAGACGTCGGCACCGCCGCCGTCCTGCGCGATGAAGCCGAAGCCCTTCTCGGCGTTGAACCACTTCACAGAACCCTGAGCCATGTACATCTCCTTCAGAAGACCAGTTCGGTCGCGCACTGTGCACGCCCGGGGCTGAGCTGTCGGAGACGAGAAGAACGCCCGCGACCACACATCCGCGAGCGTGGAGGACACGAGCGAAGAGGTGCAACATCAACCGCCGGTCACTGTACACGCCGGCCCGCGGCGGACCAGAGTGCACAGGCCCGGGACCGCACGGCGCGACCGGGTAGTCCTGCGCATGACGGGCGCGCCCTGCCGGCGAACACTGGGCCGCGCAGCGCCCGACCGAACGACCCTCCGGAGGCACCGTGACCGCCCGCGCACGCGACCCGCGACGCCGTGCCGTGTCCGGCTTCACGCTGTACGACGTCGCGAACTCCGCGTTCGTCACGACGGTGGTCACCGCCGTCGGGGGACCGTTCGTCAACGCCCTGGCGACCGACGCCGCCGGGCCCGACGGGACGGTCGAGCTGCTCGGCCTGGCCCCGCGCGCGGCGTCGGTCTTCGCCTACGCCGTGAGCCTGTCGGTGCTCCTGCAGGTGCTGGCCCTGCCGCTGCTGGGCGCGCTGGCCGACCGGGCGACCGCCAAGCGGCAGCTGCTCGTCGTCTCGACCGGCGTCGGCTCGCTCGCGACGGTGGCGCTCGCGCTCGCGCCCGCCGGCACGGTCCTGCCGGGCGTGCTCGCCTTCGTCGTGGCGAACGTCGCGTACGGCGCCGCGATCCTGGCCTACAACGCCTTCCTCGGCGACGTGGCCGAGCTGCCCGACCGCCACCGGGTGTCCGCGCGCGGGTTCGCCGCCGGGTACGCCGGAGGCGCCTTCGTGCTGGCGGTGTCGCTCGCCCTGGTCACCGCCGCCGAGCCGCTCGGGCTGTCGCGGGGGACGGCGGTGCGGCTGGCCATCGGGCTGTCGGCGGTGTGGTGGGCCGTCCTCGGCGCGGTCGCCGTGCGCCGCCTGGACGCCGTGCGCGAGCTGCCCGGCTGGGACGGCACGCACCCCGGGGAGCGCCTGGCGAGCGCGGTCGGCTCCTCGCTGCGCCAGCTCCGGGGGTCGCTGCGCGCACTGCGGGCGCTGCCCGGCACGGCGCGCTACCTGCTGGCGTTCCTGCTGTTCAACGACGCCATCCAGGCCGTCGTCGCGCTGTCGGCCGTGGTGCTGGAGCAGGAGCTGTTCGTCGCCAAGGGCCTGCCCCGCGACGACGCGACGCCGTTCCTGCTGCAGCTGGTCCTGCTCATCCAGGTGGTCGCCGTCTTCGGCGCCGGCGTGTCGGGGCGGCTGGCCGACCGGCTGGGCGCCAAGCGCACGCTGCTCGGGACGCTGGTCGTCTGGGTCGCGATCCTGCTGTACGCGGTGCTGGCGCTGGACAGCACGACGGCGGCGTACGTCCTCGGTGTGGCGATCGCGCTGGTGCTCGGCGGCTCGCAGGCCGTCGCCCGCTCGCTGTTCTCCTCGATGGTCCCGGCCGGCCGGCAGGCGTCGTTCTTCGGCTTCTACGAGCTCGCGGAGCGCGGGACGGCGTGGATCGGCACGCTGCTGTTCGCGGTCGTGCTCGACGTCACCGGCTCCTACCGCGGGGCGCTGCTGTCGCTGCTGGTGCTGTTCGCCTCCGGCGGCCTGCTGCTCGCGGCGACGGACACCGACGGGGCCGTCGCGGCGGCCCGTCAGGCCGAGGAGGACAGCGCCGCCGACGCCGGCTCGAGCGTGGTGCGGTCCAGGTAGCACCAGCCCCAGCCCTCGCCCGGCTCCACGGAGCACATGACGGGGTGGTCCTCGTGCGAGGCGTGGCCGGCAGCGTGCCGTCCCGGCGAGCTGTCGCAGCACCCGACGTGGCCGCACGACGTGCACAGGCGCAGGTGCACCCAGGTGCGGCCCTCGCGCAGGCACTCGGCGCACCCCTCGGTGGAGGGCAGCACCGGCCGCGCCACCGACGCGTGCACGCAGGCCGTGGCCGGCGCGGCCCGGAACGCCACCACGCGCGAGGTGTCCACCACCGTCCTGCGGTCGGCCGGCGCCCCGCCGGCCGGTCCGGCAGCCGGCGGCCGGCCCAGGCGCGACAGGACGGTGCGGGTCAGGTGCTCGTGCGCGGTGCGGTCGACCAGCACGACGTCGGCGACGCCCGCGGCGTGCAGCTCGGAGACGGCCTCGGCGCCGGGCGCGAGCACCACCACGTCGGCCTGGGGGGCGGTGGTGGTCAGCACTCCGGCGATGCGCGCCGCCTGCTCGGGCTCGTCGTCGCCGAGGACGACCGCGCGGGCGTACCGCGCCGCCGCCGCCTCCAGGACGGGGGCCTTGGTCGAGTCGCCGCGCACCACCCGCAGGCCGGCTGCCTCGGCCTCGGCGGCGCCGTCCGGGGACAGCGTCATCACCACGACCTCGTAGCCGCTGCCCGTCAGCTCCCGGGCGAGGTGGCGGGCGGCCGAGCCCCACCCGGACAGCACCACGTGACCGCGGACGGGCGCGTCGTCGTCGGCCGCGGCCTCCGGGGCGGACGCGACCGGTCGCCGCCGCTCGAGGCGGGCGGCCAGCGCCCGGCCGCCGGCAGCCAGGCCGGGGGTGGCCACGAGCAGCAGGACGGTCGCGGCGATGAACGCCTGGGAGCCGTCCTCCCCGAGCCCGGCCGGGGTCAGCCCGACGTCGCGGCCGAGCCGCTCGAGCACGAACGCGAACTCGCCGACCTGGGCGAGCAGCAGCCCGGCGCTCGCGGCGGTGGCGGCGCCGACGCCCGTCGCCCAGGCCGCCGCGGTGGTCGTGACCGCCTTGACGACGAGGACCAGGGCCACGGCGCCCACGACCAGCAGCGGCTCCTGCAGCAGGAAGCGGACGTCGAGCAGCGTCCCGATCGACAGGAAGAAGGTCGCGGAGAACAGGATCTGCAGGGGCAGCACCTCGCCGAGTGCGTGCGCCGAGTGGCGCGACTCGCTCACGACCAGGCCGGCGAGGAAGGCCCCGAGCGAGACCGACACCCCGGCCAGGGCCGTGAGGTAGGCGGTGCCCAGGCACAGGGCGATGACCGAGAGCAGGAACACCTCCGGCGAGCAGGCCCGCGCGACGGCCTCCAGCACCGGCGGCATGACCCGGCGGGCGACCACCAGCGTGACGGCGATGACCGCCAGCGCGGTGCCGAGGGCGCGGACCAGCCCGCCGGCGCCGCCACCGCCCTCGCCGTCCTGCCCGATCACGGGCAGCACCAGCACCATCGCGACGACGGCGAGGTCCTGGAAGATCAGCAGCCCGAGGCTCGTCTGGCCGGTGGGGGAGCCGGTGGCGCCCCGGTCGCCGAGCAGCTTGAGCACGATGGCCGTCGAGGACAGCGAGACGAGCAGCCCGGTGAACACGGCCGGTCGCAGGTCGACCCCGGCCGCCATCAGCAGGCCCGTCGTGACCAGCACGGCGCCCAGGACCTGCAGCGAGCCGCCCAGCAGGACCAGCCGTCGGATCGCCATGAGGCGGCCGATGGAGAACTCGATGCCGATCGTGAACAGCAGCAGGATGACGCCGATCTCGGCGGCGGCGTCGATGATCTCCCGCTCGCGCACGACGCCGAGCGCGTTCGGGCCGATCAGGACGCCGGCCAGCAGGAAGCCGACGATCGGGACGACCCGCAGCCGGGCGCACAGGTAGCCGATCACCGCCCCGGCGACCACGAGCGCCGCGATCTGCGTCAGGAACTGCGGTGGTCCCTCACCTGCGGCCAGCAGCATCCGGGCCCCCCTGCTCGGTCGTGTGGTGCTGACAAGCCTCGCACCGGCCGCGTGCTTCCCGCGACCGCGGTGCCCGGGCCGGACTCCGGCAGGATGTCCGGGTGAGCTCCGAGCGGACCGGCGTGCTCTACGGGGCGTCGGCGTACCTGCTCTGGGGGCTGTTCCCGCTCTACTGGCCGCTGCTCGCGCCGGCCGGAGCCGTCGAGGTGCTCGCCCACCGGGTGCTGTGGTCGCTGGTCGTCGTCGCCGCCGTCCTCGCGGTCACCCGGCGGGGAGCGGCCGTGCGGACGGTGCTCGCCGACCGGCGCCGCCTGCTCCTGGTCGCCCTCGGCGCCGTCGTCATCGCGGTGAACTGGGGCACCTACATCTGGGGGGTGACCTCCGGGCACGTGGTGGAGACCTCGCTGGGCTACTTCGTCAACCCCATCGTGACGGTGCTGCTGGGCGTGCTGGTGCTGGGCGAGCGCCTGCGTCCGGCGCAGTGGACGGCGCTGGGCGCGGCGTTCGTCGCGGTCGTGGTGCTGACCGTGGAGAACGGCCGGCCGCCCTGGATCGCGCTGGTGCTCGCCTTCTCGTTCGGCGCGTACGGGCTGCTGAAGAAGGTCAGCGGGGTCGGTGCCGTGGAGGGGCTGGCGGTGGAGACGGCCGTGCTGCTGCCGGTCGCCGCGGGCTACGTGGCCGTCCTCGGGGCGACCGGGGCCGGGACGTTCACCGCGGACGGCAGCGGCCACGCCGTGCTGCTCGCGCTGTCGGGCGTCGTCACCGCGGTCCCGCTGCTGGCCTTCGGCGCCGCCGCCTCGCGCGTCCCGCTGACCACCCTGGGCCTGCTGCAGTACCTCGCCCCGACCCTGCAGTTCGCCCTCGGCGTCACGCTGTTCGACGAGCCGCTGCCCCTGTTCCGGCTGCTCGGGTTCGTCCTGGTCTGGGCGGGCCTCGCGCTGTTCACCGCCGACCTGGTGCGCCACCACCGCCGCACGTCGCGGCGAGCAGCGGCCGCGGCGGCGCAGGTCGCCTGACGTGCCTACCCTGGTCGGGTGCTCGACCGACCGGACGTCCCGCTCGCCCCGCTGACGACGCTGCGGCTCGGCGGCCCGGCCCGGCGCCTGGTGACGGCGTACGACGAGCAGTCGGTGGTCGAGGTCGTCCGCGCGGCGGACGCCGCCGGCGAGCGGCTGCTCGTGCTCGGCGGCGGCAGCAACGTCGTGCTGCCCGACGAGGGCGTCGACGGCACGGTCCTGCGCGTGGCGGTGCACGGTCTCGCGGCGGAGCACTCCGGCGACCGCGTCCTGCTCACGGCCGCGGCGGGCGAGGAGTGGGAGTCCTTCGTCGGCCTGTGCGTGGCCGACCGGCTCGTGGGCCTCGAGGCGCTGTCCGGCATACCCGGCCTGGTCGGCGCCAGCGTCGTGCAGAACATCGGCGCCTACGGCCAGGACGTCTCGCAGACCGTCGTGCAGGTCCGGGCGTACGACCGCGCCGCCGGTCGGGTGGTCGTCCTGACCGGAGAGGCGTGCCGCTTCGCCTACCGCACGAGCGTCTTCAAGGCCGAGCCGGGCCGCTGGGTGGTGCTGGCCGTCACCTTCTCCCTCGGGACCGGCGAGCTGTCGGCCCCGGTCGGCTACGCCGAGCTCGCCCGGCGGCTCGGTGTCGAGGTCGGCGAACGGGCGCCCCTGTCGCAGGTGCGCGAGGCGGTGCTGGCGCTGCGTCGCGGCAAGGGCATGGTCCTCGACGCCGCCGACCCCGACACCCGCAGCGCGGGCTCGTTCTTCACCAACCCGCTGCTCACCGACGAGCAGCTGCGATCGCTGCGGGAGCGGGTCGACGAGCGCTGCGGCAGCGTGCGCCTGCCGACGTGGCCCGAGCCGGACGGGCGTACGAAGGTGTCGGCGGCCTGGCTGATCGAGCGGGCCGGCTTCGGCAAGGGCGCGTTCGAGGGGCCGGTCGGCATCTCGAGCAAGCACACCCTGGCGCTGGTCAACCGGGGATCCGGCACGACGCGCGAGCTGCTGGACGTCGCCGGAGCGGTGCAGCAGGGCGTGCGCGAGGCGTTCGGCGTGGAGCTGGTCCCCGAGCCGGTCGTGGTGCCCGCTGCTCCCGTCCCCGCCTGAGCGCCGAGGGCCGTGCCGGGACCGCCTCAGGCGACGCCGACGTCCTGTCCGAGCATGCGCCAGGCCAGCGCACCGGCACCGACCAGGGGGCCGTCCGGGCCGAGCCCGACCGGGACGACCCGCGTGTTCGCGGTGAAGCCCAGCCGGCTCGAGGCGTGCAGCGCGGTGTTGCACGCGGCGAAGAACGGCTCGCCGAAGCCGAGCGCGACCGAGCCGCCGACGGCGATCAGCTCGAGGTCGAGCAGGTTGGTGACGGAGGCGAGCCCTTCGCCGAGCAGCTGGCCGGCGCGGTGCACCTCCTGCGGTGAGGCCTGCGACGCGGGGGCGCCGATGCGCCGGCCGATGGCCGTACCGCTGATCTCGGCCTCCAGGCAGCCGCGTCCCTGGCAGCCGCAGAGCGCGCCGCCCGGCACCACCACCACGTGACCGATGTGGCCGGCGTTGCCCTGGGCGCCGTGCAGCAGCCGCCCGTCGACGACGACGCCGCCGCCGACGCCGGTGGAGACGACCATCGCGATGAAGTTGGACACACCCGCACCGGCGCCCCGCCACCCCTCCCCGACGGCCAGCGCCTTGGCGTCCACGTCGATGACGACGGGCAGCGCGTACGCCTCCGAGACGCGCTGCAGCAGCGGGAAGTCCTGCCAGCCCAGGATGTTCAGGGGTGAGACGGTGACCCCGCCCCGCTCCATCGGACCGGCGCTGCCGATGCCGATCGCCTGCGCGCCGTCGGGCTCGGCCCGGGTGACCGCCGTGGTCAGCGCCTGCCAGATCGCCTCCGGGTCCGGGCCGGTCGGGGTCGGCTCCGTCGCCCAGCGCAGCAGTCGCCCGTCCGCGTCGACGACGCCGGCGGCGATCTTCGTGCCGCCGATGTCGACGGCGAGGACGGTCTCCGGGGAGGCGCTCACTGCATGGACTCGAGCATGCCCATCATGTCCTTGCAGGCAGGGCAGACGGGGTACTTCTCGGGGTCGCGGCCGGGCAGCCACTGCTTGCCGCACAGCGCCTTGACCGGCACGCCGTCGATGGCGCTGCGCAGGATGTCCTCCTTGCGCACGTAGTGGCTGAACCGCTTGTCGTCGTCGCCGTCGTCGAGCTCGGGGTCGACGACAGGACGGGTGTCGAGCTCGGTCATGCCGACAGGGTAGAGCCCGCGGGATCACCTGTGCGGAGGTGTTCCCCAGGCGTGCAGGGGGACGTACGGAGGCCGGACCCCCCTGACCCGAGGAGCCCCCGTGACCGACCTGCCCGCCGCCGCCGATCTCCGGCGCACCGCGCGCGAGGCCTTCGGCTGGACCGAGCTGCGGCCCGGTCAGCTCGAGGCCATGCAGCACGTCATGGCCGGTCGCGACACGCTTGCCGTCATGCCCACCGGCTCGGGCAAGAGCGCGATCTACCAGGTGCCCGCGCTGCTGCTCGACGGGCCCACCGTCGTCGTCAGCCCGCTCATCGCGCTGCAGCGCGACCAGGTGTCCGGGCTGCTCGAGCACCGTGCGGCCGGTGGCGCGGTCCAGGCCAACAGCGCTCAGAGCGCGCGGGCGCGCGAGGCGGCCTTCGAGGCGCTGCAGAGCGGGGACGTCGAGTTCTTCTTCCTGGCGCCGGAGCAGCTCAGCAAGCCCGAGGTGCTCGATGCGCTGGCAGAGGTCCGTCCGTCGCTGTTCGTCGTCGACGAGGCGCACTGCATCTCCTCGTGGGGGCACGACTTCCGTCCCGACTACCTGCGGCTGCACACGGCGATCGAGCGGCTGGGCCGCCCGACGGTGCTCGCGCTGACCGCCACGGCGTCACCGCCCGTCCGTGACGAGATCGTCAGCCGGCTCCGCCTGGACGACCCCGTGCAGGTGGTCCGTGGCTTCGACCGGCCCAACCTGTCGCTCGAGGTCGAGTCGTTCCGCGACGACGAGCAGCGGCGGGAGGCCGTCGTCCTGCGGGCGATGTCGGAGGCGAAGCCGGGGCTGGTCTACACCGCCACCCGCAAGAGCGCCGAGCGCTACGCCGAGGCGCTCGCCGAGCTCGGGATCACGGCCGAGCACTACCACGCCGGGCGCAGGTCCGCCGACCGCGACGACGTCCACAGCCGCTTCCTGGCAGGAGGACTCGACGTGGTGGTCGCGACGACGGCGTTCGGGATGGGCATCGACAAGGCCGACGTGCGCTTCGTCCTGCACGCCGAGGTCGCCGACTCGCTCGACAGCTACTACCAGGAGATCGGCCGCGCCGGACGCGACGGCGAGCCCGCTCAGGCGGTGCTGTACTACCGCCAGGAGGACCTCGGGCTGCGCACGTTCTTCGCCTCCGGCGGCGTCGACGAGCGGGCGCTCACGCAGGTCGTCGCGCTGGTCAACCACGCCGGCGAGGCGGTCGAGCCCACCGCCCTGGCCTCCGAGATGGACGTGCGGCCGACCCGCCTCGCCGGCCTGGTCAACCTGCTGGAGCAGGCCGGTGCCGTCGACGTGCACGACGACGGCACCATCGAGGCGAGCGAGGACGAGCTGAGCCCCCGGCAGGCGGCCTCCCAGGCCGCGGAGGTCGCCGAGTCGCAGCGCAAGATGGAGCAGTCGCGGGTCGAGATGATGCGCGCGTACGCCGAGACGACCGGCTGCCGCCGGCAGTTCCTGCTCGGCTACTTCGGCGAGACGCTCGAGGAGCCGTGCGGCAACTGCGACACGTGCCGTGACGGGACCGCCGAGGAGCAGGCCGACGCGGACCTGTCGCCGTTCCCGCTCCAGTCGCGCGTCACCCACGCCAGCTGGGGCAACGGGGTGGTCATGCGCTACGAAGGCGATCGGATCGTCGTGCTGTTCGAGGCGGTCGGCTACCGCACGCTGTCGCTCGAGGCCGTGGCGGCGCGCGGGCTGCTGGAGGCCTCGTGACGCTCCCCGGTGGTCCGGAGCGGCTCGAGGTCGACGTCGTCGTCGTCGGCGGAGGCGCGTCCGGCCTCGCGGCGGCGTCCTGGATCGGCCGCTACCGCCGCTCGGTCGTGGTCATCGACTCGCAGGACCACCGCAACCAGCAGGTCGAGTGCTCGCACGGCTACCTCGGGCGCGACCCGCAGAAGCCCGCCGACCTGATCGCGAAGGGCCGCGAGGAGGTGCTGGCCTACCCCACGGCGCAGATCCGCTTCGGTCGGGTGACGCACGTCGAGCGACGCCCCGACGGGCTGTTCGACGTCGGCGACGACCTGCTCGCCCACCGGTTGGTCCTGGCCTGCGGCGTCAAGGACGCGTTCCCGGACGTCGAGGACTTCTTCGAGCACTACGGCGCCTCGGTCTTCCACTGCCCGGCCTGCGACGGCTACGAGGCACGCGACCGCCACGTCGTCGCGCTCGGATGGGACCCGCACCTCGTCGGTTTCGCGTCGACGCTGCAGAACTGGGCCTGCTCGGTGACCGTCGTCACGAACGGCAGGCGCTTCCGGGGTGACGACAGCTGCCGTACGGAGCTGGCGACGCACGACATCACCCTGCGCGAGCAGAACGCCGTGCGCTTCCTGGGCGAGCGCGGCGACCTGCGGGGCGTCGAGCTCGAGGGCGGGGAGGTGCTGCCCGCGTCGATGGTGATGTTCTCGGTCGCCCACGTGCCGCGCACCGACCTCGCCGAGATGCTGGGCTGCCGGCTCGACGAGGAGGGCTACGTCGCCGTCAGCGACTGCGGCGAGACGAGCGTCCCGGGGGTGTACGCCGCGGGCGACCTGACGCCGGGGCTGCAGCTGACGCTGGTGGCGGCGGCGTCCGGGGTCGTCGCCGGAGTCGGCGCGTCGCAGTCCATGTTCGGGGAGAGGGGCGCGCCGACCTCCCCCGAGCCGGCGCCGGCGGTCGGCTGACGCGACCGGCATCGCCTGGCCCCGAACGCGAGACGGCCCCCGCTCCGAGGAGCGGGGGCCGTCGTCGTGCGGCAGGGCTAGAGGACGTCGCGCACCCGGCTGCGGGCGGCCAGAGCGGCACCGGAGGCTGCGCTGCCGAGCGTGCCCGGCAGGCCCTTGATCGTGCCGCTGACGACCTGCGAGGGACGCTGCTGCTCCTCGTGCAGGGACGAGCTGGCCAGCATCGCGCCGGTCAGGCCGGGGATGGCCCACTGCAGCGCCGAGAGCTGCTTCTGCGCCTTGGCGACCTCCGGCGGGGTGCTCGCGAGGGAGTCGGTGCCACCGCCGACCGGGACGTCCCCGGCCTTCATCATCTTCTGGCCCAGGACGCGCGCCCAGGCGGTGGCGCCCAGCGCGCCGGCCGTCAGCGCGAGCTTGACGTT
This sequence comes from uncultured Frankineae bacterium, assembly GCA_902805775.1. Classification (GTDB taxonomy): domain Bacteria; phylum Actinomycetota; class Actinomycetes; order Mycobacteriales; family SCTD01; genus SCTD01. Next base: position 2,112 of record CADCUB010000104.1, on the reverse strand, counting down.
GGTGTTGGCCAGCACGCCCTGCTGGGTGGCGACGCGGGCCTTGTTCTCCTTCAGCAGCTGCGCCCCGCCGACGAGGTGCGCGCCGATCGCGACGGCGTTGAACGGCGTCCAGCGGGCCCACCCGGCGTTGGCGACACGGGCACGCTGCCGCGGGTCGTCGACGTCGGCGGCTGCGCCGTTGACGCCGATGGCACCCATCAGCGACCCGCCGAACCAGGCCGCCAGGCCGAGGTCGTGCAGGGCGTGGGCGAGGGTGTTGCGCTCAGACATGGTTCTCCTCCTGGAGAGGGTGGTCAGGGATCGACTGGCGTCTGCGAGATCGCCTACCCCTGGGTGTCGTGATGAACCCGGCGGGCCCCTTCCGCCCGACCCGCCCGGTCTGTCAGGCTCCGGGCCCCAGGCCGCTCTGCGAGAGGACCGCCCGTGTCCGCACCGGCGCAGGCCGAGTCGTACGCCGTCATCGCCTACCGCGAGCAGGGCCGGTGGCAGGTCGAGGTGCTGCCCGAGGCGGTGACCGAGGACCTCGACGCCCTGCTCGCGGCGGTCGGGCAGCAGCCGGAGGACACCTCCGCACTGGCGCTGGTCGACGTGGCGGACGAGTTCTTCGTCGCCGCGCGTGTCCGTCGGGGATCGGTCCGGCTGATGCTGTCCGACGTCACCGCCGCACTCGACTGGGACCTCGCGGCCCAGGTGCTCGACCACCTCGACGTCGACCAGCCCGACGACGACGACCAGGACGTCCGGCCCGCCGGTGACCTGGACATCTTCGAGGACCTGGGACTGGACGCGCTGCAGCTCGAGTCCCTGCTGTCGGACCTGGACGCCTACGCCGACGAGATGCTCAGCAGCCTGGCCCGTCACCTGGGGTTCGCTACCGCGTACGAGCGGGTAGTCGACGCGCTCGTGCAGTAGTCCTCGTCCGCGGTTCCTGCCGCCGACCGATCACCGGAGCAGTGCACCGTGTCCTACTTCGCCGCCGCGCTCGCCCGGACAGACCAGGGCTGGACCGGGGTCGAGCTCGACCTCGCGGAGGTCGAGGACCTCGAGCAGCTCGCCGACCTCCTGCGCGACCTGACGGGCGACGGCGACGGACCTGCCCTGATGATGCTCGACGAGGACGACGAGCACTTCGCGCTGGTCCGGGTCGACGGCGGGGCGGGCAGCCTCGCCGAGCCCCGGGTGTTCCTCTCCGACCGCCGGGCCGTCCTCGCCAGCGAGGTCGCCGCGATGCTCTGGGAGGACGCCGACAGCGACGACGTCGAGGACGACGAGGACGAGGGGACGCGCCCCGTCGCCGAGCCGGTCGGTGACACCACCGTCCTGGCCGACCTCGGCACGTCCGCCTCGGACCTGCTGGCCCTGTGCGCGGAGGAGGGCCTGCTGCCGGCCGACGTGCTGACCACCGTGTGCGAGAACGCCGGTTGCGACGACGTCCTCGAGCGGCTGCGCGAGGGTTGACCCGTCCGGGGGCCGGCCCGTGGGACGGTCCCATGCGCGCGGCGCTGGAGGCCGCTCAGCGCGCGCCCGAGCACGGGGACGTCCCCGTGGGGGCGCTGGTGCTGGCTCCGGACGGCGCGGTGCTCGGCGTCGCCTGCAACGACCGCGAGGCGAGCGGTGACCCGACCGGGCACGCCGAGGTGCTCGCCCTGCGCGCCGCCGCGCACGCCCTGGGGTCCTGGCGGCTGACCGGCTGCACCCTCGTCGTCACGCTCGAGCCCTGCACGATGTGCGCCGGCGCTCTCGTCCTGGCCCGTGTGGCGCGTGTCGTCTACGGGGCCGACGACCCCAAGGCGGGGGCGGTGGGCTCGCTCTGGGACGTCGTGCGCGACCGCCGCCTCAACCACCGGCCGGAGGTGGTGTCCGGTGTGCTCGCCGAGCAGTGCTCCGCGGTGCTGCGCACGTTCTTCGAGAGCCGCCGCGGGCTTCGCTAGAGTCTCGCCCGGTGGCGTGTCCGAGCGGCCGAAGGAGCACGCCTCGAAAGCGTGTGAGGGGGCAACTCCTCCGTGGGTTCAAATCCCACCGCCACCGCCAGAGCCGGCCAGGCCGTCGACGGGGACCGGAGCGCAGCGACCCCTGCGCCGGTCCCCGTCGTCGTCGGGCGGGGTCTCGTCG
>CADCUB010000103.1 GCA_902805775.1 uncultured Frankineae bacterium | reverse complement strand
GCCCAACCAGACGTCCAGCTGGTCGACGGCCTCGGCCAGCAGCCTGTCGCCCTCGTCGGCGCCGGCCCCGGAGGGGTCGCCCAGCACGCCGTTCGGGCTGACGGCGCGCACGTCGCCGGCACGCAGCCGCGGCAGCAGGTCGGCCAGCGGCTCGGTCGCTCCCGGCTGCGCCCGGCCCGGCAGCACGCGCGAGGGGTCCAGCGCCAGCTGCACGGACGTCTCGGTCCGCCCGGCGTGCGCGTCGCCGGGCCAGGCGGGCGACCAGGCACGCACGTCGCGGCCCTCCCCACGCAGCACGGCCACCGCCGACCGCACCGCGTCGGCGTTGCCGCCGTGGGCCGACAGCAGCAGCACGCGACGCCAGGTGGCGGTCGCCGAGCGCCCCAGCTCGACCAGCAGCAGCTGCAGCGCCGCCGTGCCGATCGACAGGGTGCCGGCGAAGCCCGCGTGCTCGCCGCTGGCGCCGTACGGGACCGGCGGCGCGACGTCGACGTCGGCCCGGCGCGCCGCCAGGGCACCGGCCAGCGCGCAGGCCACGTCGGTGTCGGTCGACAGCGGCAGGTGCGGTCCGTGCTGCTCGGTGGCGCCGAGCGGGACGACGAGGAGCCGGTCGCCGCGGTCCGCCGCCTGGGGCCAGGTGAGGTCGGCCGCCCGCGGGCTCACGCGGCGCCCGCGTCTCGCGTCGGTGCCGCCGTCGGATCGGGAGCCGCGCTCAGACCGGGGCCGGGCTCTGCACCGGGACCCCGGCGCCGGTGCCGACCTCGCCCGGCACACCCAGCCGGCGCTCGAAGCCGTCGGGCACCAGCAGGTCGTCGCGGGTGAGGTCGCGCACCGACGCCCGGCCGATCCCCAGCAGCCCGGAGTCCAGGCCGCTGCGCAGGATGTCGAGCACGTTCTCGACCCCGGCCTGGCCGTTCGCGGCCAGGCCCCACAGGTAGGCGCGGCCGATCATCACCGCACGCGCCCCGAGCGCCAGCGCCTTGACGACGTCGCTCCCCCGGCGGACCCCGCCGTCCATGACGACGTCGACCCGGTCGCCCACCGCGTCGACGATCACCGGCAGGGCGCGCACGGACGCAGGTGTGCCGTCGAGGTTGTTGCCGCCGTGGTTGGAGACCGAGATCGCGTCGAAGCCGACGTCGACGGCCCGGTGTGCGTCGTCGACGCGCATGACGCCCTTGAGCATCAGCTTGCCGTCGTAGTGCGCGCGCAGCCAGCGCAGGTCGTCCCAGGTGGGCAGCGGCGTCTGCATCCACTCGCCGTAGGCGCCGAAGAAGCCGGGCGCCGGCTGTCCGGGCAGCGCCATGTTGGGAGTGGTGAGGTCGGGCAGCCCGCCGCTGCGCACCCAGCGCAGCGCCCACGTCGGACGGACCACCGCCTCGGGGGCGAACTTCAGCATCGTCCGGAAGTCGATCGACTGGGGGATGGTCGGGCTGCCCCAGTCGCGGCCCTGCGAGAACGACCAGTCGAGCGTCACGATGACGCCGGCGACACCGGCGGCCCGGGCGCGGTCGATGCGGGCCAGGATGTCCTCGCGGCTGCCCGACCAGTAGAGCTGGAAGAAGGTCCTGGGATTGGCGGCGACGACCTGCTCGACCGGCTTGCTGGCGAACGACGACAGGCCCATCACCGTCCCGCGGGCGGCCGCCGCACGCGCGATGGCGACCTCGCCGTCGGGGTGCACCGCCTGCACGCCGGTCGGCGAGATGAGCACCGGCAGGTCGACCGGCACCCCCATGACGGTCGTCGACAGGTCCCGCTCGCGGGCGAGGTCGGCGACGTGCGGTGCGAAGCCGAGCTCGCTGAAGGCGTCGACGTTGTCCTGCAGCGTCTTGCCCCGCTCGGAGCCGGCGACCAGCGCCATGTAGACCGACTTCGGCAGCGTCTTCTGCGCGCGACGCTGCGCCTCGGCGACCGTCTCGAACCAACCTCTGCTCATGCGGGCCTCCGCGGCGAGGGGTTCGAGGGCGCCGGGACGAGTCCGGACAGCGGCGACTCGTCGCAGGGCTTGTCGGGGCGGCGGACCTGCAGCACGAGCGGCACGGGACCGCCTCGTACGCCGCCCTTGTGGGAGTGGTCGAGGGACGGCCGCGGCGCGGCGCCGGGAGCGACCTTCGACAGCGCCAGCTCGCCGAAGCCCTTGACGCACTCGGGGTCCGGACCGTCGAGCGGCAGGCCGGTGAAGAACTTGGCCGCCATGCACCCGCCCCGGCAGGCGTCGTAGGCGTCGCAGCTGCGGCAGGTGCCGCCGCTCTGCGGCTCGCGCAGCTCGAGGAACAGCTCGGACTCCCGCCACACGCGGGCGAAGCCGCCGTCGCTGCGCACGTTCCCCGCCAGGAACTGGTCGGCGATGGCGAAGGGGCAGGCGTACACGTCGCCCACCGGGTCGATGAGGCACACCACGCGGCCCGCTCCGCACAGGTTCAGACCCGGGAGCGCCTCGCCGTAGGCAGCCAGGTGGAAGAACGAGTCGCCGGTGAGGACGTTCTCACCGTGCCGCACGAGCCAGGCGTACAGCTCGCGCTGCTGCTGCGCCGTCGGGTGCAGGTCGTCCCAGACGTCGGCGCCGCGGCCGGAGGGGCGCAGGCGGGTCAGGCGCAGCTGCGCGCCGAAGCGGTCGGCCAGGGCCTTGAACTGGTCCAGCTGCGGGAGGTTGTGGCGGGTGCAGACGACGGACAGCTTGGGGCTGACGCCGGCCTCGGCCAGGTGCTCCAGCGCGCGCACGGCGGTGTCGAACGACCCCTGGCCGCGCACGGCGTCGTTGACGTCGGGCGTCGCGCCGTCGATGGAGATCTGGATGTCGACGTAGGAGTTGGCTGCGATGCGGCGGGCGGCCTCGGCGTCGATCTTGATGCCGTTGGTCGAGAACTTCACCCCGACGTCGTGCGCCGTCGCGTAGTCGAGCAGCTCCCAGAAGTCCGCGCGGACGGTCGGCTCGCCGCCGCCGATGTTGACGTAGAAGACCTGCATGCGCTGCAGCTCGTCGATGACCGCCTTCGCCTCGTCGGTCGTCAGCTCGCGGGGGTCGCGCCGGCCCGAGCTCGACAGGCAGTGCGAGCACGCCAGGTTGCAGGCGTAGGTGAGCTCCCACGTCAGGCAGATCGGGGCGTCGAGCCCGAGGGCGAAGTGCTCCACCAGCGGGACCGCCGGCGGGAGGGTCGACGTCATGCGCGCTCCTGCAGCATGTCGGTGGCGGCGAGCTGGGCCAGGGCCCTCTCGTAGGCGGGGATCTCGTGCGGGGCCAGGCCGGCAGAGCGGCAGGCCTCGCGGGCCGTCGGCGACGCGGCCAGCGACTGCACCACCTGGAGCAGCCGCCGGTCCTTGAGGAACGACAGCCGTCGGGTGCCGAAGTGGTACAGCAGGGCCCCGAAGGACTCCGGCCGGACCGACACGCGGGGGCTGATGTCCCAGGCGCGGTCGAGGACGCCGGCCCCGGGGGGAGTCGTCACCCGACGGCTAGTAGACGCCGCACATGCCGTCGATGGACACGTCCTCGACCAGCAGGTCCTGCGCGACGAGCTCGTCGGTCTCGGGACGGTCGGTCAGGTCGGTGGCCGGCTCGGCGAGCTCGGGCGCGGGAGCGGTCATCTGTCCTCCGGAGGGGGGACCGGTCCGGGTGACCGGCGTCACCGCGGACCGTAACGGCACCCGGTGCCGACCACCACTGTCCGGACGGACAGGTGGCGCTGTCCCCTCAGCCCTGGGCGAGCAGCCCGAGCGCGCGGGGCACGTCGGAGGGCCCGCGCAGCGCCGAGAAGCGGGCGCCGACGTCGGTCGCCAGGGCGCGGGCCTGCTCGGCGTCGTCGTGCGGAGCGATCACCACCAGGTCGTCGAGCCGGCGCGCGGCTCGGCGCGGGTCGTCGCCCGCGGTGGCCCGGCCGTCGGTGAGCAGCACGGTCGTGCGCCGCGTCGCCCGCGAGCGCGCCAGCTGACGGCCCGCCGTCGCGAGGGCCAGCGCCAGGTCGGTCGTCCCGTGCCCGCGCAGCGCCAGCAGCCCGTCGACGACCTGCTCGACGGGCCGCTGCTCGTCCTGGGCCTTGAGCACGATGGCCGTGTCGGAGAACGCCACGACGCTGTGGTCCTGGGGTGCCCGCAGCGCGACCGCGGCCGCGGCGAGCGCCGCGGCGGCCAGGCGCTCGCCGCCGACCGACCCGCTGCGGTCCACCAGCAGGCACAGCGCGACCGACGGCCGGCCCCACTCCGCGGCGCGCAGGTCCTCGAGCGCCGGCGGACGGCCGGTGACCGCCGAGGCGACCAGCACCTCGAGGCTGGCGTCGACGTCGAGGTCACCGCCGGGCGACAGCGCCACCCGGCGCAGCCGCCCCGTTCCGCGCTCCCGGGCCGGACCAGCCCGTCCCAGTCGCACGGCCACCCGCCCGGCCAGGCGACGGGCGAGCCGCCGCAGCCCCTCGTCGGTCGCGCCGGCCATGTCGGCCAGCAGGCCGAGCACCGCGTCGGGGTCGTCGGCCAGCTCGCGCCCGAACGCCTCCTCGTCGAGCGCGCCGACCTCCGGCGACAGCGCGCGGAAGGCCGGCGAGCGGGACAGGTCGCGCCGTGAGGTGGTGCGCCGGGCCGCCTCGGCCAGCGCCTCGCGTGCCGCCTCGCCCTCGAGGACGAGCTCGTCGGTGCCGTCGTCGGCTAGCGACCCGGCCGGTCCGGGGCGGGGGTCCCGGCCGGCCGGGGCGCTTCCCCCGGCGAGTCGCCCGCCTCACCCGCGCTGTCGTCGCCCTCCTCGTCGTCGTCCGGGCGGAAGACGTCCTCCCAGAGCTCGCGCACGACGTCCTCGGACGTGCGGCTCGCGCCCTCGTGCAGGCGCAGGCGACCCGACAGCGCCGTGAGCGCCGCGTCCAGGCTGACGCCGCGGTCGGTCGGCGGGACCTCCCGCAGGGCGGCCAGGGTGTCGGCGACGAGCACCAGGTCGATGGCCCCGCGCACGGAGGAGCCCACGCGCACCTCGGGGTGCTCCCGCGTGCGCCGGACGAGCTCCACGGCCTTGTCCACGTCGGCCGTGCGCTCGGGGTCGGCGGTCTCGGCAGCGTTGCGCCGCACGATCTCGACCTCGTCGGCGGCGTCCTGGTAGTCCATGCGCACCCGGCAGGTGCGGTCGTAGATGGCCGAGGCGATGCGCGCGGTCCCCACCGCGTCGAACGGGTTCATGGCGGCGACCAGCCGGAAGCCCCGCGCCGCGACGAGCCGGCCCAGCCGCGGGACGTGCAGCTCGCCCTCGCTCATGACGGTGATCAGGACGTTGAGCGTCTCCTCGGGGACCCGGTTGATCTCCTCGACGTACAGCAGCGCACCGGCGCGCATCGCCGCCGCGAGCGGCCCGTCGACGAAGACGTCGGCGGCGTAGCCCTCGCTCATCACCCGGGACGGGTCGTGGTGCCCGACCAGCCGGGCCGGGGTCAGCTCGGCGTTGCCCTCGACGAACTCGAAGGACAGCCCGGCCGCCCGCGACAGCCCGCGCAGCAGCGTCGACTTGCCCGTGCCGGGCGGACCCTCGAGCAGCATGTGCCGGCCGGCCAGCAGCGCGGCCAGCACCAGCTCGACCTCACGCCGGCGTCCGACCACCTGCGCGAGCAGGCGGTCGGACACCGCGCGGTCGAGCAGTCCGCCCGGGCGCGGGTGCTCCGGAGCAGCGGTCAGTAGTCGTCCTCGCCGTACATGATCACGCCGCGGATGTTCTTGCCCTCCAGCATGTCGGAGTAGCCCTGGTTGATGTCCTCGAGCTTGTAGGTCTTCGTGATCAGCTCGTCGAGCTTGAGCTGGCCCTCGCGGTAGAGCCCGAGCAGCTTCGGGACGTCGAAGCGCGGGTTGCCGCCGCCGAAGACAGCGCCCTGCAGGCGCTTCTGCAGCAGCGCCAGCTCGAACAGGCTCATCGGCACGTTGACCGGTCCGGCCTCGCCCATGGCCGTGACGACGCCGGTGCCGCCCTTGGCGACCAGGCCGAGCATCTCGCCCACCATCTCGCCCTCGATCCGGCCGACGGTGAGGATGGCCTTCTGGGCCATCGTGCCCCAGGTGATCTCGTTGATCGGGCCGGCGGCCTCCGCCATGCTGGCGAAGGCGTGCGTCGCCCCCAGCTTCATCGCCTGCTCGCGCTTGAACTCGAGCGGGTCGATCGCGAAGATCCTCTTGGCACCCGCCGCCTTGGCGCCCTGGACGGCGTTGATCCCCACACCGCCGATCCCGATGACCACGACGTTGTCGCCGGGCGTCACCTCCGCCGCGTAGACGGCCGAGCCCCAGCCGGTCGTGACGCCGCAGCCGACCAGAGCGGCCTTGTCCAGCGGGATGTCGTCCTCGATCTTGATGACCGACGACTCGTGGCAGCACACGTAGGGCGAGAAGGTGCCGATCAGGCACATCGGCGAGGCGTTCTGGCCCTTCACCTGGTGGCGGTAGGTGCCGTCGGCGATGGACTGGCCGGTCAGCAGCGTCGCGCCGTTGTCGCAGAGGTTCTGGTGGCCGCTCGAGCACGACGGACAGCGACCGCAGGAGGGGATGAAGCCCAGGACGATGTGGTCGCCCTCCTTGACGCTGGTGACACCGGGTCCGACCTTCTGCACGATGCCCGCGCCCTCGTGCCCGCCGATGAACGGGAACCCGCCCGGCTCGACGAGGGGGATGTCGCCGATGCGCACGTGCTCGTCGGAGTGGCACATGCCGGAGGCGGCCAGGCGGATCAGCACCTCACCGGCGACCGGCTCGCCGATCTCGACCTCCTCGATCTTCCACTCCTCGTTGAGCCCCCACAGGACCGCAGCCTTGGTCTTCACGTGCTCTCCTGACGCCGGTGACCTCTGTCACAGTGATGCGGGGAACCTAGCCCGCTGCAGCAGGAGCGTCGACACCCGGATGGCTCGACCGCCGGCCGGGCAGCGGCGAGACTGCGAGGCACCCGGCTCCCCCCGCGGTCGGGACAGAGGAGGGACGGACGTGGTCGTCTCGGCGCAGCAGGACGCGCTCCGCCCGCGGGGCGGGCGGCCCGCGGTCACGACGCGCGCCGAGCTCGAGCAGGTGGCGCTCGAGCTGTTCGCCCGGCGCGGGTTCGAGGCCACCACGGTCGACGACATCGCGGCCGCCGCCGGCATCGGGCGGCGGACGTTCTTCCGCTACTACGCCTCCAAGAACGACGTGGTCTGGGGGGAGTTCGAGGAGGGCCTGGCGGCGCTGCGCGCCCGGCTGTCGGGCACCGACGCCTCGCGCCCCCTGCTCGACGCGCTCTGCGAGGCCGTGCTGGCCTTCAACCGCCTGGACCCCGACCACGCGCCCTGGCACCGCAACCGGATGGCCCTCGTCCTGACGGTGCCGGCGCTGCAGGCGCACAGCACCCTGCGCTACGCCGCCTGGCGGGAGGTCGTGGCCGAGTTCGTCGGCGGGCGGCTGGGGCAGGCCCCGGGCGACCTGCTCCCACAGCTCGTCGCCCACCTGTGCCTGGGCGCCGCCCTGACGGCGTACGAGCAGTGGCTCAGCGCGCCGGACGCCGACCTGCAGGAGCTGCTCGCGGCCTCGCTGCGGGCGCTCGACGGCCGCTGGGCCGGGGTCCGCGACTCCTGACGCAAGCGCAGCTCACCCTGCCCGTCCGGACAGGGTGCGCGGGCGGGCAGGGGGCCGGGCTCAGCCCGAGCCGGTGCCGCTGCGGGTGAAGCGGAGGTAGGAGCGCGACGGCGTCGGGCCGCGCTGGTCCTGGTAGCGCGAGCCGTACACGCTCGCGCCGTACGGGTGCTCGGCCGGCGAGCTCAGCGGCAGCACGCAGATCTGGCCGATGCGCATGCCGGGGTAGAGCTTGATCGGCAGGTTGGCGACGTTGGACAGCTCCAGGGTGACGTGTCCCGAGAAGCCGGGGTCGATGAAGCCCGCGGTCGAGTGGGTCAGCAGGCCCAGACGGCCCAGCGAGCTCTTGCCCTCGAGCCGGGAGGCCAGGCCGTCGCCCAGGCTGATGTGCTCGAGGGTCGACCCGAGCACGAACTCCCCCGGGTGGAGCAGGAAGGCCTCGCCGTCCGCCACCTCCACCAGCTCGGTGAGGTCGTCCTGCTGCTGCGCGGGGTCGATGTGGGTGTAGCGGTGGTTGGCGAAGACCCGGAAGAAGCGGTCCAGCCGCACGTCGATGCTGCTGGGCTGGACCATCGACTCGTCGTAGGGCCGCAGGGCCATCCGGCCGTCGGCGAGCGCCGCCTTGAGGTCACGGTCGGAGAGCAGCATGGCTCGGCAGGCTAGTGGAGCCGCCGCGCACGCCCGTCGACGACGGAGGCGGCCGCTGCCGGCGCTGCGACACTGGAGCCGAGCGGACGGACGGGAGCACTGCGGGCATGCGGGGACGGTGGGTGGCGGGGGCGGCGCTGGCGATCGCCGCCGCCGGCGTCGCCGGGGTGACGCTCGAGCGGCGGGGCGAGGCGCTGCCGGGCACGACCGTCGCCGGCGTCGACGTCGGCGGGCTCGACGGGCCTGCCGTACGGGCGGCGGTCGAGGACGTCGCGGCCACGCGCACCAGCGGAGCCCTCGCGGTGTCGGCCGCGGGCGTGCCCTCGACGCTGCCGCGCGACCTGCTCGACGTCGACGTCGACGCCACGGTCGACCGCGCGCTGGACGACGGCGGATCGGTGTTCGGGCTGCTGCTGCGCCGGGGCGGGGAGGTCGGCCTGACGACGTCCACCGACCGGCGGCGACTGCGCGACCGGCTCGAGGCGCTGGCCGCGGAGGTGGACCGACCGGCGTTCGCCGGTGACATCCGGGTCACCGGCCTGCAGGTGGCGGCGCTGCCGCCGGCTCCCGGTCGGGCACTGCAGGTCCTCCCGGCCGCCGATGCGGTGCAGCAGGTCCTCGAGCAGGGCTCGTCGGGTCCGGTCGAGCTGCCCGTCCGGACGCTGCAAGCGCCCACCACGCCGGCCCAGGTCGACGCGGTCGCCGCCGCCGGCCGGGCCGCGCTCGGTCGCGACCACGTGCTCGGGCAGGGTGCGCTGCGGCTGACCGTCTCCCGGGCGGAGCTCGCCCCGCTGCTGCGCCTGCGGCAGGCCGCCGGCGGACCGGTGCTCGCCCTCGACACGGCGGGCCTGCGTGCCCGGGTCGCCGCGCGAGCGGCGCCGCTGGCAGCCTCCGCGCGCAACGCCGGCGTGTCCGTCGCAGGTCCGGCGGCGGTCGTCGACACCCAGGGCGACCTGGTCTGGACACCGCGCCCGGCGCAGGTCAGCGTCCGGCCCGCGACCGTCGGCCGCCGCGTCGACGTCGACGCGGCCACGGCCCGGCTGCAGGCCCGGGTGCTCACCGCCGACCGGACCCCTCCCCCACCGCTGCCCGTGACGACCGTGCAGCCGGCGATCACGACAGCGGCAGCCGGCGGCGTGCGGACCCTCGTCGGCGCCTTCACCACGCGCTTCCAGGCGGGGCAGCCACGGGCGACCAACATCCGCCGCATCGCCGCGATCGTCGACGGCACCTGGGTGTTGCCCGGCGCGGAGTTCAGCCTCAACGGGACCGCCGGGCGGCGCACACGTGCGCGGGGCTTCGTGGCCGACGGAGCCATCGTCGACGGAGAGCTCACCGACGAGGTGGGCGGTGGCGTCAGCCAGTTCGCGACCACGCTGTTCAACGCCGCCTTCTTCGCCGGCGTGCCGATCCTCGAGCACAAGCCGCACAGCTTCTACATCAGCCGCTACCCGGCGGGCCGCGAGTCCACGGTCTACTACGGCGCCATCGACGTGCGGTTCCGCAACGACACCGCCCATCCCCTGCTCGTGCGCACCCGCTCCAGCGCCGGCTCGGTGACGGTGGAGCTGTACGGCGACAACGGCGGGCGGCGGGTCGTGTCGACCTCGGGCCCGCGCCGCCCGCGCGCCGACGGCGGCTTCCGCATCACCGTCACCCGCACCACGACCGGTGGCGACGGGCAGGGCGGTCGCCGCGTCTTCTCGACGACGTACGACCCCGTCCCGCCGGAGGACTGAGCTCAGCCGCTGGTCACGGTGACCACCACGGGAGGACTCGTCGCCGTGCCCAGCTGCATGGCCAACCGCAGCCGGGCCTTCCGCTCCTCCTCCTCGATCTGCCTCAGCATCTCCTCGACGTCCGGGTCGACCGGTTCCACGGGCTGGAGCTTCCTCAGGTTCTCCGCAGCCTTGACCTGCTCCTCCAGCGAGGGCAGAGCAAAGGTGTCGCGCAGGTCTCTTCCAGCGGAAGCACCTTCGGTGAGCGCGGTCACGACGCCGTTCACGCCCTCAGCACGCTGCCGCGCGGAACCCGTCTGCTCGGCCGTCATCGACGCCAGCGCCCCCTGCTCGTCGAAGGCCAGCTTGATCGTGGCTGAATTGCGAGAATGGCCACCCAGCGGCAGGAAGGTCTCGTTGCCCGGGTAGCTGACCAACAGCTGGCGCTCCTCGACCAGCTCGAGTGACCGTGCCGAGCCCTGTCCGAGGGCGCCGACCCGCCACACCCGGACCGCCGCCAGGCGTGGCCGCCGGAAGCCGACCCGATCACCAGCGCCAGCCGGGTTGTAGAGCTGATCGCGCTCAGCGACCTGCGCCTGGCGCTGGTACTCGTCGAGCACGTCGACCGACACCGCTACCCGTAGCTTGTCGGTGAGTCGCTCCAGGCGTGGCCAGTCGACAGAGTCTGCCTCCCGTCCCACTTCGAGCCAGTCGCGCAGCTCTTCCTCGCTGGGCAGGTCGTCGACCCCCATCCGCTCATCCACTGCCTCGATGCGGACAGTGGCGTGCCGGTGGAGAAACGCCTGGTACGCCGTTTCCGCGCGGTTGAGCTCCGACCGCAGCGCAGCCGATCGCCTGCGGACAGGGTCCAGGTCAGCGCCGGACCGCGCTGCATCAGCCAGCACCTCCTCCTGCGTGGCCAAGCCGGCGCGCAGCGCGACGAGAAGCGCGTGGGGGCCCTTCCGCTCCTGCTCGTAGCGGGCCAGCCGTCGCTCGTCGGGCGTCAAGTCGCGCGACGCCTCCTCAGCGCTGGCGCTCTCGGGACCGGCGTTGCGACGACTTGCCGTGCCGACCACGAGCGCCGAGGCCGCCGCTGCAGCCCCCGCTGCCCCCGGGACGACCCACGGCAAGGCCACAGCCAGGCCGAGGGCGGAAAGCCGTACGAAGGGGGCCCAGGCTGCGAATCTGTCCACCGCGACGCTGTCCTCCGCGCCCTTGAGCCGGCCATCGGCATGCAGTTGGAGCGTCAGGCTGCGGTTCGCCGACGCGTGGGTGCCGAGATCCACTGTCAGCAGCGTCTGGAGGTCAGCGGCGAGTTCGGTGGTCACCACTGACTCGCAAGACACGTGCGTCTCTTGCGTGATGTCGTCGACGGCTTCGGTCCGGCCTCCCACTACGCGCACGAAGGTGAGCGGCAGGCGATACACGACCCGTGCTTCCACAGCATCCTCCGAACGAGGGGCAAAGCGCATGCGGTCACTCTCGACCTGGACCCGTCAACGCGTCCAGGCCCCAGTCGGCACCACGCTCGGGCAGCAGCGGCCGTGTCTCCACTCCTTCGGCGGCGGCCGCAGCACCGGAGGCAGGCTCGGCGATCCGACAGGCCGGAGTCAGTCCCGAGTCCGCGGCAAGGTGAAGCGGGACTGAGCGGACCTGTCCTCACAGCAGGGCGCGGCCGGCCGCGAGGCCGAGGGCGGCGAGCAGCACGCCGGGCCCGAGGTTGAGCGCGAGGTCGAGCACGGCCCCCCGGCGGTCGCCGTCCGCCTCGAGCTGCAGCACGTCGACCGCGAGGGTGGAGGCGGTGGTGAAGCCGCCCAGCAGCCCGACCGCGAGCAGGTCGGCGGCCAGAGGCCCGGGCTCAGCACCGGCCACGACCCCCGCGAGCAGGCACCCCAGCAGGTTGACCGCGAGGATCCCCGTGGGGAAGCGCCCACGCCGCACCGCCCGGTCGAGCAGCACGCGGCACACCGATCCTCCGGCCGCGCCCGCCGCGACCAGGAGCCAGCTCACCGCGCTCCGGCCGCCGCAGCAGCGCGGGCCCCGAGCACTGCCGACCCGACCAGCGTGACTCCCGCGACGAGCAGGTAGGAACCCGCGGCCGCCGGACGGCCCGCGTCGGCGAGCGACACCGCCTCCACCGCCAGGCCGGAGAACGTGGTCAGGCTCCCCAGCAGGCCGGTCCCGACGAGCACCCGGGTGCGCTCGCAGGGCCGTCGGGCCAGCACGGTCAGCAGCGCGGCGAGGGCGAAGGCTCCCAGCGCGTTGACGACCAGCGTCGCCCAGCTCCAGGCACCCGGCTGCGGATCGGCGACGAGGCGCACGGCCTGGCGCAGGACCCCGCCGACGGCTCCACCGGCCGCGACGAGGACCAACGCCAGCGCCGGGTGCACGCCCCAGGTTCGCAGGTCCTGCGGACGGGCCGCAGGGCCGGGTCAGCTGCCGAGCTGGGCGAGCATGCGGCGCAGGTAGGTCCGGCGCACGTCCGAGAGCTCGAGCGGCGCGGGCGCCAGGAGCAGCTGGCCCGTGCGGCTGAGGCGGTCGGCCTCGTCCAGCGCGTGAGCGAGGTCGCGCACGCCCTCGGCGTCGGCGCGGCGCACCGACACGCTCACGTCCACGCGGGACTCGTGCCGAGAGACGGCCACGGCCACCTGGTGACGCAGCTCGGCGCGGACCGGGTCGACCGCTGCCGCGGCGGCCAGGACGTTTCCGGCGATGCGGCGCTGCGCGGCGGGCGCGGTGCCCGCGGTGGCCACCAGCGCGAGCTCGCGCAGCAGGGCCTCGACGTGCGCCTCTGCCCGGGCCACGAGGCGGACGTCGAGGTCGGTCAGGACGATCCGGACGCACTCGTCGGCCGGGTCCTGCGTCAGCTCGTCCCCCCAGGACGCCAGCAGGGCGTCGACGTCGAGGTCGGTCTGCGCGTCCTGACCGGCGAGCACCTCGATCCAGACCACCTTGCCGGTGCCGACCGGGTCGACGCCCCAGCGGTCGGCCACCGCGCTGATGAGCAGCAGCCCGCGGCCCGTGACGGCGGTCTGGTCGAGCATGCTGAACGACGGGCTGACCGGGTTGGCGTCGGTCACCTCGACCCGCAGCACCTGCTCGGTGAGGGTCACCGTCAGCGCGATGGGCTCACGACCGTGCAGCACCGCGTTGGTCACCATCTCCGACAGCGCCAGCTCGGCGTCCTCGACCCGGGCGTCGAACGCCGTGCCGGCGACCGCCTGGCGGAGCAGGTCACGGGCCGCGGGGACCGACTCGGGCAGGGGCTCCAGTGGCAGCCGCTGCGTGCGGACGTACCCCTTCGGCTCTCGCGCCGCCGACATCTCGCCCTCCGTCTCGTGCCGTGCCTCGCCCGGTGACCGCTCCGGGCTGCCGTACAGCCTGCTACGTGCGGGGCTGCTCCGCCAGGACCGCGCGGGCGATCTCGGCCGGGGTCGCGTCGGGAAGCAGCACCGGCGCGGCGCTCGGGCGGTTCTCGAGCGCCTGCGGCCGGCGGTCGACGAGCGTCGGCACGGTCGCGGACGGCCGGGTCCGCAGCCGTGCCCGCACGCGCGCGACCTGCTCCTGGCCCGCCCGGGTGCGCATCAGCAGAGCGGCGCCCGCACCGGCGATCACGACGACCTTGCCCAGCATGACCGCTCCCAGGACCTCGACGACACCTCTCGTCTACCCACACGGCGACCCGCTGCACCCCCGGCCGGCCCGTGCGCGCGTGACGCGCGTCTCGGAACAGCCCTTCCGCCAGCGCAGTTGTCGCCGGACGTGACCTCCTGACGATCCGGGAGCACTGCCCCGACGACAGGAGAGCTCCCGTGACTCCGGCTGCGCCCGCACGGGCGCCCGCGCCCGTGTGGCTGAGCCTGACGGCCCTGGCGGTCGGCGGCTTCGGCATCGGCACGACGGAGTTCGCCACGATGGGGGTGCTGCCGGAGGTGACCGGCGACCTCGGCGCGTCCATCCCCGACGGCGGTCACCTGGTGTCCGCCTACGCCCTGGGCGTCGTCGTCGGCGCCCCCCTGCTGGCCGTGGTGGGCGCGCGGCTGCCGCGCAAGGCGCTGCTGCTCGCGCTCATGGCGGCCTTCACGCTCACGAACGCGCTGTCCGCCCTGGCGCCCACCTTCGGCACGCTGGTCGCCGCCCGCTTCGCCACCGGGCTGCCGCACGGCGCGTACTTCGGCACCGCCTCCCTGGTCGCGGCCTCGCTGGTGCCGGCGGACCGGCGCGCCCGGGCGGTGGCCCGCGTGATGCTCGGCCTCACCGTCGCCAACGTCGTCGGCGTGCCGCTCGCGACGCTGCTCGGTCAGCAGCTCGGCTGGCGCAGCACCTACTGGGCCGTCACCGCGATCGGTGCGCTGGCCGTGGCGTGCGTCGTCCGGGCGGTCCCGGCCGTCGCGGTCCTGCCCGGAGCGAGCCCCCGGCGCGAGCTGGGCGCGCTGCGCCGCTCGCAGGTCTGGCTCACGCTGCTCGTGGGCGCGGCCGGCTTCGGCGGGTTCTTCGCGGTCTACAGCTACATCGCCCCGACGCTGACCGAGGTGTCCGGCTTCGCGCCGTCGGGGGTCCCGGTGGCCCTGGCGCTGTTCGGCATCGGCATGACGCTCGGGACGGAGCTGGGCGGCCGGCTGGCCGACCGGTCGGTCGTGCGCACGATCGCCCTCGGCATGAGCGGCGTCGCGGTGGTGCTGCTGGCCTTCCCCCTCACCGCCCGGACCGTCGTCACGGCCGGCATCAGCGTGCTGCTGATCGCCGTCACCGGATCGCTGTGCCTGCCGGCGCTGCAGACGCGGCTGATGGACGTCGCCGGTGACGCGCAGTCGCTGGCCGCGGCGGGTCAGCACGCCGCGCTCAACGTCGCCAACGCGATCGGGGCCTGGCTGGGCGGGGTGGTGATCGCCGCCGGGCTGGGCTACACGGCGCCGGCGCTGGTCGGCGCTGCCCTGTCCGTGCTCGGGCTGGGGGTGCTCGGCGTGTCCGTCCTGCAGGAGCGACGTCCCCCGGAGCACGGTCTGCTTCCCGCCGGCCTGGTCCGTTCCGGCTGATGGCGGCCACGCCTCGTGGCCGCTGTGCAGCAGTCAGTGCCCGACGTCACACTCGTCGAGTGAACCGCGGGGGGACCGGGCGCGAACGCAGGTAAGAGAGAGCCTCCGCACGGGAGGCCGCGACCCTGGAGTCCGCCATGCGCCGTACCGTCCTCGCCCCGCTCGTCCTCGCCCTCCCGCTCGTCGCCCTGCCGTTCGTCGCGGTGGGCTCTGCCACCGCTGACGGCGCCGCCAACGCCAACCTCGCACCGGTCGCCCCCAACACGGAGAGCGGCGAGGGCACGGCCATGGTGAAGGTCACGGGCCAGACCCTCGAGTTCACCCTCGCCGCTTCCCAGCTCGCCGAGGGCCCGCACGCCGCGCACATCCACTTCGGTGCCGACGCCCGTCACGAGTGCCCGAACCCCGACGAGGACGCCGACGGTGACGGGCGCCTCAACACGACCGAGGGCGGCCCGGCGTACGGCCCGGTCGTCGTCTCGCTGACCAGGAGCGGCGACACCTCGGCCGAGAGCACCCTGGCCGTCGACCGCTTCGCGTCGGGCACCGAGATCTCCTACATGCGCGGCGGTGTCACCGTCGAGCCCGCCGTCGCCACGGCGATCGAGTCCGGCGAGGCCGTCGTCGTGATCCACGGTGTGGCGTACGAGGGTGAGCGGGCCGCGGCCAAGAGCGACCTCGACCCGGCCCTGCCGGCGTCGGCGACCGACCCGGCCCTGTGCGGCGTCCTGTCCGCGGCCCCCGCGGGCGGCGCGGCCACCGGTGGCGGCGGCGCCGCACCGTCCTCGAACGCCGTCGTCCTCGGCCTGGGCGGAGCCGCCCTCGTCGCCGCCGCCGGTGCCGCGGCGGTCGCCACGCGCCGTCCCCGGGAGCAGTGAGCCCCGCTCCCCCGCAGCAGGTCCGGTCCCGCAGCCGCCGCGCACGTGTCGCGGCGGCTGCGGCGGCCGTCCTCGCGGTGAGCGGGGGCACCGCCGTCGTCTCCGGCCTGTCGAGCGCGGCGGGACCGCCGCAGCCGGCCGCCGCGAGCCGGCCGGCGCCCTCCGCCGCACCCTCGAGCACCGACCCCTCCAGCACCGATCCCACGAGCACCGACCCCTCGAGCACCGACCCCTCGAGCACTGAGCCCGCGAGCACTGCGTCCCCGGCGCCGTCGGCGGTCCCGTCCGCCGCCGGTGGTGCCGGCGGCTCCTCGCCCGCTGCGGCGACAGACCTGTCCGTGAAGAGCCTGCCGCGCGCACGGCCGGTGTCCCTGAGCATCCCGTCGATCGGCGTGGGGAGCCGCGACCTCGTCGACCTCGGTCGGCAGGCCGACGGCAGCCTGGAGGTCCCCACCGACTTCGCGCAGCCCGGGTGGTACTCCCCCGGCGCGGCGCCCGGCCAGCTGGGCCCGGCCGTGATCGCCGGCCACGTCGACAGCGAGCGCGGACCGGCGGTCTTCTACCGGCTGGGCGAGCTCCGGCCGGGCGCCACGGTCGACGTCGGCCGCGAGGACGGCACCACGGCCCGCTTCGTCGTGGACCGGGTCGCGCGCTACCCCAAGGACCGCTTCCCGACGGTGGAGGTCTACGGCGACACCACGCACCGGGCGGAGCTCCGGCTCATCACCTGCGGCGGTGCCTTCGACCGAGCGACCGGCCACTACGTCGACAACGTCGTCGCGTACGCCCACCTGGTCTGACGGACTGCTCCATCCGGGCGCTTGCGCCGGTTACCCGTCGGTAGCATCCTCGTGCTACTCGTCAGTAACCCACCGAGCAGCCTGACCGGGGAGCGTCCGTCCGACATGGGCCACTACAAGAGCAACCTGCGCGACATCGAGTTCACCCTGTTCGAGCTCCTGGGGACCGACCGGACGCTGGGCACAGGGCCGTTCAGCGCGCTCGACGTCGACAGCGCCAAGGACGTCCTGCGGGAGGTCGAGCGGCTGGCCACCCACGACCTGGCGGCGAGCTTCGCCGACGCCGACCGCAACCCGCCCGTCTTCGACCCCGCGACCGGGCGGGTGACGCTGCCGGAGAGCTTCCTGAAGAGCTACTCGGCGTACGCCGACGGCGGCTGGGACCGCATCGACCTGCCCGAGTCGCTCGGCGGCATCGGCGCACCGCCCACCCTGCGGTGGGCGGTCGCCGAGCTCGTCCTGGGCGCGAACCCGGCCGTCTACATGTTCGGCTCGGGCGCCGGCTTCGCGGCCATCCTGCACCGCAACGGCACGCCGGAGCAGAAGCGCTTCGCCGAGCTCGCGATCGAGCGCCAGTGGGGCGGCACGATGGTGCTCACCGAGCCCGACGCCGGCTCCGACGTCGGCGCGGCCCGGGCGACCGCCCACCTCCAGCCCGACGGCTCCTGGCACATCCGTGGCGTCAAGCGCTTCATCACCTCGGCCGAGTGGGACTGGCCGGAGAACATCTTCCACCTGGTGCTGGCCCGGCCGGTCGGCGTCGAGGGCGCCGGCGGCCCGGGCACGAAGGGGCTGTCGCTGTTCCTCGTCCCCAAGCACCACGTCGACCTCGAGACCGGCGAGCTCGGCGCGCGCAACGGCGTCGTCGTCACCGGGCTCGAGAAGAAGATGGGGCTGAAGGTCTCCACCACCTGCGAGCTCACCTTCGGCGCGAAGGAGCCGGCCGTCGGCTCGCTCGTGGGCGGTGTCCACAACGGCATCGCGCAGATGTTCGAGGTGATCGAGAACGCCCGCATGTTCGTGGGGGCCAAGGCCATCTCGACGCTGTCGACCGGCTACCTCAACGCGCTGGAGTTCGCGAGGTCGCGGGTGCAGGGCGCCGACCTCACCCGCATGACCGACAAGACCGCGCCCCGCGTGACGATCACCGCTCACCCCGACGTGCGCCTGATGCTCATGCGCCAGAAGGCGTGGGCCGAGGGCCTGCGCGCCCTGCTGCTCTACACCGCCTCGCAGCAGGACCGGGTGGAGCTGTCGAGGGCGCAGGGAGCGGTGGACGACGCGGCCGTGCGCCTGAACGACCTGCTCCTGCCGATCGTGAAGGGCTACGGGTCGGAGAAGGCCTACGAGCTGCTCGGGAGCTCGCTGCAGGTCCTCGGCGGGTCCGGCTTCACCCAGGACTACCCGGTGGAGCAGTACGTCCGCGACTCCAAGATCGACACCCTGTACGAGGGCACGACGTCGATCCAGGGCATGGACTTCTTCTTCCGCAAGATCGTCCGGGACCGGGGGACGGCGCTGGGCGCGCTGTTCGGCGACATCCAGGAGTTCACCAAGGCCGGCACCGGCGACCAGCTGGTGGCCGAGCGCGAGCTGCTCGCCCGCGCGCTGGAGGACGTCCAGGCCATGAACGGCCACCTGGTCAGCCGGCTGATGGCCTCGGCGCAGACGCCGGAGGCGGTCTACGAGGTCGGCCTGGGCACGACCCGGCTGCTGATGAGCTGCGGCGACCTGGTGGTGGGCTGGCTCCTCCTGCGGGCGGCGAGCGTCGCCCTCGAGCGGCTGCCGACCGCGGCGCCGCGGGACCGCGCCTTCTACGAGGGCAAGGTCGCCGCCGCCCGCTGGTTCGCCTCCGACGTCCTGCCGGAGCTGTCGGCGCGGCTGGCCGTCGTGCAGTCCACCGACCTGTCGCTGATGCAGCTGGACGAGGCGGCCTTCTGAGCCTGCCGCCGGTCGGGGACGTCGGACCGGCCCCGGCGGAGCTGCAGGCGGCGGTCGCGCGCTGCCGTACGCGCTGACCGCTGTGCACACGAGCTGATCCAGAGGACGGCCCGAGGCACCGTCGCCCCGGGTGCCGAGCTGCGTCGGCGATCAGCTCGTGTGCGGATCCGACACCGCGAGGCTGCGGCGCCACCGGGTGCCGCGCCCACGCCGGCGCCGGGTGCCCGGGGGTGACGACGTTGATGACTGTCCGTCACCACGCTGAGTTGCGGGTGCAACGAGGACGTGCCTAGCGTGCGCTGCACGTCCCTCGTCCACGCAGTCCGCCCCGGAGGTCCCCATGCCCCGCACCTCGTCCCGCGTCGGCGTCGCCGTCACTGCGCTCGCGCTCGCTCTGACGCCGCTGGCGACCCCCGCAGCCGCCGCGCCGCGACCGGACCGCATCGCCCTGGAGACGGGCAGCCTGCCCGAGGGCATCGCCGCCGGCCCCGGCAGGACCTTCTTCGTCGGGGCGCGCTCGGACGGCGACATCTACGTCGGTGACGTCCGCGAGGACACGGTCACCCGCCTGGTCGACGAGACCACGCCGGGAGCCGCCGCCGTCGGCATGTTCTACGACCGGCGGTCCGGGCTGCTGTGGGTCGCGGGCGGCGGCCCGGCCAGCCGCGGCCTCGGGACGGTCACGGCGTACGACGGGTCGCAGGAGGTCTTCTCGACGACGATCCCCGGCGCCCGCTTCCTCAACGACCTGGTGGTCACCCGCGACGCGGTCTACGTGACCGACTCGTTCGACGACGCCCTCGTCGTCATCCCGCTGGACCGCACCGGCCGGCCGGACGGTCCGGCGGAGAGCCTCTCCCTGACCGGCGAGTACGTCCAGCCCGCGGGCTTCGGTGCCAACGGGATCCGCGCGCTCCCGGGCGGCGACCTCGTCCTGGTGTCCGGCGGGGTGCTCTACGCCGTGGACCGCTCGACGGGCGCCGCCGAGGTCATCGAGGTGTCCGGGCGGCCGCTGCGCGGAGGCGACGGGCTGGAGCTGCGGGGCAGGACGCTGTACGTCGTGAACGGCTACGGCGGCGACGAGGTCGTCGTGCTGCGCCTGTCGGGCGACGGCGAGTCGGCCCGCACGCTGCGCGTCATCGCCGAGCGCAGGCCTGACCAGCTGGACCGCCCGACGACGGCCGCGCTGGTGGCGGGCTCCCTGTACGTCGTCAACGGCAGGTTCTCGGTCGCCGGACCCACGACCGAGAACTTCGTCACCCGCCTGCCCAAGCGGTAGCCGGAGACTGCCACCCGACCGGCGGAGTGTCGCCGCAGTCGCGGCGGGTAGATCGTGGTGGAGCGCGGCTGCCGGACGGCCGCACGACCGTGGAGGAAGCACATGGGCATCGGCGCCAGCATCACCCTGCTCGCCATCGGAGCGATCCTGGCGTTCGCCGTGGAGACCTCGGTGCAGGGGCTCGACATCGCGGTGATCGGCATCATCCTGATGATCTGCGGGGCCCTGGGGCTGGTGCTGACCATGCTGGTCTTCGGCCGCCGGGAGCGCACGGGCGTGGCCGAGGAGCGGGTCATCACCCGCGACCGCGACATCTACTAGGAAGCTGCCCGAGCGGCCCGACCGCTCGGCCCCGACCGGCACGTCCTCGGGCGCGCCCTCCGTCCGCGGGGGGCGCGCCCTCGGGCGTCCGCAGGTCCTCCGCGCCTGCACGGCGCGGGCCGAGGGCCCGCGGTCTCATGCCGCCGGGCCGCGCAGGACCAGGCGGAGGCGGTCCGGGGCGCCGGACGCCGGCCGTACGGGGATCCCCCAGTCCTGCTGCGTGATGTGGCAGGCAGGGTGCTCGACGCCCTCGTCGCAGGACGCCGCGCTGGCCGCGACGTGCAGGACGCCCGGGGTCGAGGACAGCACGAGGTGCCGCGACAGGCCACTGCCGGCGCCGGCGCCCTCGACCACGAGCTCGGGCGGGGAGGCGGTGACGACCAGCCGGGTGGCGGGTCCGTCCCGCTCGTCCAGGTGCTGCCCGGGGGGTGGCTCGAAGACCACGGCGAGCTCCACCGGCCCGGGTGCGAGGTCGGTGACCGGCCGGGAGGTCGCCCGCGCCGGACCGGACACCCGGGCCATCGCGCCGGGCGCCACGGGGCGCTCGAGGCGGTGCGCCGCGCTGGCGACCACGACGAGGGCGCCGTCGACGACCACCGCGCCGCTCGGCTCGGCCACGCCGGTCGCGAGGGTCGAGACCTCGTCCGTCACCGGGTCGTAGCGCCGGACGGCGCCGTTGTAGGTGTCGCAGACGGCCAGGCTGCCGTCCGGCAGCAGAGCCACCCCGAGCGGGTGCTGCAGCAGCGCCGTGGCGGCCGGCCCGTCGGCGTGGCCGAAGTCGAACAGGCCGCGACCGACGGCCGTCCCGACCTCCGCTGCGCCGCCGGTCGTGCGGCGGTACCAGCGCAGGGAGCTGGTCTCCGCGTCGACGAACCACAGGCGGTCGCCGTCCGAGACCAGGCCGCTGGGCTGCGCCAGGTAGGCCCGGGACGCCTCACCGTCGCGCAGCCCCTCCCCCGTCGTCCCCGCGAGCACGCGCACCCGGCCCTGCGGCGACAGCGCCCACAGCTGGTGGGTGCCGGCCATGGCGAGGACCACCTCGCCGTCGTGCTCGGCGAGGTCCCACGGGGTCGACAGGCTCACCTCGAGGGCGGGTCCGGAGGTCGGGTCGCCGGGACGCCACACCCGGCCGGTGCCGGCGACGGTCACCGCCTCGCCGCTGTCGAGGTCGAGCCGGCGCACGACGTGGTTGGCGGTGTCGGCGACCAGCACCTCGCCCGAGGCCAGGACCGCGACGCCCTGCGGCTCGGCGAAGCGGGGCGACGGTCCGTCGAGCAGACCGCGCTCGCCGGTGCCGTACCGCCTGAGCTCGCGCTCGCCGTCGGGGGCCAGGCGCACCAGCGAGTGGTGGGCGCTGTCGCTGACCAGCAGGCTGCCGTCGGGCAGCCGGGCGATCTTGCCCGGGAAGCGCAGCGACGACCGCGCCGGCGGCGGCGGGACGTACGCCGTGCCGCGGCGCCGCAGGGTGCCCTTGGCCTCGTGCTCGGCGGTGAGCTGCTCGACCAGCCGGGCCAGGCCCTCGCCGTGCCCCTCGCCCGAGGCGACGTGCACGAGGTAGCCCTCGGGGTCGACCACGCACAGCGTCGGCCAGGCGCGCACGGCGTACTGCGACCAGGTCGTCAGGTCGGGGTCGTCCAGGACGGGGTGGGCGACCTCGTAGCGCTCGACGGCGGCGCGCACCGCCTCGTGCTCCGCCTCGTGCGCGAACTTCGGCGAGTGGATCCCGACCACGTCCAGCACGTCGGCGAAGCGGTGCTCCAGCGGGCGCAGCTCGTCCAGGACGTGCAGGCAGTTGACGCAGCAGAAGGTCCAGAAGTCGAGCAGGAGGATGCGGCCGCGGAAGTCCGCGATGCCGTACGCCCTGCCGCCGGTGTTGAGCCACCCTCCGCGCCCCACGAGCTCCGGGGCGCGGACACGTGCCTGCCGCTTCACGTCCGTCACGCCACCAGTCTGCCGGGACGGGCCGGTCAGGCGCCGACCACGGCCCCTGGCTGCTCGGTGTCGCGACGAGCGTCCAGGCGCCGGGTGACCAGCGTCGCGGTGGTGCCGTGCACCATCACCGAGACCACCACCGTGAAGCCGACCAGAGCCCACAGCAGCTCGGCGTCGGGGAAGCGGGCGTGCTCGAGCGCGTAGGCGAGGTAGTACAGCGAGCCGATCCCGCGGATGCCGAAGAACGCGATCGCCGCCCGCTCCGCCTTGGGCGTCGTCGTGCCGGACAGGCCGAACCAGGCGGTGACGGGCCGTACGACGAACAGCACCGCGAGCCCGACCGCGGCCGCCTGCCACGTCAGCGGCGACAGGAGGCCGCCCGCGACGGCGCCGCCGAGCAGCACCACCAGCGCGATCATGAGCAGCTGCTCCGTCTGCTCGGCGAAGTCGTGCAGCGTCTGGTGGTACTCGTGGTCGTGCTCCGACCGGCGCAGGGCGACCGCCGCCACGAACACGGCCAGGAAGCCGTAGCCGCCGGCCATCTCGGTGACCCCGTAGGCCAGGAACGTGCCGGCGAGCGCCACGAAGCCCTCCCCGCGGGAGGCCAGCCGCAGGTTCTCCGGAGTGCGGAAGACGACGACGCCGAGCAGCTTGCCGATCAGCACCCCGCCGAGCAGGCCGACGGCGAGCTTGTAGAGGACGTCGACGGCGAGCCACTCCAGCACCCACGAGGAGGCGTCCGTGCCGGCCAGCGCCGCAGCGATGGCGGCATTGGTGAAGGGGAAGGCGAGGGCGTCGTTCAGGCCGGCCTCCGAGGTGAGCGAGAAGCGCAGGTCGTCCTCCTCCTCGGGGTCGCCACCGGGCGGCCCCACCTGCACGTCCGCGGCCAGCACGGGGTCGGTCGGAGCGAGCACCGCCCCGAGCAGCAGCGCCGACGCCGGAGCCAGGCCGACTCCCCACCAGCCGAGCACCGCCGTCAGCACGATCGTCAGCGGCATGGTGACGGCCAGCAGGCGGACCGTGGGCCGCCAGGTCGACCAGCCCAGCGGGCGGTCGAGCTTGAGCCCGGCGCCCATCAGCGCGACGATCACCCCGATCTCGGTGAGGTACTCCGTCGCCTCGGCGTTCTCGATCGGGTTGACGGCCGGGAAGCCCAGGGGCAGGGCGAACACCCCGAAGCCGAGCAGCAGGAAGGCCATCGGCGGGCTCGCCGGCAGGTGCCCGATGACCCGCGGCAGCAGCGCGCCGCCGAGCGCTGCGACGCCGGCCAGGGTGTAGACGAGGCTGTGCAGGTCGAGCGTCTCGAGCACGGGGTGCCGTTCTGTCGCGGGTCAGGGGGCAGACGGTCTGTGCCCGGCAAGCCGGGCCTCACCCCCGCCCGGGCCCCGGCCGGCCTGCTAGAGCGGGCAACGCAGGCGGGCCGGTGCCGGACGCCGCGTCGTTGCGGGACCGGCCCGGCCCGGGCTGGCGAGTGCTGTCCTGCGCGTGCTGTGCTGCCGGCGCCGCCGGGCCGGTGCGCTCCGGACCGGCGTGCTGCTCGGCGCCGGGTGCTGCTAGCGGTTCTGCAGCAGCAGGAGCTCCTCGCGGCTGGCGCGGGTCGGCGCCGTGCGCAGGGCGCGGGCGAGCTCGCGGCTGGCGCGCTTGTTGCTGTTGCGGGTGCGGTTGCGGAACGTGCCGAGGATGCTCATGTCGACCCCTTCGTCGAGCTGGTGCGTGACACCTGTTCCAACACCAGTGTCGGGGGGTTTTGCTCCTGACCCGAGGGTGATCCGGCTCTCAGGCCGGCACCGCGGCGGCGGTCGTCCGCCCGCAGCGGGCGAGGGCCGGACGAACCGCCTGCCGGCGGTCCGCTAGGCCCAGACCAGCGCGGTGGCCGGGTCGCTGAGCACCCGCCCGATGTCCGCGAGGAACTGCGAGCCGAGCTGGCCGTCCACGACGCGGTGGTCGAACGACAGCGACAGCGAGGTGACCTGACGCACGACGACCTCACCGTCCACGACCCAGGGCATCGGCCGGACCGCACCGAAGCACAGGATGGCCGACTCCCCCGGGTTGAGGATCGGGGTGCCGTTGTCGACCCCGAACATCCCGACGTTGGTGATCGTGATGGTTCCGCCCGCCATGTCGGACGGGGAGGTCCGCCCGTCGCGAGCCGTCTCCGCCAGCGACTGCAGCGCCCGGGCGAGCTCGACCAGCGACAGCTGGTCGGCGTCCTTGATGTTGGGCACGAGCAGCCCCCGCGGGGTCGCCGCCGCGATCCCCAGGTTGACCGGGTCCTTGACGACGATCTCCTGCGCGTCCTCGTCCCAGCTGCTGTTGATCTGCGGGTTGCGGGCGACGGCCAGCAGCAGCGCCTTGGCGACGAACAGCAGCGGTGAGACCTTCACCCCGGCGAACTCCGGCATCGCCTGGACGCGGGAGCGCAGGTCCATCGTCGGCGTCATGTCGAGGGTGAGGAACTCGGTGACGTGCGGCGCGGTGAACGCGCTCGCCACCATGGCGGCGGCCGTGTGCTTGCGGACGCCCTTCACCGGCACCCGGGTCTCCCGGGCCGCTGTGTCGTACGACGGGGCCGGCTCGGGCGCGCTGCGCAGCTCGGGAGCGGCCGCACCAGTACGCGCGACGACCGCCTCGACGTCGGCACGGGTGACCGTGCCGTGGGGACCGGTGCCCTGCAGCACCGCGAGGTCGACGCCGCGCTCCTTGGCCAGCTTGCGCACCGGAGGCTTGGCCAGGACCGTGACGCCGCCCGCGCGTACGGCCGCGCTCTGGCCCACCTGCTGCGCCGACACGCGCGCCGGCGCCGGGGGTGGCGCCGCCGGCGAGGCGCCTGCCGGGGCCGGTGCGGCGGGAGCGTCGACGCGGGGCCGGCGCTTCGCGGTCACCGACCGGGGTCCGTACCCGACCAGCGTGGCCGTACGGCCGTTGGCCCCCACCTCGCCGATCAGCGCGCCCTGCGGACCGGCGTCGTCCTCCGGCGGCCGGGGGACCATCTCGGTGAGGGCGAGGTCCTCCTGCGCGCGGTCGCTGCCGGCGGGGGCGGGGACGTCGAGCGGCGCCGCGGTGGGGTCGGTGTCGACGGTGATGATCGGCGCGCCGACGTCGACCGTCTGGCCGGCCTCGGCGTGGATGCGGGTGACGACACCGGCGTACGGCGACGGCACCTCGACCGCCGCCTTGGCCGTCTCCACCTCGACGATGACCTGGTTCAGCGTGATCGTGTCGCCGACCTGGACCGACCAGGACAGGATCTCGCCCTCGGTCAGCCCCTCGCCGAGGTCCGGCAGCCGGAAGTCCTGCAGCCGGCTCATCAGAACGCCAGCGATCGGTCGACGGTGTGCAGGACGCGGTCGAGGTCGGGGAGGTACTCCTCCTCGAGCCGGGACGGCGGGTAGGGCGTGTCGTAGCCGGTGACACGCAGCACCGGCGCCTCCATCTCGTAGTAGAGCTCCTCGGACAGCCGGGCGGCGATCTCGGCACCGATGCCGATGAAGGACGGCGCCTCGTGCACGACGACCGCACGGCGGGTGCGTCGTACCGACGCGACGACCGACGGCAGGTCCAGCGGCGACAGCGAGCGCAGGTCGAGCACCTCCAGGCTGCGCCCGTCCTCCTCGGCCGCGGTGGCCGCCTCCAGGCACGTCCTCACCATCGGCCCGTACGCGATGAGCGTCGCGTCGGTGCCGGGACGGACCACCCGCGCCTGCCACAGGGGGTCGTCCGGTGCGCGGGTGTCGACCTCGGCCTTCTCCCAGTAGCGCCGCTTGGGCTCGAAGAAGATGACCGGGTCGTCGCTGCGGACCGCCTGGCGCAGCATCGACCAGGCGTCGACGGGGTTGGAGCAGGCCACCACCTTCAGGCCGGCGGTGTGCGCGAAGTAGGCCTCCGGGCTCTCGCTGTGGTGCTCGACGGCGCCGATGCCCCCGCCGAAGGGGATGCGGACGGTGATCGGCATCGGCACCGTGCCGCGGCTGCGCGCGTGCATCTTGGCGAGCTGGCTGACGATCTGGTCGTAGGCCGGGTAGACGAAGCCGTCGAACTGGATCTCGCAGACCGGCCGGTAGCCGCGCATCGCCAGGCCGATCGCGGTCCCGATGATCCCGGACTCGGCGAGCGGGGTGTCCATGACCCGGGCCTCGCCGAAGTCCTTCTGCAGCCCGTCGGTCACCCGGAAGACGCCGCCGAGCTTGCCGACGTCCTCGCCCATCACGACGACCTTCGGGTCGTCCTCCATCGTCGAGCGCAAGGCCTCGTTGAGCGCCTTGGCCATCGTCAGGACCGCCATCAGTGCACCGCTCCCGCGTCGGCGAAGCCCGCGCTGTAGGCCTCGAAGGCTGCCTGCTGCTCCTGCAGCAGGGGGGTCGTCTCGGCGTAGACCCGGTCGAACATGGCGCTCGGCGCAGGGTCGGTCATCTGCAGGCAGCCCGCGCGCAGCCGGGCGGCGAGGGCGTCGGCGTCGGCGTCGAGCTCGGCGAAGAAGTCGGCGTCGGCGATCTGCTGCTTGTACAGGAACGACTTCATCCGCTCGAGCGGGTCCTTGAGCTTCCAGGCCTCGAGCTCGCTGGCCAGGCGGTAGCGGGTCGGGTCGTCGGAGGTGGTGTGCGCGCCCATGCGGTAGGTGAAGGCCTCGACCAGCGTCGGCCCCTGGCCCTGGCGCGCGTCGTCGAGCGCCTTGCGGGTGACGGCGTAGGAGGCGAGGACGTCGTTGCCGTCGACGCGCACGCCGGGGAAGCCGAAGCCCTCCGCGCGCCGGTAGAGCGGGATGCGCGTCTGGTGGTCGGTGGGGGTCGAGATGCCCCACTGGTTGTTCTGGCAGAAGAACACGACGGGGGCGTTGTAGACGCTGGCCCAGACGAAGGCCTCGTTGACGTCGCCCTGGCTGCTGGCGCCGTCACCGAAGTAGGCGATGACGGCCTCGCCCTCGCTCCCGTCCGCCTGCGGGCCGACCGCGCCGTCCTTCTGCACGCCCATGGCGTAGCCCGTCGCGTGCAGCGTCTGCGAGCCGATGACGATCGTGTAGAGCTGGAAGCGCTTCTCCTGCGGGTCCCAGCCGCCGTTGCTCACGCCGCGGAACAGCCCGAGCAGCTCGAGCGGGTCCACGCCGCGGCACCAGGCCACCCCGTGCTCGCGGTAGGTCGGGAAGGCGAAGTCCTTCTCGCGCATCGCCCGGCCGCTGCCGACCTGCGCGGCCTCCTGACCGAGCAGGGCGGCCCAGATGCCGAGCTCGCCCTGGCGCTGCAGGGCGGTCGCCTCGATGTCGATGCGCCGGACGAGGACGAGGTCGCGGTAGAGCCCGCGGTACTCCTCGTCGGTGAGGTCGACGTCGTACTCGGGGTGGGAGACGCGCTCACCCTCGGGGGTGAGCAGCTGCACCGGCACCTCGCCGGCGGGTGAGCTGGGGATCGGAGGCTCGGTCAGAGCGGTCGCATCGGGCACTGCAGGATCTCCTCGCAGGACGCTCAGCTCGGCACCGGGGTCGCCGGCACAGGGCGTGGACGGGGCGGCGCCTGCCAGCAGCGGGGTGTGCTGCTCCGGGCGTCGGCCTCATCGTCGCAGATGCGGGCGCCGGGCGTGTGAGGACGGCCACGCCCTGACCCGTCCGTGCCTTGCAGGGGTCGCCGGGGCGGGTCGGGTGCACCGGTCCGGTCAGGTGCCCTGCTGCTCCGGCTGGGGCGCCGGCGGGAGGACGGCCAGGGGCGCGTCAGCAGGGGTGGGGACCTCGGTCGGGTCGGAGGGCGCCGGCGCGTCCGTCGGGGCGTCGGTGGGGGCGGGGATGGGCGCTGGGGCCTCCGCCGGCGCGTCCGTCGGGGCGTCGATCGGCGCGTCGGTGGGCGCAGGCGCGTCGGTCGGCCCCTCGGTGGGCGCAGGCGTCTCGGTCGGCGCGTCGGTGGGCGCAGGCGTCTCGGTCGGGGCGTCGGTCGGCCCCTCGGTGGGCGCGGGCACCTCGGTCGGGGTGTCCGTCGGCTCCTCCGTCGGGCCATCCGTCGGGGCGTCGGTCGGGCCGTCGGTCGGCGCGGGCGTGTCCGTGGGGGCAGGCGTGCTGGGGACCTCCGGTCCGGGCTCGGCCGGCTCCCCGCCCTGCCCGGGCAGGGGCGACTCGGTGACGTCCGGCTGCGGCACGGGCGACGGAGCCGGTCCGTCGCCGGGCTGCGGGTCGGCGGGCGACTCGGTCGGCAGGTCCACCGGCACCTCGACGGGGTCGGGGGTGGCGGACAACGCGCCGACCCGGCCGTCCGGGCCGCGGGTGCCGGCGGCGGCCGGGACGATCCCGAGCACCCGCACCGCGAACGAAGTCGCACGGGCCGCCGACGCGGCGGCGGGCTGCGTGCGTGCGGTGCGCGCGGTCCGGGCTGCTGCGCGGCCGCTGGAGCTCCCCTGGGCGCGAGCACCGGCCGCCCGCGTCGACGCGTCGGCGACGGACCCGGCGCTCGTCCGGTCCGTGGTGGTGGTGCGGGCGGGGCGGTCGGCGGGCCTCGGCCGCTCGCGGTCCGGCACCGTCGGGACCACCGGGAAGAAGTAGGGACCAGGTGCCTCGGCGAGCACCCGGATGCCGAGGCCGCCCGACGGGACCTCGACCGCGGAGGTCCCGACGAGGACGACGGCAGCGGTCCCCAGGGAGGCGAGGGACACCAGGGCGCCCGTGCTCAGCAGCAGCGGACCGCGCGACCTCGCACTGCTCCACGGAGCCTGCACGTCTCGCCTCCTCGTCCCTGTGCTCCACGCCCTCGAACGTCCGGGGGGCGGTGTCCTGCGCCGTCCGGGTGGATGGCTCGAGCCTGTCTTCGGCGCCTCGGAGCGAGGCCTTGAGCGTTGCGTCGCATCCTCCCTGCGAGGACGCGGACGGGCCCGGCGCAGCGACTGAGAGACACCCCACACAGGTGCCGTCACGCGGGGCCGTCGCCGCGACCGGCCCTGCCTGGACCGACGGACTCAGGCGGGGTTCATGTCGACGAAGCGGCTGTAGTGGCCCTGGAACGCGACGGTGATGGTGGCGGTCGGGCCGTTGCGGTGCTTGGCGACGATGAAGTCGGCCTCGCCGGCGCGCGGGCTCTCCTTCTCGTAGGCGTCCTCGCGGTGCAGCAGGATCACGACGTCGGCGTCCTGCTCGATCGAGCCGGACTCGCGCAGGTCGCTGATCTGGGGCTTCTTGTCCGTGCGCTGCTCGGCTCCGCGGTTGAGCTGGCTCATGGCGATGACCGGGATCTCGAGCTCCTTCGCGAGCAGCTTCAGCGACCGGGACAGCTCGGAGACCTCCTGCTGGCGGCTCTCGGCCTTCTTGTTGCCGCTCATGAGCTGGAGGTAGTCGATGACGATCAACCGCAGGTCGTTGCGCTGACGCAGCCGCCGGGCCTTCGCGCGGATCTCCATCATCGTGAGGTTCGGCGAGTCGTCGATGTAGAGCGGTGCCTCGGCGACCTCGCCCATGCGGCGTGCGAGGCGGTTCCAGTCGTCGTCGGTCATGGTGCCGGAGCGCATGTGGTGCAGCGGGACGCGCGCCTCCGCCGAGAGCAGGCGCATGGTGATCTCGGTCTTGCTCATCTCGAGGGAGAAGATCGCGCTGGGCAGGCCGTTCTTGACGGACGCGGCGCGGGCGACGTCGAGGCCGAGCGTGGAGTTGTGGGTCGGGATCATCGCTCGGCTGGCGAGGTAGAGGTGGTCGGCGTTGTCCACCTCGACGCAGCGCACGGGCACCGAGGCCACGGGCGTCACCGCCGTGATCCACCGCTGACCCGTGCGGGCGGCGGACGTCCGGGACCGCTCCTTGTGTGCGAGGTGCTTGCGGTGCAGCCGGAACACCCGCTGGTCGGTCGTCCAGGTGAGCGTGTAGCAGGTGGACGAGCGCTCTGACCGGCCGGGCACGCGCTTGGTCGCGAGCGTGCACCTGTGCCCGAGACTGATGACCAGCTCCTGGACGTCACGGGCGAGCCGCTCGCAGGTCACCGCGAACTGCAGGCTGCCGGTCGTCGTCACGGTCCCGTCGGTGTCCATGAGGCCGGCGAGCAGCGCACGTCTCTGCTGCTCGGAGGACCGCAGGTAAGCGGCCGGGATGTGCTTGTCCCCGAGGACGCCGAGCTGACGGAGCCGGCCCTGCATGGTGCCGTGCTCCAGGTGGCATGCCCGGCACCGCGCGAAACCGGAGGATGCAGCCCCGCAGTCGGGGCAGGTCGGGACCGCGGGAACGGCGAGGCCGCGTGACCGCCCCCCGCACGAACGGCCGCACGTCCGCACCTGGGAGGTCGCGGGCACGAACGACGCGCCGCAGACGACGCAGGCGCGCTCGGCGACGGCCGCCTTCGGCAGGGACAACCCGTAGAGCAGCGTGCCGCTCTGCGGACGCACGACCACTCCCTCCGCCTCCATGTGGACGACGATCTCCGGGTCGGCGGTGGTGATGCGGGCGCCGGCGGTGTGACCGTCGCCGAGCCACACCCCGAGGGCGTACGCAGGCACCGTCAGCTCCAGCTCCGGCAGTTGCAAGGGGGCGGTGTTCGCGACGCTGTGGTTGGCCCGGCCGTCAGCTGTCCCACAGCGGGCCGTGGCCGCCAGCTGGGCGGTGGTCCGGACCTCCGGCGCTCCGGAGGAGGACCGGCGGGAGGCCCGCGTGCTGGTGAGCCACTGGTGGTCGCTGTCCGCGACGACCGTCGTGCCGTCGGAGAACTGCACGGCGTAGCAGGGACGGCCCTGCATCACCTCTGTCGCGGCCACCACGCGCGTCGGGCGTCCTCGGGCGTCCAGCAGGAGGTCGCCGACCGCCACCTCGCCCATCGTGGTCCAGCCCGTCGGCGTGGGCAGCGGTGTGTCGAGGGCGAGCGCCTTGCCCAAGCCCGGCCTACCGGCGATGACGACCAGCTGCCCCGGGTGCAGGCCGTTGGTGAGCCCG
The DNA here is from genome assembly GCA_902805775.1 of uncultured Frankineae bacterium. Taxonomy (GTDB): domain Bacteria; phylum Actinomycetota; class Actinomycetes; order Mycobacteriales; family SCTD01; genus SCTD01. Next base: position 1,744 of record CADCUB010000103.1, on the reverse strand, counting down.
TCGAGGTCGACGAAGCCGGTCGGCACACCGGACATCGAGCCACCCCGGCTGCCGATGGCCTCGAGCTCGTCCATCGTCGGCTGCATGAGCTGCTCGAGCAGCGTGTAGTCCTCGGAGGACCGGCGCTCGGTGACCTCGTAGATGGCCTGCTGGGCACGGTCGACGGTGTCGTCGACGCCGCCGGAGCCCGGCGCGCCGTAACCCAGCTGCACGATCCGCGTGCCGGCCTCGACCAGGCGGCGCAGGACCGCCTGCTCGGCCACGATGCGGGCGTAGAAGCCGGCGTTGGCCGCGGTCGGCACGCTCGAGAGCAGCGTGTGCAGGTAGGGGGCGCCGCCGACACGGCCGATCTCGCCGAGCCGGGTCAGCTCGGCGGAGACGGTGATCGCGTCGGCGGGCTCGCCCTTGCCGTAGAGGTCGACGACGACGTCGAAGATCGTCGCGTGGGCCGGGCGGTAGAAGTCGCTGCCGCGCACGACCTCGACCACGTCGGCGATCGCGTCCTTGGACAGCAGCATGCCGCCCAGGACCGACTGCTCGGCGGCGACGTCCTGCGGCGGCGTGCGCTCGAACTCCGGCGCGGAGGCACGCTGGCCCTGCGACGGCAGCTCGACGACCCGCTCCGACACCACCCACCTCCGCTCGGTCACATCACGCTCCGGGTGGCCGGGGACGTCCCGACCGACCGACGGCCGAGCACGACCCCCCGCCCGTCCGGCGGCGCCGGACCCGGGCGCCGTCGGCCGTTCACCCGGAGGTCCCTGCTGCCGTGCCTCCTGTCTACCGGCGACCACCGACGGTTCTGCAAGCTCTTCGGCGCGTCGCGGGGCGGGCCCTGTGGACGGCGCTGGGTGCGCAGTGGGGACAGCGCGGCCTGTCGCTGTGGACGACCGGGGGCGGCGCTGTGGACGGACCGCCACCGGCCCGGCGACCGCCGCTCACCACCTGCCCACACCTGTGTGCACGGCCTGTGGACGGAGAAAGTCGGGGTCGCCCGTCCCTCGCTGCCCGACCGGTGCGCGGTGTCCGGACACGCGTCCGGCCCGGCACCTGTCAGGGTGCCGGGCCGGACGGGACGTGCGCGGGGTTATGCCGGGACGACCTCGAGCGTGACGGTCGCCGCGACCTCCGGGTGGACCCGCACCGTGACGGTGTGGGAGCCCAGGGACTTGATCGGGTTGTTCAGGGTGACCAGACGGCGGTCGAGCGTCGGACCGCCCGCCTTCTGCACCGCAGCGACGACGTCGGCCGAGGTGATCGAGCCGAACAGCCGGCCACCGTCACCGGAGCGCGCCGGCAGGCGCACCGACAGCCCCGACAGCTGGCTCGAGATCTGCTGGGCCTGGCCGAGGTCGCGGACCTCGCGGACCTCGCGAGCGCGGCGGATCGTCGCGATCTGCTTCTCCGCCCCGCGGGTGGCGGCGATGGCCAGCCCCTGCGGGACGAGGTAGTTGCGGCCGTAGCCGGGCGCCACCTCGACGACGTCGCCGGGTCCGCCGAGCCCGGACACGTCCTGGGTGAGGATCAGCTTCATCAGCGCGGCCATGTCAGCGCGCCATGGAGGTGTAGGGCAGCAGCGCCATCTCACGGCTGTTCTTGACGGCCATGGCGACGTCGCGCTGGTGCTGCCGGCAGTTGCCGCTGACCCGGCTGGCGCGGATCTTGCCGCGGTCCGAGATGTACTTGCGCAGCGTGCCGGTGTCCTTGTAGTCGACGTAGGTCACCTTGTCCTTGCAGAACTGGC
>CADCUB010000102.1 GCA_902805775.1 uncultured Frankineae bacterium | reverse complement strand
CGGCTTCGCGGGCAAGCAGATCGAGTACACCGTTCCGGACTACGACCCAGCCGAATGTATGGGCGGGAGGTTCGGGCTGTTCCAGGAGGACGACAAGCCCGGTCCGGACGACGGGCCAGACCTCTGGGCGCAGGCGCCCGAGCAGCGCAACGAGTTCCGCATCCTCGACGTGAACGGCACCCGGCTCGTCGTCGGCGCGGGATACCCACCAGACATCTCGACGCAGGATCTGGAGGAGCTGCACGCGGTCCTCGACTCAGTCGAGATCGGCTGAGCTCGCCCGCGCTGCAGCCGACCCCTCGATCACCATCAAGGGCACAGGCACCGCCGATGTCACCCGCAGACCGAGGCACCACGGAGGTGGGTCGTGAGCATGCGAGGCGACGACGGCGGCCTGGGCGGGGCGAGAGTCCTCGCGGGCAGCGTCCAGGGGGCTGAGTGCCGACCACCCCCGCCGCGCAGTCCTCACACGGACTTCACGTTGCGTTCCTCACACTGGCCTGAGCGCGTGAAGCACACTGGCCCTACTGCGCGTTTCCCACAGGGGGAGGGAGGTTCGTTCGTCGCCAGGTGAGTCCGCCGTCGGAGCGCTTCATGGCCGGCTCGGCCCAGATCGCCCGCACGGTCGAGCCTCGGGCGTCCCGGGCCGCAGACCCCTGCTTGTCCTCACCGCTGGAGCCGCGTGTGATGATCCGCGACCGCCTCAGCCTGGCCGCGGCTATCGCCGTGGTTCTCGCCAGCTCGGCCCTGGCGCCGGTCTACGAGGACCTCGGCTGGCTGCCGTCCGTCCTGGGCGCGGTCGTCGCCGTGGCCAGCGCCAGCGCCCTGGCGAGGCTGGCGCAGGCGCCGCGAGCGCTGCAGCGCGTTGCCGGCCTGTTGGGGCTGAGCAGCTACGTCATCTTGACCTTCGCCGGCTCGACGCTGCTCTACGCCGTCCTGCCAACCCTGTCCACTGTCACCTCCCTCACGGCGTCGGTCACGGGCGGCCTCGAGGACGTTCAGCGGCTGGCCCCGCCGGTGCCCACGACGTCGGACCTCGTCCTGCTCGCGGTGCTCGGCACCGGCTCGATCGCCGTGGCTGTCGACCTGCTCGCCGTCGTCCTGCGCAAGGTCGCCCTGAGCGGACTGCCGCTGCTGCTGCTGTTCGCCGTGCCGTCCGCTGTGCTTCGCGGCGGGCTCGGCGTCCTGCCGTTCCTGCTCGCTGCGTCCGGCTGGCTCGGCCTGCTGCTGACCGACAGCCGTGACCGCCTCGCGCGGTGGGGAACGCCGCTGCGCGGCGCTCGGGCGTCGACGAAGGACCCGGGTGTCGGTCGGGTGGGTCGGCGCATCGGCGCGGCGGCGCTGGGCGTCGCGGCCGTGGTCCCAGCGCTGATGCCCGGCCTGGACGGTCGGCTACTCGGCGGCATCGGCACGGGTGCCGGGGGCGCGGGGACGACGGTGACCTACGACCCGATGACCGAGCTCGCCGGCTGGTTGCGCAACTCGGAGCGCCGCCCGCTGTTCACCTACCGCTCGACGGCCGGCCCGGTCTTCCTGCGCCGGACGACGCTGGACGTCTACGACCCGGGCAAGGGGAGGTGGTCCGCCTCGACGCCGTCCGTCGACGACGACGCGGTGCAGGACGGCGTCCCGACGCCGGAGGGGCGCACCGCGCCGACAGACGCCTTCGACGTGGAGGTGGAGCTGACCGGGCTGCTCGGCGGGTCGTGGCTGCCGGTCCCGGCCACCCCGACCGACATCGGGATTGACGGCGCTTGGCGGTGGGACGCCGACGCGGAGACCGTCTTCTCCACCCGCAGGTCGCTGCTCGACATCGGAGGGTCGTACGAGGTGCGAGCGGCTCGCGTCCGAGTCGACGCCGCGCTGTTGCGGCGTCGCCAGACCGTGCCGACCGACATCAGGAAGGTCTACGCGAAGGACCCGGAGCTCTCGGACGACGCGCAGGCGCTCCTGGACCGGACCACGGCCGGGCTCGACAACGACTTCGACCGAGTGACCGCCGTGCAGCGGCTGTTCCGCGAGACGGACTTCGTCTACGCGGAGAAGACGTTGCCGCGTCCGCCGGGCTCTCCCGACGAGCTCACCGCCTTCCTGCAGAACCGGCGGGGCGCCTGCCAGCAGTACGCCTCGGCGATGGCGGCGCTCGTGCGCGGCCTGGACATCCCCGCCCGGGTGGCCACCGGCTTCACCGGAGGCTCGCGCAGCGGCCCCGGCCGGTACGAGGTCACCACCCGGGACGCGCACGCCTGGCCCGAGGTCTGGTTCCAGGGCGTGGGCTGGGTGCGCTTCGAGCCGACCCCCCGTGACGACGACGTGGAGGTCGACGTCCCTGAGTACAGCCTCGAACCGCCGCTGCTGGACGCGGCGGAGACGGAGGGCGCCGTGTCGTCGGCTCCGCCGACCGCACCTCCACCGGCTGGTGGCGCGGGCGTCGACCAGCGCGCCCCCGCCGCCGGCGACGGCGCCTCGACGCCGCAGGGCTCCCAGCTCGAGGAGGACGTCTCGCGCTGGTGGCTGGCCCTCCCCGCCGCCGTTGGGCTGCTGGCGCTGCCGTCGGTGCTGGCGGCCGTGCGTCGGCGCTGGGCCTGGCGCGCCCCCGACGCGCACGTCGCATGGCGCTGCGTGCAGGACGACGCCGTCGACGTCGGGCACCGTTGGCGCCGCGCCGACTCCCCGCGCACCGCCGCCACGCACCTGCTTCAGGTGCACCACCTGCCGGACGATTCTGCCGAGGCCCTCGGCCGGCTCGCCGCCGCCGTCGAGCGATCCCGCTACGCCCGCACACCTCCGCCCGCCGACGGCCCGCAACTGCGCCGCGACGCCGACACGGTGCGCGCGGCCCTGCGCGCCGAGGCGACCCGCGAGCAGCGTTGGTTGGCCCGCCTGGTCCCCCCGTCGACGCTGCGCTGGGCGAGCAGCCGTTCCGGCGCGGCCCTGGCTCACCTGCGGGAGCGCTCCGACGCGGCCCTGTCCGCCGTCATCGCGCAACTGCGCCACCTGCGCGGACGGGCGCTGCACCGGGCCGGCTGAGCCGGAGCTGGGGGCAGCGGGCCGCCCGTTGTCCTCGCCGCGACAGCACGTCGACAGCTCGGCAACGTCCGCGGCGCCGATCACCCACGCGGACGAGAACCGCGCCCGGACAAGGGCGGTAGCGCGCGGCGCCTGCCTCACTCGTCCGCCACGACCCGACGAGCGCTCCCGCGCGCGTAAGTCGCGGGGCGGGTGCACGCACCTGGGGCAACGCCCATCATGCAGAGCCGGTCATGTTCTCGACCATGGGCAAGGGCGACGCGCGCGTCGGGGCGCGGCCTCGGCGACAGCCGTCGTTCACACGGATGACAGGCACCTGCCGAACGCACCGGGCACAGTTCGATCAGGCGCCGATCATCAGGTGTCGCGACGTAGCCGGAAGAAGTGCGGCGCCGTCTTCTTGATCGGAGCGCTCATGCAGGAGGTGTCCGCGGCGTCGTCTGCGATGACCGACCAGCCGGCGAAGGTTGCTTCGAGCTCCTGCCGCGAGGCGCCGCGCGGCAGGGGTGCCGGTGGCCGCCGCCCCGGCTGGAACGCCAGCATCAGCATTGTCGAGCCCGGCCGGGTGATGGCCGCGAGCTGCTGCACGTAGGCGGGGCGCTGCCGGGGCTTGAGCCCGTGGAAACAGCCGACGTCGAGCAGGAGCCCGAAGCCGCCGCCGACCTGGTCGGCCATGGCGGTCACGTCCGCCTGGACGAAGCGCACCTGCACACCGGCGTCGTCGGCCTTGACCTGTGCGGCCTCCAGCGCCCTGGGGACGAAGTCCACCGCCGTGACGTCCCAGCCACGTCGGGCGAGGTTGATGGCGTGGTCACCGGTGCCGCACCCGATGTCCAGGGCGCGATCGAGGGGCGGCTCGCCTTGCTGCTCGCGATCGAGCAGGGCGTTGAACTGCTCGGCGGCGTCGCGGCCGGCCTTCTCCCACGGGGTGAGGCCGAGGCGGTAGGCGAGGGCGTATCCGGTGCTCATCACGGGCTCCCAGCGGCGCGGTGGAGCGGAGCAAGCGGCGCGCGTGCGGGTACGCTGCCAGCATTGGATCCAGTGAGCATGGAGCGAAATGGCTGAGGGTGTCAAGACCCGCCGGTACGACTCACCGATCCGCCGGGAGCAGGCCCGTCAGACCCGGGCTGCGGTCGTGCAGGCGGCGCACCGGCGCTTCCTGGCCCACGGCTACGCCGCCACCACCCTGGCGGCCGTGGCCAAGGACGCGGGCGTCTCCGTCGACACCGTCTACGCGGTCTTCGGCAGCAAGCGCGGGCTGCTCGCCGCGGTGATGGACGTCAACGTCGGCGGTGACGACGCGCCGGTCGCCGTGCTCGAGCGGGAGCTGCCGCAGCGGATGCGAGCGGAGCGCGACCAACGGACCCAACTCGCCATGTTCGCCACTGGCATGGCCGGCGAGCTCGAGCGGATGCGGCCGCTGGATGACGTCCTGCGAAGCGCGGCGGCCGCCGATCCCGACGTGGCCGCGGCCCGCCACGAGCAGAACGACGTCCAGCGGCACCGCGCGATGACCACCGTCGTGGGCTGGGTCGCCGCCCGCGGCTCCCTGCGCGACGGCCTCGACGTCGCCACCGCCGCGGACCTGATCTGGACGCTCACCAGCCCCGAGGTCCACCACATGCTGCTGGAGACGCGCGGGTGGTCCCGGAGCCAGTACGAGGTGTGGCTGCGCGACATGCTCGAGCACGCGCTGCTCGGCGAGGCAGGCGGGTTGCCCAGGTAACCAGTACGAGCGGCTGCGCTGGTCGCGATCCGCGCGGCACGAGGACAGGCATGCCGCCACACCGGCCCCAGAATCGCCGCCGCCCGACGCCCCTACTGGAGGCCGAGCCCGTACATCCTCCCCGCGGCAACGTCGAGCAGTGTCCGGTACAGCGAATGGCCGCCCTAGGTCAAGGGCCGTCATGGCCGCTGACGGGCCGCGAGCTGCGCCCACCCGCCAAGCCACGGGCGTTGGGGACGGGGCGGGTGCAGGCACCTCAGCAGCGCCTGCGACACGGGCGCCGGAGGCCGAAGCGGTCCGCTGGCCGCTCGACGCAGTCCAGGACGAGGAAGACTCTGCCGTCGCGTCCCGGGACCAGGTCGTAGCCCTGGTCGGGGGTGATGAAGCTCATCAAGGACAAGCCCGGCCTCGTCGCCGCTGGCCAGGGCTGGGCGGGGAGGTGCCCGGCGGACTGGTAGAGACCATCGGCGGGCTGGAGGCGCACACAGCGATCGCCCTGGTCGTCCCACCGCTGCTGGGTACCGCCGAAAGCCTCGTGCCGCTCGCTGCCCTCGGCCTGGTCCTGCTCATGTCCGGCGCCGCTGCCGTGCACGCCCGCCGCCGCGAGATCCCTCACGTGGTCGGGAACGTCGTCCTGGCCGGCTTAGCGTTGTTCTTGGCCATGCAGCGCTTCGGCGACCACGCGTTCTGGCCGCGGGCAGCCCAGCGCGTGACCGCCGGCGCGGCAGGTGTCTGCGCCGGGCAGCGGGCAACGAGGCCAGTCAGCGAGCCGGTCGCTTGTAGTAGCCCCACGGGAAGGTCGCACCGCGGATCAGCGTCCAGCCGTCCGCAGCCATACGGCGCGCCGCTGTCGGCGACCACGGGACCCGTCGGTGCTCCCACGGGACGTCGGAAGCCTCCACGACGTGGAAGAGGGTGCCGTACTCGACGACGTGCCAGCCGGCGCGGCCCTCCTGCTCGAGCACAGCCATCTCGGTGAACGCGGTCAACGGGCTGAGGACGCGGCGTTCGGCGACCTCGCCGGAGCCTGCCGCGAGCGGCTCCACCGCTCCTGACCCGAAACGCTGCTGGGCGGCTTGCCGGCTGACTCCGAGGAGTCGTCCGATCACGTCCCAGCTGTGGCCGGCGCCGCGTGCGCTGGCGACCGCTTCTCGCAGCAGCAGGCTGGTCTGCTCCGCGGCCGTGCGCGCCGCGACGACGAGCATGAGCGACGCCTCCGGGTCGCGCTCGAGACGCTGGCGGAGGTCGGCGGGCTGCGACAGGACTGCCTCAGTGACGGCTTCTCGCAGCCGGACCTGCTGTTCCGCGAGCAGGAGCTCGTCCGCGGCCGGAACAGCCGTCATGCTCCGTCGCGGCGGTCGGCGCGCAGCGGCTCCAGCCGGTCCAGGGCCGCGGCGTCGGCCTCGTGCTGTCGACGGCGATGCTCCGCGGCGATGCCCAGCAAACAGCCCAGCAGCAGGGCGGTGCTCGCGCCCGTCACACCACCGAGGACGGTGTCCCAGCGATCGTCATCGACGACCAGGGCCAGGGCCGCCCCAAGGACGAGCACCGTGGTGAAGGCAGCGGCACAGGTGCGGTACGCGGTCACGTGTCAAGCATGGCTTGACGCGAGACATCCGTCAAGGGCACCTTGACGCCACCCCCTCGGCTGCTGCGTCATCGCCGAAAGCCGGTGCTCGCCGGTGAGCTTCGGCCGCAGCGTGGTGACTGTGGTCCGCTGACGGTCCGCGGCAGCGACAGGCACGGAGGTGCGCTCATGGACGCGGGAGTAGCCGAGTACATCGATGCCATCAAGGCGGATCAGCGGCCCCTGTTTGACCGCGTGCACGGTCTCATCATGGAGGTGCAGCCTGACATCGAGGTGGTCCTCTCCTACAAGATGCCCACGTACGTCTCCGGCGCGCGACGCCTCCATGTCGGCGTCTGGAAGCAGGGCCTGTCCTTCTACGGCCGGCTGGGAAAGGGCTCGGGACACGGCGCTGGTCGCACGTGACCCGGCTCTGGACAACGGATGAGGCACCCTTCGACTGCCCGTGGAGGGCGCGGCGCACGTCACCGACGACGAGTTGCGCGAGTTCGCCGTTGCTGTACTGCGGTAGGAGAGGTGACCGATTCGCGGCGTCCCAGGTGCTGGCGCCCGTCGGCTCAATTGGGGCGGGGCGGGGCGGGGCGGGTGCAAGCACCTCGAGCGGCCAGCGCCGGTCCAATGGCCGCTTAGTCCGTCAGGCTGCGGGTGGCCCTGGTGTCCGTGCTGCTCCGTCGTCGCGGCGGACACCCCTGGCGTTCTCCTCGTTCATCGCCTGCATCTACGCCACAGCCGACGGCGACACGGCCCGCGAGCGGGCCGCGTCAGATGGCGCCGCCAGGCAGAACATGGTCGCCGGCCGCCGGCTGGACGCGCTTGACAAAACCGTAACCGAGCGGTTACCAATTAGCCGTGGATGCGTTCGCGGCCCTCGCCGACCCGGTGCGCCGCGCGCTGCTGCTCACGCTGGCGACCGGCCCGGCCCGGGTCGTCGACCTTGCCGCCGCGCACCCCATCAGCCGGCCTGCCGTCAGCAAGCACCTGCGCCTGCTCACCGAGGCCGGGCTGACCGCGGTGGAGGACCGCGGCCGTGAGCGGCACTACGCGCTCAACCGCTCCGGCCTCGCGCCCGTCTCCGGCCTGCTTCACGAGCTGTGTCCGACGCCGCCGTTCCCAGAAACCGCTCTCGACGGACTCGACCTCGAGGTGCGCCGCACGGTTCGCGCACGACCGCCGTCCCGTCCCGACCTACAGCAGGAGGACACCGCATGAGCACCACCACGCCGCTGGGCCAGCGTACGACCCGCGACGGCAAGCAGCAGGTGGTCTTCACCCGCACGTTCGCCGCGTCGATCGCCGACGTCTGGGCCGCCTGCACCGAGCCGCTCCGGATGGAGCGCTGGATCGGGACGTGGACCGGCGACCCGGCCTCCGGCGAGGTCGTCTTCCGGATGACGGCCGAGGGCGAGGACGTGCCCGAGGAGATCTACCTGGTCGAGCTGTGCGAGCCGCCCCACCGGTTCGTCGTGCGCAGTCGCAACGAGGCGCCCTTCTCCGAGGACGGCTCCGGTCCCCGGGTCGCGTGGCAGCACACCCTCGAGCTCACAGAGGACGACGGCATGACCACGTTGACGTTCACGCAGGTGATCCCGGACGGTCCCGTCGGCCCCGACGTGGCCGGCAGCGTCGGACCCGGCTGGGACTACTACCTCGACCGTCTCGGCGTCGCGTTCGCGGGCGGCGAGGTAGGCGACGTGGCCTTCCCGCCGTACCTCGACCGCTCCGACCACTACCGGGGGCTCTTCACCTGAACGGGCTTGGTTGGCTCGGGAGGCCGTCAGGCCCATGGCCGTCAACGGTCTGCCCGGACGGGCACCGGTTCCCTGCCGCCAGGCAGCGACAAGGACGCGACACCTGCTTGCGCCGGGGCGGGTGCGATCAGCCAAAGCGTCAGCCGGGCACATGCGGTCTTGTGGCTCGGCGCCGGGTGAAGACCTCGCAGACGGCATCGCGCTTGCCCGGCGGCACCGGTCGCGTCATCGGGTAGCGCCCTGGCGGTACGCGGAATCGGCGGTCGGTCGGCGCGGTCGGCCTCCTCGATCGAAGGCGCAGGCCGTCAGCTTCTGTGCTGGAGGAGCGACACGGGAGCGGCACTGTTGTCCGCATGCCGCCCCGCGACGATGACGTCCGATCGGACGGTGAGACCTCACCGCGTCCTGCGCCAACAGTGGCAAGCGGGACGCGCGCTCTCTTCCACTTCAGGTTCTACGGCAAGGGGGGGCTTGCCGCAAGCCCCCCCTGATGCTCCAAGGTCTCCGGTCATGACGACGTACGGGGGACAGCAGGTGCAGAAGGACGCAGTGGTCGTGGTGGCACCCGCTGGTCGTCGTAGCAGGTGACGCGGGCGCAGCTGCCCGTCGGAGGAACGCGCGAGGGGACCTAGCGCCGGCGAGCCATCTGACCGCACGGCGCAGCGGCCGGGGCCTGGCGTATCGGCCGCCGGAACGCCGAACGCCTGAACTGCGGCGGACGGGCTCGCTCCGTCCCAAAGCCCTGCCGCCCTGCAACAACAATCGGAACGAGATGAGGAGCGTTGGTGGAGTCGGACAACTGTCCGCAGGCGTCGACCGCAAGCGCGGCGCCGGACTACTTCGAGCTGCCGGAGCGGCTGAGGAGCAAGGGGGAGCCGGCCGCCGTCGAGCGGGACAGGCTGCACTTCGCTGCTATCGCCGGCGCTCTGCAGCAGTCGATTGCGGACCTGACGCACCGCTTGGCTGCCGAGCGAAGGGCGCCCGGCGGCGGCGGGCAGGCGGCGCTTGACCGCGATCTGGAGATCCACCGGCTCTCCGGCCGCCTCCGAGCGCTCGGGCGCTTCGACGTGGACCTGTGCCTGGGGCGCGTGCTGTTCCAGGACGACGACGAGCCGCCGCTCTACGTCGGCCGGCTCGGGCTCAACGGCGCCGACGGACAGCGGCTGCTCGTCGACTGGCGGTCACGGGCGGCCGAGCCGTTCTTCGGCGCGACACACGCCAATCCGATGGGCCTGCT
>CADCUB010000101.1 GCA_902805775.1 uncultured Frankineae bacterium | reverse complement strand
ACCTCGTCAACGCCGGGTCGGTCGACGTGGTCGAGGAGCTGCGCCGGCTCACCGGCGGCTTCGGCCCGGACGTCGTCATCGACGCCGTGGGACGGCCGGAGACCTACCGCCAGGCGTTCGACGCGCGCGACCTCGCCGGCACGGTGGTGCTGGTGGGTGTGCCGACGCCGTCGATGCAGCTGGAGATGCCGCTGATCGAGCTCTTCGGCCACGGCGGGGCGCTCAAGTCGTCCTGGTACGGCGACTGCCTGCCGTCGCGCGACTTCCCGCTGCTCATCGACCTGTTCCTGCAGGGACGCTTCGCGCTCGACGCCTTCGTCACCGAGCGGATCGGGCTGGACGACGTGGAGGAGGCGTTCGCCCGGATGCACCGCGGTGAGGTCCTGCGCTCGGTGGTGGTCCTCTGATGGCCGCCCGCATCGAGCACCTGGTGACCTCGGGGACCTTCAGCCTCGACGGGCAGACCTTCGACGTCGACAACAACGTCTGGCTGCTCGGCGACGACGACGAGGTCATCGTCTTCGACGCCCCGCACGACCCGGACGCCATCGAGGCCGCGGTCGGTGACCGCACCGTCGTCGCGATCGCCTGCACGCACGCGCACGACGACCACGTCCGCTCCGCACCCGAGCTCGCCGAGCGGCTGTCGACCCCGGTGCTGCTGCACCCGGCGGACCGGGTCCTGTGGGACCTCACGCACGCCCGGCACGAGCCCGACGGCCCCCTGCGGGACGGGCAGGTCCTCGAGGTCGCGGGCACCAAGGTGCACGTGCTGCACACCCCGGGGCACGCCCCCGGCGCGGTCTGCTTCTCGGTCCCCGACCTGGGGGTCGTGCTGTCGGGCGACACGCTGTTCTCCGGCGGCCCGGGCGCGACCGGCCGGTCGTACAGCGACTACCCGACCATCCTGGACTCGATCCGCACGCGGCTGTTCACCCTGCCGCCCGAGACCCGCGTGCTCACGGGTCACGGCGACGAGACGACGGTGGGCACCGAGGCCCCGTCGTACGACGAGTGGGTCGCGCGCATCGGGAGCTGACGGCCCGATCGGCCAGGCCGACGTACGATCGACGCATGCGCGCACCGCTGGTCGACGGCTTCGGCCGGGTGCACACCGACCTGCGCCTGTCGCTGACCGACCGCTGCAACCTGCGCTGCACCTACTGCATGCCGGCCGAGGGGCTCGACTGGCTGCCCCGGCCGCAGCTGCTGACCGACGACGAGCTGGTGCGCCTGGTCGGCGTGTTCGCCTCCCTGGGTGTGCGCACCGTGCGGCTCACCGGCGGTGAGCCGCTGCTGCGCCGCGGTCTGCCCGGCCTCGTCGCGCGCCTGTCAGAGCTGGGCCTGGCGCTGTCGCTCACCACCAACGGCGTCGGCCTCGAGCGGCAGGCCGAGGCGCTGCGCGCCGCCGGGCTGCGCCGGGTCAACGTCAGCCTCGACACCCTGCGACCCGACCGCTTCCTCGAGCTGACGCTGCGTGACCGGCACGCGGACGTCCTGCGCGGGCTGGCCGCGGCCCGCGCCGCAGGGCTGGCGCCGGTCAAGGTCAACACCGTGCTCATGCGCGGGGTGAACGACGACGAGGCGCCTGAGCTGCTCGACTGGGCGCTCGAGCACGGCTACGCGCTGCGCTTCATCGAGCAGATGCCCCTCGACCCGCAGCACGGCTGGGACCGCGGCACGATGGTCGACGCCGACGAGATCCTCGCCGTGCTCGGCCGGACCCACGCCCTCACCCCGGTCGAGGTCCGGGGGAGCGCGCCCGCCGAGGAGTTCCTCGTCGACGGCGGACCGGCCACCGTCGGCGTGGTCGGCTCGGTGACCCGGCCGTTCTGCGGTTCCTGCGACCGCCTGCGGCTGACCGCCGACGGGCAGGTGCGCAACTGCCTGTTCGCGCGCGACGAGTCCGACCTGCGGGCGCCCCTGCGTGAGGGGGCCAGCGACGACGAGCTGGCCGACCGGCTGCGCCTCGCCGTGGCCGGCAAGAAGAAGGGTCACGGCATCGGCGAGCCCGGCTTCGTGCAGCCGGACCGGCCGATGAGCGCCATCGGCGGCTGAGCTCAGGGATCGATCAGCACGTTGGCGAACACCTGCCACGCCAGGACGCTCTTCGCCACCAGGCTCAGGACCAGGTACGCCCGCTCGGCGACGACGGGGTCGGCGAACCGGCCGCCTGTCGCCCGTGCGCGGAACTGCTTCCACTGCACCACGGCGAAGGACATGAACAGCACGAGCAGCGTGGTGAAGATCGCGTAGACGAAGGTCGGCGGACCCTCCCCGTCCGCCTCGAGCTCCGACCCGACGATCGCGGTCCCGATCGCCACCCAGGGGAAGGCCCCGGCGACGCAGCCGAAGACGAAGGGCTGCCACTCGACCTCGGCCCGGCCCTCGTTGACCCGCTCCATCCGCAGGCCGAACAGGATCATCGCGACGTTGGCGCCCGCGATCCCGATGACCGCCGTGACGTCCGTGACGCCGGCCAGGAAGCCGATGAGCAGCACCATCAGGGTCGAGGAGACGGAGTACTCCGCCCAGCGGAACGGGTTCCGGCTGCGGGCCAGCAGGCCCTCGTACGTCCGGTGGACGCGGGGGAGCGCGACGACGAGGTGGTCCAGCGCCGCGAGGGCGAGGAAGGCCGCGACGAGCACCCCGAGGCGGACGTCGAGCAGCGGCTCGGGTGCCGGCGCCGCCGTCCCGGGCGGACCCTCGGGGAAGGTCTCGGTCACCGGGATCGCGAAGTCCGTCGTCAGCAGCAGCAGCACGACGACCTGCGCCGCGTGCAGGACGACCAGCCCGGCGTTGGCCAGGCGCAGGCGCCGGGCCGTCTGCCCGGTCACCGGCCGCGGGGCGGCGCTGGGAGGGCGGGTCGCGGTCGAGGCGGGGGCGTCCATGTCGCCTGCCTACCGTGCCGGGGCCTCCGGCGCCGCCCGAGCCAGCCGCAGCTCGAGGACGACCGGCTCAGGCGTCCGCATAGCGGGCGATGACCTGCTCGCCGAACCGCGCCATCTCCTCCCGCTGCGGGCTGAACTGCAGCAGCATGAGGTCGACGCCGGCCGCTTCGTACTCCCGGATGCGCGCGATGACCTGCTCGGGCGTGCCGACCAGCCCCGCACGCAGCCCGCGGTTCGACACGGAGTACTCCTCGAGCGACACCTGCGACTCCAGCTGGCTGCCCGCCACGAAGTCCTGGTACGACGCGTAGGCCTCGGGTGAGCTCTGCACGTCGAGCACGCGGGCCAGCTCGGCCTGCGCCTCGGCCTCCGTGTCGCGCACGATGACGAAGCCGCTGACGCCGTAGGAGAAGTCCCTGTCCGTGCGCGCGTCCATGTCGGCGACCTTGGCCGCGATGACGTCCGGAGCGTCGCCGTGCATGACGTACGCCCCGCCGTGCGCGGCGATGACCTCCTTGGCCTTGGGCGACTCACCGCCCATGTAGACCGTCGGCAGCACCGAGGGCTTGGGCTCCAGGACGCAGGCCTGCAGGTCGTACAGCGCTCCCGCGTGGGTCACCGTGTCCTCGGTGAGCAGGCGGTGCAGGACGGTCAGCCACTCCTGCGTGCGCGCGTAGCGGGCGTCGTGCACGTCGAACGGCGCGCCGTACTGGCTTGCCTCGTCCCTCCACCAGGAGCTGACGACGTTGAGGCTGATGCGTCCGGGCGCGATGCTGTCGAGCGTCGACAGGGCCTTGGCCGTCAGGGACGGCGAGTGGTAGTTGGGGCGCACGGCCAGCATGAGCTCGAGACGCTCGGTCACCGCCGCCACGGCCGGGGCCAGCGTCCAGGCGTCCAGCGACGGTGCCCGGTGGCCCTTGATGTCGTTGAGGTTGAGCTCGGCGATCAGCGAGAGGTCGAAGCCGGCGGCCTCGCTCTCGACCGCGAGCGCCTTGACGTACGACCAGTCGGCCGACATCCCCTCGTCCTGCACGTTGCGGAGCCAGCCGCCGAACACGGGCATCCAGTAGCCGAAGCGCATGAGCGCAGGCTAGTGGCGGAGCAGCTGTGCACCCGGTCACGTGCCGGTTGTCCGGGCGCCGGGTGGGAACTTCTGCAAGCAGCGCAGCAAACCCTCACCCGAACGACGAAGGAGGCCCTCCGTGGCCAACGCCAAGACCGCCGTCACCAACGACATGCTCATCTCGGAGCTGCAGAACCTGCTGCGGCTCACCGCCTTCGAGCAGACCATCGCCGCCGTGCGCCGTTCGCAGGCCGCGACGAGCGCGGTCGCCGACGAGCTCAAGGCCAACTACGCCAAGTCGGTCGAGCGAAGCCGGCTGCTCGCGGACGCGGTGCGACAGGCCGGTGGCGTGCCGGACGTCGTCGGCGCGACCCTGAGCAAGGCGGGCGCCTTCCTGCAGACGCAGGTCAACCAGGTCCAGACGCTGCAGGGCGCCCTGCTCGGCGACCTGGCCCTCGAGCACCAGCTCCGCGAGCGCACCCGCTACGCGCGCACGCTGGCCGAGAGCCTGGGCCACGCCCACCTGCTGCCCGTGTTCGAGCGCCTCGAGGTCGCGCACACCGCCACGATCGAGTGGCTCGAGGCGCGGCTGGCCGAGGTCGGCCGCACCGGCACCTCCGCCATCTCCGCCACGCCCGTGCAGGTGCTCGTGGGCTCGGCCCGCCGGGTCGCCGCCCTGCCGTTCGGGGTCTTCGCGGCCACCGTCAACCGCGGGAGCAGCCTGCTCAGCCGGGGCGCGTCCACGGCGGCGAGCACGGCGGCCTCGGCGGCCGGCACCGCCGCCGACAAGGCCACCGACGGCGTGCAGGCCGCGGCGCAGACCGTCGGCTCGGCTGCCGGGACTGCCGTCGACGCCGTGAGCGAGGCGGCCTCGACCGCCGCCGGCACGGTAGGCCAGGGCACCCGGACCGCCGCCGAGACGATCAGCGAGAGCGCGCAGGCGGTCGCCGGTGTCGTCGGCGAGGGCGCCCAGTCGGTGGCCGAGACCGTCAGCGAGAGCGCCGGGACCGCCGCCGAGACGGTCAGCGAGGGCGCGCAGGCCACCGGCGAGGCCGTGCAGGCCGCAGCCGGCGCGGTCGAGGACGCGGCGCAGTCCGACGTCGAGCAGGTCCTGGACGTCTCCGACGTCGACGAGGACACCCCGCCGTTCGCGGGCTACGCCAGCCTGTCCGGCGACAGCGTCATGCGGCACGTCCGCGACAGCGAGGACGTCGAGCACCTGCGCGAGATCCTCGCCTTCGAGCAGGCGCACAAGAACCGCAAGGGCGTCGTCGGCGCCCTGAACGAGCGCCTCACCGAGCTGGCCGGCGCCTCCGCGTAGGACCTGCGTCTCGTCGCGACCCCGTGGGCACCAGCCCGCGGGGTCGCGCGTTGTCGGGGGCATGGACGAGAACCGCGCGCGGCGGGTCGTGGAGGCGTTGCGCTCCCACGGCGTGGACGCCTCGCTGAAGAAGGCCGGGGTCTACCAGTTCGGGATCGCGGTCCGCCTGCCCGACGGACGTGAGGCGGTCTGGGACACCGACGGCACCGCCGGCCTCGAGGCGACGGTCATGGCCGACGGGATGCTGCGGGGCTTCGTCCCGACGATCGAGGGCTCCGAGCACTTCACCGAGGAGCAGGTCGTCGAGGCGATCTGGCACACCGACTACGACGCCCCCGTCGGACGGCGTCGGGTGACCGCGCCGCCCAGTGCCGCGCCGCTGCCCCCGCAGGGCGGGGTCTTCCGCCGGTTCCTGGACGGCTTCCGCTACTGATCCCGGATCTACTACTGACCCCGCATCGAGGGTCCTGCTGTGACCGGGTCACGCCAGCAGCAGCAGCCCCGTCCCCGCCGCCGCGGCGGCCCACAGCAGGCTGACCAGCGTGCCGATGATGAAGCGCTCGGACGCGCCCGCCGTACGCAGCTCCGGGTAGCGCCCGAGGGCCTTCACCGCCACGACCAGCGCCAGCCCCTGCGAGGCGCCGGCGAGCAGCGCGCCGGCCACGGCCAGCCGCTCGAGGACCCCGATCATGGCGCCACCGCGGAGCTCCTGCGCCGCCGCGTCCTGGTCGGCCTCCAGCACCTCGTCCTCGCCCTGCCGGTCCGACGGCCCGTCGCCCGCTGCCGTCAGGCGCCAGCTCCCGTCGCGCAGGGCCTGCACGAAGCGCCGCCCGCTGGCCATCCGGAGCACGACCTCGGCGAGCGGACCGCCGCCGGCCGCGGCCAGCCACCCGACGAGCAGCCACCCGGCGGCCTCCCGCAGCGACCGCGGGGCCTGGCCCCGGAGCCGGTCGTCGACGTCGCCGAGCCCGTCGGCACCGGCGGCGAGCAGGAGGAACGCCGCCACGAGCAGCAGCACGGTGGCGAGCACGAGCGCCGTCCGGACGCGCAGCGGCAGACGACGGTGCCACGGGGCGGTGCCCGTCAGGGCCGCCAGCGTGAGGATGACCGCCGCAACGGTGGTCACGGCGCCGCCGAGGCGCGATCGAGCAGGGCGGCGGCCGCGGGACGGACGTCGCGCTCGTGCGGCCAGCCGGCGGCCTGCGCGCGCTGGCTGACCGCCTGCTTGGTGATGCCGAGCTCGACTGCGAGCTCGGTCTGCGTACGGCCGCCCCTCAGCCGGTCGACCACCGCCCAGCCGGCCTGCGTACGCCGCTGGACGATGTCGGCCAGCAGCCGCAGGACGGCCTCGGCGTGCGCGGCGGCGGCCGGGTCGTCACCGGACACCGCGACGTGCGGCGCCGACCGCTTGGCCCGCTGGACGGCGTCACGCGCGTGCTCGAACGCCGGACCGGCCCCTGCCCGGGTGCTGCTCGGCAGGGGCTCGCGCACCGCGCCCGCGCCCACACCGACGCTCCAGTGCCTCCGGCGCGCCAGGCTCAGGACGAGGTCGACCACGGCGTCCGGGTCGGCCAGCACGCCCTGCACCTCGTCACCGGCGGTGCGCTCGAAGGGGCGTACGACGCCCTCGACGCCGGCCAGGTCCTGCAGCAGCGGCTCGACCCGGTCCGGGCCCCGACGGCTGGAGCGCTGGTCGGCCGTGAGGACGAAGATGACGCCTCCTTGACGATGAGTTGTCCAGCCTGAGGGCTTGTCACTGCCATGTCAACGGCGGCGGCTTGTCCGGCGCCCCGGGTCGCTCAGCGGTCTGACAGGGTAGGACCGTCGCATGAGCGAGCAACCCCCCACCGCACCCGACGACGACGAGCCGCTGGCCGACGTGCCCCCGGTGGCCGGCGGGACCGACGACAGCCCGCCGGCGCAGGGCGAGGGGGAGGACGACAGCTGGTGAGCCGGCTCGGCACGGGCACGACGGCTGGTGAGCCGGGCTCCGAGCGAGCTCGACAGCTGCTGCACCGGGCTCAGCAGGCGCAGCGGTAGCCGAGCCCGCCGGTCAGCTCGCCCCACAGGACGTCGTACGCCGGCTCGGGATCGTCCGGGTCGTGCACCGCGTCGACGAGGTCCGACGGGCGCCCGGCCAGCAGCGCGGTCCACTCGGCCTTGGTCACCTGCTCCTCGGGCACGGTCGCGGCACCGGACCGCACCAGCGGCAGGTAGTCGCGCAGGAACGTCCAGCGCACGCCGTCACGCTGCGGCCCGCTGTCGAAGGTCTGGCCGGCCGCGTCGCGGTGCGCCAGCAGCGGCAGGTCGACGCCGGCCGCGACGGGCAGGCCGATCCACTTCCACGCCCGCGTGTTGACGTCGAGCAGCAGGCGGCGGCCGGTCGCGGCGTCCTCCACGAACTCGATCTCGCTGATGCCCCAGTAGCCCAGCGCCTGCAGGACCCGTACGCCCGCGTCGGCGATGTCGGCGTCCCAGCGCGCGTCCGCGAGGCACGACGTGCCGAAGTCCGGCGGCCACTGCTCGAGCTTGCGGCCGGTGAAGACCCCGCGCGGCGTGCCGTCGGGCGACAGGTAGGACGCGACGGACCAGAAGCCGCCCGGCCGGGTCTCGACCCACTCCTGCGCGACGAGCACCAGGCCGTGGGCTGCGGCCTCGCGGCACCGCCGTACGAGCTCGTCGGCGTCGCGGACGACGAAGACCTTGGCGCGGAAGGCGGTGAAGAAGCCGCGGCTGTCGTCGGGCTTGAGCACGCACGGGTACGGCACGGCCGCGGCCACCTGCTCGGGTGTCGACCCGTCGAGGTACCAGGTGCGGGGGATGGCGACCCCGAGCGACTCGCAGGCCCGGTAGAGCGAGGACTTCGCGAGCGCCCGTTGCACCACGTCGTGGGCGGCGAAGCTGTAGCGGTAGTGCGGCTCCAGCTGCTCGCGGTGCCGGGCGAGGGCCAGGACCCAGTCGTCGTTCGTCGGGACGAGCACGGGACGCTCGGCGAACGACGGGCCGAGCGCGCCGAGGTGGTCGGCCAGGGCCCGGCCGTCGTCGACCGTGGGTCCGGGGACGAGCCCGAGGCCGGTGAGGTGCCGGGAGTGCTGGCCGAGACCGCCGCGCTCGTCGTCCAGGCCGATGACCGGCACCCCGGCGCGGCCGAGGGAGCGCGCGACGGCGAGCCCGGTGATGTGGGTGTTCATCACGAGGGCGGCGGGGGGAGACGGGGGCAGGCCCTCGGCGAGGACCCGCTGGCCGGCGAGGGCGAGCACCCGGACGACCCTACGTGCGCGGCCCGGACCGCCGGAGGTCAGACTGGCGGGATGGCAGGAGATCAGCGGCCCGCACGGCTGTCCCGGCTCGCGCGGCTGTCCCGGCTCGTCCGGGGGTCGCGCTCAGAAGACCCCCGGCCCACCCGGGAGTCGCGCTCAGCAGACCCCCGGCTCACCCGGGGGTCCGGGCTCGCGAGACTGCTGCGGCGGCCTGAGCGCCTGCCGCCGCCCGTACCTCCCGTGCCCCTGCCGCCGGGCCGGACGGTGCTCGTGCCCGGGCGCGGCGAGTTCTTCCTGCGCGACACCGGCGGCGACGGCCCGCCGGTGCTGCTGGTGCACGGCTGGATGTTCCCCAGCGACCTGAACTGGCTGCCGTCGTACCGGCCCCTGCGGGAGGCGGGCTACCGGGTGCTGGCCATGGACCTGCGCGGGCACGGCCGCGGGCTGCGGTCGGGCGAGGCGTTCCGGCTCACCGACTGCGCCGACGACGCGGCGGCGGTCCTGGCGGCGATCGACGCGCCACCGGTGCTCGCCGTCGGCTACTCGATGGGCGGTCCGGTCACCTCACTGCTGGCCCGACGGCACCCCGAGCGCGTCGCCGGCTTCGTGCTGTGCGCCACCGCGCTGGACTGGAGCGATCCCCGGCAGAAGGTCTTCTGGCGGACGATGGGGGGCCTGCGGCTGCTGCTCGGGCTGTTCCCCCGCGGGCTGTGGCAGGCCGGGCTGCACCTGGCCGGCGCGCCGTCGCGGGAGAGCAACTGGGTCGCCTCCGAGCTCTCGCGCGGCAGCGCGCGCGACGTCGCCGAGGCCGGCCGCGAGCTGGGACGCTTCGACGCCAGCGGCTGGGCCGGTGAGCTGACCCAGCCGCGGGCCGTCGTCCTCACGGCGCGGGACCGCCTGGTGCCGCCGCGCAAGCAGCGGGCGCTGGCCGACGCGCTGGCCGTCGAGCCGCTCGTGATCGACGCCGACCACGACGCGTGCTCGCAGGACGCCGCACGCTTCGTGGCGGTGCTCCTGCGCGCGCTGGCGGGACTCGGCACGTCGGCCCGTCGGACGGCGTGAGCCTGCGAGTCCACGACTCCGCGAGTCCACGACTCCGCGACTCCGCGACTCCGCGACTCCGCGACTCCGCGACTCGCGCCTGCGCCTCGTACGCCCGCACGTCCGCAGCGCGACCGCCCGCGATCATGCAGTTGTTGCGCACCCGCCACGCTCAGCGGGCGGGCCACAACTGCATGATCGGCGCACGGTGGGGGATTGGCGCGGGGCCGCCGACCTCGGAGTGAGGCTCCGGCGGGGCCTCACGGCTCCAGCGGGTCCACCCGACGCAGGAAGCCGCGGACGCCGAGGTACTCCGACAGGGACTCCCGGTGCTCGTCGCAGGCGACCCAGGTCTTCTCGCGGCCGGGGGTGTGCAGCCGCGGGTTGTTCCAGACGAGGACGTGGGACGCCGCCTGCCGACAGCCCTTGGCGGAGCACACGACCTCGTCGGACTCCGGTGGCAGCAGCACCGTCCCATCCTGCCTGCCCTACCGTTGCGCCGCGTGGACCTCGCGACGCGGCGCATCTGGGTGCAGTGGTGGGCGGCGGAGCTCCGGCAGCGTGCGTGGGGTCGGCTGCTCCTGCGCAGAGCCGCCACGGTGGGTCCGAAGGCGGTCGTGCTGGGCCGTCCGCGCGTCGACGCGACCGACCTGGTCATCGGGGAGCGGTTCCGCATCTGGTCGGCGCACCGCCGCACGGTCATCAGCGGCGGCGGACGGCTGCGCATCGGGGACCGGGTCTTCGTCAACAGCGGCTCGGTGATCATCGCCGTGGAGGAGATCGTCATCGGCGACGACGTCGCTCTCGCCAACGAGGCCTACGTCATGGACAGCGACAGCCACGGCGTCGAGGGCCGGCCGCACCGGCAGGCGCCCGTACGCATCGGCGACGGCACGTGGATCGGCGCACGGGCGATGGTCCTGCCGGGGGTCACGATCGGCAGCCGCGTGGTCGTCGCCGCGGGTGCGGTCGTGACGCGGGACGTCCCCGACGACGTCCTCGTCGCCGGCAACCCGGCCCGCGTCGTGCGCGAGCTCACCTACCCGCCGGAGTGCCGGCGCGCGTGGCACGACGAGTGGGGCTGCCCCTGTCCGCAGCTGGTCGCCGATCCCGCCTGACCGGGGCGGGGGCGACGCGGGAGCACTGCCGAGGCATCGACCCGTTCGTCGTGAGCCGTCCGGTCGAGGGTGCGTCTGTCGCCGCCGCTCCCGCGCAGCCCGGGCAGGGGAACTCCTGGCGGCTACGAGACTGCCCTCGTCGGTGAGGGCAGTTCCGCAGTGGCGGCGCCCCTGTCCGGCCCCTGCCTCAGCGCGAATGCCCGCCCCTCGCGGCTACGAGACTGCCCTGCTGGATGAGCGCAGTTCCGCAGCGGCGGCGAGCACCCGCCCTCGCGGCTACGAGACTGCCCTCGTCGGTGAGGGCATTGCCGCAGCGGCGGCGAGCACCCGTCCCTCGCGGCTACGAGATTGCCCTCGTGGATGAGCGCAGTTCCGCAGCGGCGAGCACCCGCCCCCGTCAGGCCCGGGCCTCAGCCCGAGCGCCACTCGTCGGACGTCAGGTCGGAGCCGCCGTGCGGCCCCATGAGCAGCATCCCGCCGTCGACGACGTACGAGGCGCCGGTCGTGTACGACGCCTGGTCCGAGCACAGGAACGCCACCGTGTGGGCGATCTCGTAGGCGTGACCGACGCGCCCGAGCGGCACGCCGGGGCGGCGCTCGGACTCCGGGTCGGTGTCCTCCTGGCCGGTCAGCGGCGTGGCGATCTCGCCGGGCGCCACCGCGTTGACGGTGATGCCGTGCTGCGAGAGCTCGAGGGCGGCGTTCTTCACCAGCCCGCCCAGCCCGTGCTTGGCCGTGACGTAGTCGCTCGACCCGACCCGCGGCGCCGTCTCGTGCACGCTGGTGACGGCGACCAGCCGACCACCCGCGCCGGCCGCGACCATCCGCCGGGCGGCGCGCTGCATGCACAGGAACGCGCCGTCCAGGTTGACCCGCATGCGGGTGCGCCACTGCTCGTACGGCAGCTCGAGGAACGGCCCGCCGCTGCCGCCGCCGGCGTTGCTGACCAGCGCCCACAGCTGCCCGCCGAGCGCGTCGGCCAGCTCGTCGACGACGTCGGCCGCCTCGGGCAGCTGTTCGAGGTCGAGCCGGCGCACCTCGGCCCTGCGGCCGAGCGCCCGCACCTCCTCGGCGGTGCCCTGCGCGCCGGCCTCGTCGTCGTGCCAGGTGATGCCGATGTCGAAGCCGGCCTTCGCCAAGGTCACCGCCGTGGCCTTGCCGATGCCGGAGTCCGACGCGGTGACGATGGCGGAGCGCGAGCCGGCGGTGCCGGACGGTGTGGGGGAGTCCGTGGGCGACGTCATGGCGCCGCGCCTACCCGCTGTCAGGCAGTGCAGTCCAGGACGAGCTTGCCCGAGCTCGCCCGCGAGAGCAGGTCCTCGTGGGCGCGGTGCGCCTCCGACAGCGGGTAGGTGCCCCCGACGATCGGCGTGAGGGTGCCGGCCTCGACGCGCTGCAGCAGCTCGGCCATCGGGCCGGTGAGCATGTCGGGTCGCGAGAAGCAGTGGGCCAGCCAGAAGCCGATGACCCCCCGGCTGCGCGACATCAGGGCGCCGGGCTCGATCGGCGACGGCTGCTGCCGCGAGGCCATCCCGAACGTCGCCAGGCGGCCGAACGGCGCCAGCGCTGCGAGCGAGGCGTCGAGCGTCGGCCCGCCCACCATCTCCAGCACGACGTCGACCTTGTGCCCGGCGTTCGCGGCCTGCAGCGCCGCCTTGAGGTCGGCGGCACCGGCGTCGACGGTCTCGTCGGCGCCGAGGGACCGCGCCAGCTCGCGCTTGTCGGGCGAGGAGGCCACGCCGATGACGTTGCCCGCCCCCCAGGCCTTGGCCAGCTGGACGGCCAGCGTCCCGACGCCGCCGGCCGCGGCGTGCACCACCACCGACTCGCCGGGCGCCATGTGCGTCGAGGTGCGCAGGAGGTGCCAGGCGGTCAGCCCCTGCACCATCAGCGACAGCGCCTGGCCGTCGCTGACCGCGTCGGGCAGCGGGAAGGTCATGGCGGGGTGCACGAGGGCCTTCTCGGCGTAGCCGCCGCCCATGGCGAACGCCGCGACGCGACGGCCGTCGGGAAGCCGGCCGACGACCTCGCTGCCCGGCACGAGCGGCAGGGTCGTCTTGGACAGGTAGCTGTCCTCGACCTGGTGGGTGTCGGCGTAGTTGACTCCGGCGGAGCTGACCTCGAGCACCTGCAGGCCGCCCTCGGCGACCGGGTCGGGCAGCTCGGTGAGCGTCAGGACCTCGGGTCCGCCGAACTCGGTGATCTGGACAGCGCGCACGCGGACTCCTGGGCCTGGGACGGGGCCCGCACGCTACCCAGCGTCTCCCACGCTCAGCGGCGGGCGTGGGAGGGCCGCACCTGCGGCTGCTCCGGGGCCTTGGTGCTGCGCCACCAGCGCAGCGTCACCCGGGTGCTCCACCGGCAGGCCCAGGCGACGGCCGCCACCAGCGCGACCGACGCCAGCCATCCCAGCGGCCCGTGCGCCCACAGGCCCACGACGGTGGTCGCCAGCAGCAGGAGCGGACCGATCAGCGCGAGCACCGAGAACAGACCCACGGCGCCAGCCTCCCGTACGCCGTGACCTCGCGCACGCCGAGCGGTCCCGTCGTGCGACGGCGACCCGCGCCGGAGAGGATCGGCCCGTGACAGCTGCGACGTACGACGACATCGACACGCGCCCGCTGCAGGCACCGCCCGTCGACGCGCTGCTGCTGGTCTCCTTCGGCGGGCCGGAGGCGCCCGAGCACGTGCTGCCGTTCATGCAGAACGTCACGCGTGGCCGCGGCATCCCGCAGGCCCGGCTGGAGGAGGTCAGCCGCCACTACCTGGAGGTCTTCGGCGGCGTCAGCCCCATCAACGCGCAGGCGCGAGCGCTCAAGGCCGCCCTCGAGGCCGAGCTCGCCGCCTCCGGTCCGGACCTGCCCGTCTACTGGGGCAACCGCAACTGGCACCCGTTCCTCGCCGAGGCGGTGGCGCAGATGCGCGACGACGGGCGCCGGCACGCGCTGGCGGTCGTCACGAGCGCGTTCCCGTCGTACAGCGGCTGCCGGCAGTACCGCGAGGACTGGTGGCGCGCCCGCGCCGAGGTGGGGCCGGGAGCTCCGCTGATCAGCAAGCTCCGGCACTACTGGCCCGAGGAGGGCTTCCTCGGCCCGATGGCCCGCAACGTCGCCGCGACCTCGCCCTCGCCCGACGCGCGGCTGGTGTTCACCGCCCACTCGATCCCGCTGTCGATGGCCGACAGCAGCGGCCCGCCGGAGGTGAGCGGGGCGTACGTCTCGGCGCTGCGGACGGCGGCCGCCGGCGTCGTGGCCCGGCTGGGGGGTGACCGGGAGTGGGACCTGGTCTTCCAGTCGCGCAGCGGACCGCCGCACGTGCCGTGGCTCGAGCCCGACGTCGGCGACCACCTGGTGGCGCTGCACGCCTCGGGCGTGCGCGAGGCGGTGATGGTCCCGATCGGCTTCACGAGCGACCACGTCGAGGTGCTGTACGACCTCGACCTGCAGGCGCAGGAGCAGGTCGCCGACCTCGACGGCTTCACCGCCAAGCGCGCGGCGACGGTCGGCACCGACCCGCAGTTCGTGCGGATGCTGCGTGACCTCGTGGTCGAGCGGCTGGCGGGGGAGGAGCTCCCGTCGCACGGCGCGCCGACCACGTACGACCGCTGCCCGGTCGGGTGCTGTCCGCCAGCGGCGCGGCCGTCCCGCTAGCGTCGTGGCCCATGTCGAAGCAGTGGTGGCGCGACGCCGTCGTCTACGAGGTCTACGTCCGCTCGTTCGCCGACAGCTCGGGTGACGGGGTCGGCGACCTCGAGGGCATCCGCTCCCACCTGCCGCACCTCGCGACGCTCGGCGTGGACGCCGTCTGGCTGACGCCGTTCTACCCCTCGCCGCAGGCCGACCACGGCTACGACGTGGCCGACTACCGCGACGTCGAGCCGGTCTTCGGCACGCTCGCGGAGTTCGACCGGCTGCTGTCGGAGGCGCACGGGCTGGGCCTCAAGGTCATCGTCGACATCGTCCCGAACCACACCTCGAGCGCCCACCCGTGGTTCCGGCAGGCGCTGGCCGACCCGTCGTCGTCGGCGCGCTCGCGCTACGTCTTCCGCGACGGCAAGGGCCCCCGCGGTGAGGAGCCGCCGAACAACTGGCACAGCGTGTTCGGCGGGTCGGCCTGGACCCGTGAGTCTCCGGACGGCCAGTGGTACCTGCACATGTTCGACGAGGGGCAGCCCGACCTCGACTGGACCAACCGCGAGGTGCACGAGGAGTTCCTGAGCATCCTGCGCTTCTGGCTCGACCGGGGGGTCGACGGCTTCCGCATCGACGTCGCGCACTCGCTCTACCGGCATCCCGAGCTCGCGGACGCCCCGGTGGGGGAGATCGGCGGGCTGTTCACCGACGACGTCACGGAGACCCACATCTGGGACCAGGACGAGGTCCTGGAGGTCTACGAGGAGTGGCGGGCGCTGCTCGACACCTACCCCGGCGACCGGATGCTCGTCGGCGAGGTCTTCCTGTTCGACGTCGCCCGGATCGCCCGCTACGTCGGCGACACCCGGCTGCACCAGGCGTTCAACTTCACGGTCATGAAGGCCGAGTGGGGGGCCAAGGGACTGCGGGCGGTCGTCGAGCAGGCCCTGGCCGCCTTCTCGCCCGGCACGTGGGTGCTGTCCAACCACGACCTCGTCCGGCACGTCACGCGCTACGGCGGCGGTGACCTCGGCCGGCGCCGCGGCCTGGCCGTGTCGGCGCTGCTGTACGGCCTGCCGGGCTCGCCGTACCTCTACCAGGGCGAGGAACTGGGCCTGGACGAGAGCGACGTGCCGCTCGACCGGCGGGAGGACCCGGTGTTCCTGCGCACCAACGGCGAGCAGCCCGGACGCGACGGCTGCCGCACGCCGATCCCGTGGACGGCCGAGCCGCCCGGCTTCGGCTTCACGACCGGCGACCCGTGGTTGCCGTTCGGCGACGACGCGCAGGCGCTCGCCGTCGCCGCGCAGGAGGACGACCCGTCGTCGGTGCTCAACACCTACCGCCGGCTGCTGGCCGGGCGTCGGGCCCTGCTGGCGGAGGGCCTGCCCGAGCAGGTCGAGCTGCTGGACACCGACGAGGACGTGCTGGCCTACCGCCGCGGGTCCTTCCTGGCGGTCCTCAACACCGCGGGCGAGCCGGTGCAGGTGCCGGTGACCGCCGGGGCCGTGCTCCTGGAGGCGACGGCGGACGGTGCTGCGCTCGAGGGGGAGCTGGTGACGGTCCCGCCGGCAGCGACGGTCTGGCTGCGCGCCGAGGCCTGACGGCGCTGAGCCCGGGGGCTGACGGGGCGCGCCCCGGGGGGTGACGGCGCTGCCCGCCGAGCGACCGACCGCCCGCGCCGCTCAGCCCCGAGCGTCGGCCAGCATGGCGGCGGAGGGGTCGACGGCCAGTTCGACCGGGGCCCCCGTCGGCGTCGCGGCGGCGCGCTCGGACGGGACGTCCACGCGCACGACGTCGCCCGAGGGGAGCTTGACGCTCAGCCGGGTGACCGGGCCGAGGAAGCTCTGCGTCAGGACCGTCCCCGAGAGCTGTCCCGGGCCGTCGGTGCGGACCTGCAGGTCACCGGGGCGCACGAGCACGCGCACGGCGCTGCCCGCGGGGTGCGCCGCGACCACCCGGGCGGGCAGGCGGGAGCCCGCGGGCAGCACGACGCTGCTGTCGGCGACGGTGCCCGCGAAGGAGTTCGTCACCCCGATGAACTCGGCGACGAACGGCGTGGCCGGCTGCCGGTAGACCGTGGCCGGTGCGTCGAGCTGCTCGAGGCGGCCCTTGGACATGACGCCCACCCGGTCGCTGATCGCCAGCGCCTCCTCCTGGTCGTGGGTGACGAACAGCGTCGTGATCGCCAGCTCGGTCTGGATCCGGCGGATCTCCTCGCGGAGCTGCACCCGCACCTGGGCGTCGAGGGCCGACAGCGGCTCGTCGAGCAGCAGCACCCGCGGCTGGATGGCCAGGGCCCGGGCGAGCGCCACCCGCTGCTGCTGGCCGCCGGACATCTGGTGGGGGTACTTGGCGGCCTGCGCGCCGAGCCCGACGAGCTCGAGCAGCTCCCCGGCCCGGCGTCGCTCGTCCTTGCCCGACACCTTGCGCAGGCGCAGGCCGAAGCCGACGTTGTCGCGTGCCGTCAGGTTGGGGAACAGGCTGTAGGCCTGGAAGACCATCCCCATGTCACGGCGGTGCGCCGGGACGTCGGTGATGTCCTGGCCGCCGACGAGCACCTGCCCGCGGTCGACGGTCTCCAGCCCGCCGAGCACGCGCAGTGCCGTCGTCTTGCCGCACCCGGACGGCCCGAGCAGGGACACGAACTCGCCCGGCTCGACCCGCAGGTCCAGTCCGTCGAGGGCCGGTACGCCCGCGTAGGCGCGGTGCAGGTCCACCAGCCGGACCTCGGTGCCGGACGTCATGCGCGCACTCCCTCGGTCGGGGGGACGAGGGCGGCACTGCAGGACGTCATGCGCGCACTCCGTCGGTCGCAGGAGCAGGGGTCGGCGCCAGCGGCTCGACCT
This sequence comes from uncultured Frankineae bacterium, assembly GCA_902805775.1. Taxonomy (GTDB): domain Bacteria; phylum Actinomycetota; class Actinomycetes; order Mycobacteriales; family SCTD01; genus SCTD01. The sequence continues at coordinate 15,762 of CADCUB010000101.1, read as the reverse complement.
CGCGCGAGGTCCGCCGCCGACCGCCGACGATCGACAGCGCCAGCAGCAGGCCGAACGCCAGCAGCAGGGCGGCGAGCGACACCGCGATCGACAGGGCGGCGTCGCGCTTGCCGATGAGGTTCACCGCGACCTGCAGGTTGGGGAAGTTGAGCAGGGAGGCCAGCGTGAACTCCCCGAGCACGAGGGCCACCGTGAGCAGGGCGGCGGACAGCACGGCCCCGCGCACCCCCGGGAGCACGACGCGCAGGAGCACGGTGCCCCAGCCGGCGCCCAGGCTGCGGGCCGCCTCGGACAGCGTCCTGAGGTCCATCGCGGACAGCCCCGACTCCAGCGCGCGGAAGGCGTACGGCAGCACCAGCACGACGTAGACGAACGTCAGGGTCAGCGACGAGTCGCCCAGGAAGTAGGTGACCCACGAGTACAGCGGGGCGATCCCGACGACCAGCACGATCGCCGGGATGACCAGCGGCAGCAGGCACAGGAACTCGACCAATCGGCGCAGCACCGGCACGCGCAGGTGGACCCACACCATCGTCGGCAGCAGGAGCACCAGCATCAGCACGCTGGTCAGGACCGCCAGCTGCAGCGAGGTGAGGATCGCGTCGACGAGCTGCGGGTCGTCGCCGATCGCCCGCCAGGCGCTCAGGTCGCGGCCGCCCTCCAGCCCGCCGCGCGTCGAGAACTCGAGCATCGCGAACAGCGGCAGCAGGAAGAAGGTCCCGAGCACGAGCAGGATGCCGTAGCGGAACAGCCGGACGCTCACTCCGGCCCCCTCACCGCAGCCACCGCGTCGTACGGCGCTGCAGCAGCGCGTACAGCAGCATCACGCCGGTGACGACGAGCACCATGCCCAGACCCAGGGCCCGCCCGAGGTTCTGCTGCCCGATGATCACCTCGCTGGTCTGCAGCGCCCGGATCTGCAGGGGCGCGATCGGCGCTCCCTGGGAGACCAGCGCCGCGGCGGTGGCGTAGGCGGAGAAGGCGTTGGCGAACAGCAGCAGCGTCGAGCCGAGGAAGGCCGGGGCGAGCACCGGCCCGGCGACGCGGCGCCAGTAGGTCCAGCTCGTCCCGCCCAGGCTGCGCGCAGCCTCCCGCCACTGCGGCTTGAGGCCGTCGAGCGCCGGCAGGAAGACGATGACCATGAGCGGCACCTGGAAGTAGGTGTAGACCAGGGCCAGCCCCGACAGCTCGAAGATCCACGCCCCGCCCGCGAAGATGTCGAGACCGCGGTCGCGCAGCCACACGGTGACCAGACCCTCGAAGCCCACCGTGGCGAGGAAGGCGAAGGCGAGCGTCACCCCGCCGAACTGCGCCAGCACCCCGGCCGCCGAGGTGACGACGCGGCGCAGCGCTCCGTCCGGCCTGCCGGTGACGACGGCCCAGGCGAGCAGGGCGCCGAGCACCGCCCCGATGACGGCGGTGAGGGCCGACAGCTGCAGGCTGCGGACGAAGGCGTCGAGGTACGGCCCCGTCGCGGCCGTCCGGACGTTGTCGAGCGTGGGCACCCCCTCGCTGTCGACGAAGGCGCCGGCCACCACCACCAGGGTGGGGTAGAGCAGGAACACGCCGACGTAGAGCAGGAAGGGCACTGCGCCGAGCAGGGGCAGCAGCGCCCGCCGGGAGCGCCCGGGTCGGGGAGCGGGCGCGGCGGACGCCGCCGTCCGGCCCTCGTGCCCGGGAGCCCCGACGGCGGGCGCCGCGCCCCGCGACGTGCTCGTCAGCTGATCGCCTGCGCCCAGTTGGCCGACAGGTAGTTCTTGGCCTTCTCCTCCTGCTCGACCGTGAGGTTGACCGGGTCGCCCTGCGCCTCCGGCAGGTTGGCGAACGCCTCCTCGTCGATCGTGCCGGCCTCCTGCATGGCCTCGGCGCGCACGGGGCGGCCGAAGCCCTCGAGCCAGATGTTCTGGCCCTCGTCGGAGTAGAGGAACTCCTGCCACAGGCGGGCAGCCGCCGGGTTGGGGGCGTCCTTGTTGATCGCCTGCTGGTAGTAGGAGCTCACGACGGCGCCCTCGGGCACCACGACCTTCCAGTCGCGCTTGCCCGCCAGGGCCTGCGTCTGCGCGGCGTTGGTGTAGTCCCAGTCGATGACGACGGGGGTCTGCCCCGAGGCGATCGTCGCAGGGGTCGGGTCGACCGGCAGGAAGTTGCCGGCGGCCTTGAGCTTGCGGAAGAACTCGACGCCGGGCGCGACGTCGTCGGGCGAGCCGCCGGTCTCGAGCGCGGCCATGACCACGCCGTTGAACGCCGCGGCCGCCGTCGTCGGGTCGCCGTTGAGGGCGACCTTGCCCTTGTACTGCGGGCCGAGCAGGTCCTCGACGCTCGTGGGCGCAGGGACGGCGCCGGCGTCGTAGCCGATCGACATGTAGCCGGTGTAGTCGCTGACGTGCCGGCCCTCGGGGTCCTTCAGCTCCTCGGGGATGTCGTCCCACGTCGCGACCTGGTACGGCGCGAACATGTCGACGTTGGCCCGGGCGATCGCCGACCCGAGGTCGAAGACGTCAGGTGCCCGGTCGGTGCCCTTGAGCTGCTCGGCGGCGTTGATCTCGTCCTGGCTGTTGGCGTCGGGCTGGGCGGAGTCGACGGTGATGCCGTACTTCTCGCTGAACGTCGAGATCATCTCGCCGTAGTTGGTCCAGTCGGGCGGCAGCGCGATGACGTTGAGCTTGCCCTCCTCCTTGGCGGCCTCCTCGAGGGCGGCCAGGCCGCCGAGGTCCTCGGCCGAGGTGGCGGTCGCGGCGGAGGCTCCCGACGCGGACCCGGAGTCACCCCCGTCGTCCGACTCGCGCTGCGGGGCCTCGCCGCAGGCGGTGGTGAGGGCGAGGGTCGCGGCGAGCACGGCCAGGCCGGTGCGGGCACGCAGGCGGGAGGGCAGCACGGGGCTCCTCGGCGAGCGGGGTGCCGGCGCGGGCCGGATCACGCGGAAAGTACCCGAGCCCGGGTGACCGGCGGGCGTCCTCGGCGGGACGCGCCGGAAACCGGTTGCCGACCGGCCGTCCTGTCAGTCGTCGGCCGCGTCCGCCGCCTCGACCTCCTCGCGCGGGACGCCGAGCAGGAAGAGCACGGCGTCGAGGTAGGGCACCGACAGGGCCGCGTCGGCGGCCTCGCGCACCACCGGCTTGGCGTTGAAGGCGATGCCCAACCCGGCCGCGGCCAGCATGTCGAGGTCGTTGGCGCCGTCCCCGATCGCCACGGTCTGCGCCATCGTCAGGCCCTCGGCGGCCGCGAACTCCCGCAGCGCCTCCGCCTTGCGGGCCCGGTCGACGACCCGCCCGACGACGCGGCCCGTCAGCCGTCCGTCGACCACCTCGAGCTCGTTGGCGAGCGCGTGGTCGAGCCCGAGGTCGGCGACGAGGTCGGCGGTGACACTGGTGAACCCGCCGCTGACGATGCCGACGGCGTAGCCCAGCCGCTTGAGGGTGCGCACGAGCGTGCGGGCACCGGGGGCCAGGCGCACCGCGGCCCGCACGTCGTCGACGGCCGCCACCGGCAGCCCCTCGAGCAGTGCCACCCGCGCCCGCAGGCTGGCCTCGAAGTCGAGCTCGCCCTCCATCGCCCGGCGGGTGACGTCGGCGACCTGCGACCCGCAGCCGGCCCTCGCCGCCAGCATCTCGATGACCTCGCCCTGCACGAGCGTGCTGTCGACGTCCATCACGACGAGCCGCCGCGCGCGCCTCCAGAGCGTGGCCGGCTCGACGGCGATGTCGACCGACTGCTGCACGGCCTCGGCGGCGAGCGCGGCGCGCAGGTCCGCGGTGCGCCCTCCCGAGACCAGCAGGTCGTACGCCGCCAGCGGGTAGCTCGACAGCCGCAGGACGCGCTCGATGTTGGCGCCGCACGCGGCCAGCCGCCGGGCGACCCCGGCGAACGCGGCCGGCCCCAGCGGCGCGCCCAGCACGGTGACGTGGTGGCGGACGCCGCCGTCCGGGGACTCGTCGTCGTCCAGCGGCGTCAGCTCGACGTCGACCTCCAGCTCGGCCGCGCGGGTGGCCAGCGCCCGCCGCAGGCCGGTGCCCGCCGTCCCGGCCACCGCGACGCCGAGCAGGAGGCGGTCGTGCACCACGACCTGCTCCACGTCGTCGACCTCGGCGCCGTGCTCGGCGAGCACGTCGAACAGCGCCGCGGTGACGCCCGGACGGTCCCGTCCGGTGACGGTCAGCAGCAGGCTCACCCGGGCAGGCCGTAGGCGTTGTAGCCCGCCACGCGCGCCCGCCGGACCAGGCGGCCGAGCTCGCGCAGGGCCTGCTCGCGGCCGGCTGCCTCCCGCGTGTCGAGGGCGCCGCCGATGTCCTGGCCCGCGAGGTGCAGCACCCCCGCGAGCTGGCGGGCCTGCACCAGCAGCGCCCGGGCGCGCTGCGGGTAGCCGCCGGGCAGCTCGTCCTCGTCGAGACCGGCGCGGGCCTGCCGCCGCAGGTCCGACAGCGCCCCCGCGACGTCGGGGCGCCAGCGCGCGACGTCGAGGTCGCGCAGGACGCAGGCGCACTCCACGACGCCGCGGCGCAGGTCGTGCTCGGCCTCGTGCAGGAACGGCCCGGGGTCGGGACCGGCGGCGACCACGTCGTACGCCGTCCACGTCACCGTGGTCACGGTGCCGTCGAAGGGCGAGCCGTGCGACTGCAGGCCGGGCACCAGGCCGGTGCCCGTGCCGTCGTCCCGCAGCGCCAGCACGCCCTCGCTGGCCGACAGCGCCGCCGTGGTGAAGGCGCCCGGGCCGGGCAGCCCCAGCGCGTCGCCCGGCACCGGCAGCACGAGGCGCATCCGCGCGACACCGGCCGCCCGCAGCCGGGCGACCGCGCGCTCGAGCGGCAGGTCGTCGGCGGACAGGCCCGTGACGGTGTGCGCGTCGTCGTGCGCGCCGACCCGCTGCACCAGCTCCGGCAGGCCGGCGTCGCCGGCCAGCCAGGCGTTGCCCCAGGCGGCGAGCAGCGCGCTCCGGGGAGGGGTCCCCGCGTCGGTCGGCACGAGCAGCGAGCCTAGCCAGCGCGGGCGCAGGTCGGGCCTAGCGTGACGCGCCATGCGCAGCCGCTCCTACGACCCGTCCGTCGTCACCGCCCGCCCGCCGCGGCGGGTCGTCGAGACGGTGCCGGCCGAGTCCGGTCTGGTCGTGGAGGAGGCCTCCACCGGCTGGTGCGGCGCGGTCGTGGAGTGCGACCGGGCGCGGGTCTCGCTGGAGGACCGCCACGGCAGGGTGCGGGTCTTCCCGCTCGAGCCAGGCGCGTTCCTGCTGGAGGGGGTGCCGGTCACGCTCGTGCGGCCTGCGGCCACGCCCCCCGCCGGGCCGACCCGCACGGCGTCGGGCTCCGTCGCCGTGCACGGGCTCAGGGCGCAGGTCGCCCGGGCCAGCCGCATCTGGGTGGAGGGCACCCACGACGCCGAGCTGGTCGAGCGCGTCTGGGGGCACGACCTGCGCGTCGAGGGCGTCGTCGTCGAGCCGCTCGACGGCGTCGACGACCTCGCCGCGGCCGTCCGGGCGTTCGGTCCCGGGCCCTCCCGGCGGCTCGGCGTGCTCGTCGACCACCTGGTGGCGGGCAGCAAGGAGAGCCGCATCGTCGCCGCCGTCGACTCCCCGCACGTCCTCGTGACCGGCCACCCGTACGTCGACGTGTGGCAGGCGGTCAAGCCGGCCGCCGTCGGGATCGCCGCCTGGCCGGTGGTGCCGAAGGGCACGCCGTGGAAGGAGGGGGTGTGCGCGGCGCTCGGCTGGGGCCAGACCTGGGAGGGCTGGAAGCGGGTGCTGGCCGGCGTCGACTCCTACGCCGACCTGGAGGTCCCGGTCCTGCGCTCGGTCGAGATGCTGATCGACTTCGTCACCGAAGCCGGCTGATCTCAGCCGAGCACGACGACACGGGTGGCGCCGGCCCGGCGCGCGTCGCCCGCGGCGTCCACGGAGCCGTCGGTGCGGCGCGAGACGGCGTGCACGCCCCCGAAGTAGAGGTCGCGCCGCGACCACTGCGCGACCGGCTGTGCAGCGCGCAGGGCCCGCAGGACCGCCGAAGGAAGTCCCGGCTCCACCTGCAGGGCCGTGCGGTCCCAGTGCAGCCGGGGCGCGGCGACGGCGGCCGCGAGGTCCTCGCCGCGGTCGACCAGCGCGGTCAGCGCGCACAGCAGGGCGCTGCGGATCCGCTCGCTCCCGCCGCTGCCCAGCGCCGTGCGCGTGCCGTCGGGCCGGCGCAGCAGCGTCGGCGCCATCATCGAGCCGATCCGCACACCGGGGACGGTGGGCGAGCCGGTCGGGTGCAGGTCCGCCTCGCCCATGACGTTGTTCAGCTGGATGCCGGTGCCGGGGGCGAACACGCCGGAGCAGCTGCCGTTCGACATGGTCATGGCGGCCAGCCCTCCGTCGCCGTCGACGACGCTGACGTGCGTCGTGCCGCGCACCGACCGCGGCCCCAGGACGTGCCGCTCGGACATCCGCACCAGCGCCCCGGCGAGCCGCAGCACCGCCTGCGGTGAGCCGTCCTGCGGCGGGGACGGCTCCAGCTCGGCCAGCGCCGACAGCACGAGCCCGCCGCCGAACGACGGTGGCGGGTTGGTGACCACCTCGGCGCCGCGGTAGGACGTCCGCAGCGGCGCGCGCTCGACGACCTCGTACGCCCGGACGTCGTCGGCGGTCAGCAGCCCGCCGGCGGACCCGGCGGCGGCCTCCAGGGCCGGCGCGAGCGCTGCGGCGCCGGCCACCGTCCCGCGGGCGACGTCGTCGAGCAGGTCGGCCAGGGCCGGGTTGCGCATGCGCTCACCCGGGCGCAGGACACGGCCGGTCGGCGCGAAGACCGCGCGGCCCTCGGCGGTGAGGGTGAGGATCTCCTCCAGCAGCACCAGCAGGGAGCCCTGCGCCTCGTCGACGACGGTCCCCGAGCGGGCCAGCTGCGCGGCCGGCGCGACGACCTGCCGGACCGGCAGGCGGCCCAGGCTCCGCAGGGCGTGCAGGTAGCCGTCGAGGCAGCCGGGCACCGCCACCGACCCCCAGCCGGCGGAGAAGACCTGGTCGGCGCCCAGGAAGCGGACGGTGACGGGCAGGAAGGACGGCGCCAGCTCTCCCGCGGGCCGGCCCCGGCCGGGCGCGTCGACGAAGAAGTCGAGCAGGCGCTCGGGGCCGTCGGGCGGCGCCCACAGCAGGAAGCCGCCGCCGCCCAGGCTCGACAGGCCCGGCTCGGTCACGGCCGACGCGAAGCCCGCGGCGACGGCGGCGTCGACCGCGTTCCCCCCGGCCCGCAGCGCAGCAGCGGCGGCGGCGGCCGTGTCGGCGTTGCCCGCCGCGACCGCCGCGACCCTGCTCACCGGGCGCAGCCTAGGTGCGTGCGCCGGCCCGCCCGGGGGCGGCGTGTCCGGGCGCCGGGAGCTCGCCGGCGTCGCCTAGGGTCGGGCCCTCGCCCGGCCGCTCCGACGGTCCGCACCCGCCCCTCGCACGACACGGCCCGACCGCCCGGAGACGCCCCCCGTGACCGCCCCCCTCGCCGCTGCGGCGTCCCCGCGGCGCCCGCTGCGCGCCTGGCAGCGCGAGGCGCTGCAGGCCCACCGCGACGCGCGGAGCACCGACTTCCTGGTGACCGCCACGCCGGGCGCCGGCAAGACGTCGTTCGCCCTCGCCCTCGCCGCCGAGCTGCTCGAGCGCCGGGAGGTCACCCGGGTCGTCGTCGTGGTGCCGACCGACCACCTGCGCACGCAGTGGGCCGAGGCCGCCGAGGCCGCCGGCATCACGCTGGACCCCACGGTCCGCAACGACGACCGCCTGCGCCCCGACGTGCTCGGCTACGTCACGACCTACGCGCAGGTCGCCCAGCGCCCGGCGGTGCACCGCAGCCGCACCGAGCACGGCCGGCGCACCCTCGTCGTGCTCGACGAGATCCACCACGCCGGCGACGGGCTGTCGTGGGGGGAGGCCGTCGCGGAGGCCTTCGAGCCGGCCCGGCGGCGCCTGGCGCTGACGGGCACCCCGTTCCGCACCCGGGCCGACGAGCGGATCCCGTTCGTGCGCTACGAGTCCGACGGCGACGGCGCGCTGGCGAGCGTCGCCGACTACACCTACGGCTACCGCTCGGCGCTGGCCGACGGCGTGGTCCGGCCCGTGGTCTTCGCCGCCTACACCGGGGTCTCGCGCTGGCGCAACAGCGCCGGGGAGGTGGTGTCGGCGTCGCTGACCGGGGAGTCGACGGCGTCGGTCGAGGCGACCGCCTGGCGGACGGCGCTGGACCCCGGCGGCGAGTGGGTGCCGCACGTGCTCGCGGCCATGGACGAGCGCCTCACCGTGCTGCGCGAGGCCGGCATGCCCGACGCTGCCGGGCTCGTGCTCGCCAGCGACCAGTCGGACGCCCGGGCGTACGCCGCCCTGGTCAAGCGCGTCACGGGCAGCACGCCCGCGCTGATCCTGTCCGACGACCCCCGCGCGTCGAGGAAGATCAGCGCCTTCGCCCGGGGCACCGACCGCTTCGCGGTCTGCGTCCGCATGATCTCCGAGGGGGTCGACGTGCCGCGGGCGGCGTGCCTGGCCTGGATGACGTCGTACCGCACCCCGCTGTTCTTCGCGCAGGCCGTCGGCCGGGTCGTCCGCTCACGGCGGCCGGGGGAGTCCGCGACCGTCTTCCTGCCGGCCGTGCGCCCGCTGCTGGCCCTGGCCGCCGAGCTGGAGGGCGAGCGCAACCACGTGCTGCCCCCACCGGCGCCGGGGGAGGAGCTGCTCGACCCGCTGCCGCCTCCGGAGCGCGCCGACGACCGGCCGGTCGACTCGTGGCAGGCACTGGGGGCCGAGGCGGAGTTCGCGCACGTGCTGCACGGCGGGCGCGCGGTGACCGCCGACGCGGCAGCCGGCGCCCCGCTGACCGGCGAGGACGCCGACTTCGTCGGGCTGCCCGGGCTGCTGTCGGCCGAGCAGACCGCCGCGCTGCTGTCACGGCGCGACGCCGACCACCGCCGGCGCGCCTCCAGCACCCGGGTGGACGAGGGAGGCGTCGACGATGCGGGCAGTGACCGCGAGCTTGCGGCGGCCGAGCTCGACGCCCGCTCGTGGCGCGCCGCCGGCGACCTGCGGCGCGAGATCAACCGCCTGGTCGGCGCGCTGGCCGCGCGCACCGGCGCTCCGCACGGCGTGGTGCACGCCCGGGTGCGCACGGCCGTGCCCGGACCGCCGTCCGCCGCCGCGCCCGTCCAGGTGCTGGCCGACCGCCGCGACTGGCTGCTCGAGCAGGGCCTGCGCTAGTAACGTCGGGTGGTTCTGGCGCCACGGGGGGTAGTTTCCTGTGCTCGGTGAGCGATCGGGAAAGAGCGACGTGCATGCTGTCCCGGTGAGGCGTGCGGCAGGCGGGCGCCAGGGCGGTCGTCTGCTCCTGGCTGCCGGCGCCTTCACCCTGGTCAACAACTACATCCCCGGCAGCGCCCACCTCGACGTCCGGGTCCTCAACCTCGTCGCCGTGCTGGCGCTGCTGCTCGGCGCCGTCTGCCTCGTCGTGCCGTGGGACCGGCTGCCCCTGCGGGCGCAGCTCGTCGTGGTGCTGGCCGCCTTCGTCCTGCTGGTGGCCGGCACGCGCTACGGCGACGTCAGCCCCTACAGCTACGCGACCTACTACGTGGTCGTCTTCGTGTGGGTCGGGATCGCCCAGCCACCGGGCACCTCGCTGTGGATCGCCCCGGCGGCGGTCGTGGCCTACCTCCTGCCGTTCCTCACCGTCGACGAGCCGCCGGACACCGCGATCGGCTCGGTGACCGTCGCGATACCGGTGTGCGTGCTGGTCGGCGAGGTCCTCGCCCGCCAGGTCGCCCGCCTCGAGCAGAGCCGCGCCGCCGCGGTCGCGCGCAGCGAGCACGAGCAGGCGGTGGTCGACGTGCTGGCCGACGGCGTGCTCGTCCTGGCCCCGGACGGGACGGTGGCCTCGTGCAACGACGCTGCGGCGACGCTGCTCGACGTCCCCCGCGACGCGCTGCTGGGGGCGCGGCCGCCGTTCGAGGTCGGCGGCTCGGGCGACGTCCTGCACTCGACGGTCGGCTCCCGGTGGCTGGAGACGGTCGCGACCGAGCTCGAGGACACCGGCGAGCGGGTGGTGGCCGTGCGCGACATCAGCCGCCACCGGGCGCTCGACGAGGCCAAGGACCTGTTCCTGGCCACCACCAGCCACGAGCTGCGCACGCCGCTGACCGCGATCAAGGGCTACGTGCACGTCCTGCAGCGACGCTGGGACGTCCTCGACGACGAGCGCCGGCGTGCGGCGCTGGCCACCGTCGCCGAGCGCACGGACGCCCTGGTCGCCCTCACCGAGCACCTGCTGCTGGGGGCGCGGGCGGGGGCGGCCCGGCACTCCGCCGACACCCGTCCGTTCGAGCTGTCGTCGGCGCTGTCGTCCGCGCTCACCTCGGCGCAGGCCTCCGTGATGGCGTCGGGCGCGTCCCCCGGCCGCCCGGACGCCGCCGGCCGCCACCGGCTCGAGCTCGACGTGCCGCCGACGCCGCTGGTGGTCCTGGGCGACCCGCTCAGCGTCGAGCACATCGTCCGGCAGCTCGTGGAGAACGCCGTGAAGTACAGCCCCCGCGGCGGTCGGGTGCGGGTGAGCGCCCGGCAGGCCGGGGCGTACGCCGCCGTCGAGGTCACCGACGAGGGCATCGGGATCCCGGACGGCGGCGGCGACGCGCTGTTCGCGCCGTTCTTCCAGGCCGGTGACACCAACACCCGCGAGTACGGCGGCGTCGGCCTCGGCCTCTACATCGTCCGCCAGCTGGTCGAGGCGCAGGGCGGGACGGTCACCGCCGACAACCGCCCGGAGGGCGGGGCGGTCGTGCGCTTCACCGTGCCGCTGTCGGCCCAGTCGCCGCCGGCGGCACGCCCGCCGCTGACCGCGGGTCAGGCGTCGCCGGCGGAGCAGCGGGCGCAGGCCGGCTAGGACCGGCCGTCGTCCGCTACTCGGCGTCGTCCATGATCCCGCCGGTGATGCCCAGCACGACGCCCGCCGCGAGCAGCACACCACCGACGATCGCCAGCGGGACCGAGCGCAGGACGAAGGCGAAGCCCAGGACGATGCTGGCGGCGGTGATGAGGCCGACCGTGATCCACGAGGTCCGCTTGTGCTTGTGAGCGGTGTTCGCCTGGCTGGTGTCTCCGAGGTCGGCCATGAGTCTTCCTTGTCGTGCGGGGGCGGTGGGCGGCGGGAGCCGGACGAGCGTACCGGCGGAATGATGCCCGCCCTGTCCGGTTGTCCCCTCGCATGAGCATGTTGTTCTCGCCGCACGTCCTGCGCGGGGTGACCGCCCGCAACCGCATCTGGGTGGCGCCCATGTGCCAGTACTCCGCCGTCGACGGGCTGCCCGGCGACTGGCACCTCGTGCACCTGGGCGCCCGGGCCGTCGGCGGCGCCGGCGTGGTGCTCACCGAGGCGACCGCCGTCAGCCCCGAGGGACGGATCAGCCCGCAGGACACCGGCCTGTGGAACGACGCCCAGCGCGACGCCTGGTCCCGCGTCGTCGCCTTCGTCCGCGCGCAGGGCGCGCTCGCCGGGGTGCAGCTCGCGCACGCCGGCCGCAAGGGCAGCACCCGGCGGCCGTGGGAGGGGCGCAGCGCCGTCGCGCCGCGGGACGGCGGCTGGCAGCCCGTCGGCCCGACCGCCGACCCCTACCCCGGGCTCGCCACGCCCGCAGCTCTCGACGAGGCCGGGATCGCGGAGGTGCGCGCCGACTTCGTGGCCGCGACCGCGCGCGCGCTCGCCGCCGGCTTCGACCTGGTCGAGGTGCACGCCGCGCACGGCTACCTGCTCCACGAGTTCCTGAGCCCGCTGTCGAACACCCGCACCGACGCCTACGGCGGTGACCTGACCGGGCGCATGCGCCTGGTGCTCGAGGTGGTGGAGGACGTGCGGGCCGCCTGGCCGCAGGACCGGCCGCTGGTGCTGCGCATCTCGGCCAGCGACTGGGTCGAGGGCGGCTGGACGGTCGAGGACTCCGTGGCGCTGGCCAAGGAGGCGGCAGCCCGCGGTGTCGACCTGGTCGACTGCTCCTCCGGCGGCAACAGCGCCGACCAGGTCGTCTCCCCGGGCCCGGGCTACCAGGTGCCCTTCGCCGCCCAGGTGCGGCGCGACGCCGGGGTCGCCACGGGCGCCGTCGGGATGCTCACCGACCCGGCGCAGGCCGAGCAGGTGCTCGCCGACGGCTCCGCCGACGTGGTGCTGCTGGCCCGCGAGCTGCTGCGCGACCCGCACTGGCCGCTGCGCGCCGCCACCGCCCTGGGCGCCGAGGTCGCCTGGCCGGTGCAGTACGAGCGGGCCCGTCCCGTCCTTGCCTAGCCCGGGACGGCCCGCGCCGCAGGTCGTCGCGGCGCCGGACGACCCGCGCGTCGCGGACTACGTGGGGCTCACCGACAGCGCGCGCCGCCGCGCACACGAGCCCGCGGCCGGCTTCTTCCTGGCCGAGGGCGAGAAGGTCATCGCCCGGACCGCCGCCGCCGGCTACCCGCCGAGGTCGCTGCTCGTCTCGCCCTCCCGGCTGGCCGACCTCGGCCCCGAGGTCGCCGCGCTGGACTGCCCGGTCTACGTCGCGTCGTACGACGTGCTGGAGGCCGTCACCGGCTTCCACGTCCACCGGGGCGCGCTCGCGTCGTTCGGCCGGCTGCCGCTGCCGTCCGCGGCGGACGTCCTCGCGGGTGCGCGCCGCGTCGTGGTGATGGAGCGGGTCACCAACCACACCAACCTCGGGGCGGTGTTCCGGTGCGCCGGCGGCCTGGGCATGGACGCGGTCCTGCTCAGCCCCGACTCGTGCGACCCGCTCTACCGGCGGTCGGTGCGGGTGTCGATGGGACAGGTGTTCTCCGTCCCGTACGCCTACCTCGACCGGTGGCCGCAGGGCGTCGACGACGTCCGCGCGGCCGGCTTCCGCGTGCTGGCCCTCACGCCCGACCCCGCGGCGACCGACCTCGGCGAGATCGTCGTCGACCCGGACGAGCGGGTCGCCCTGCTGTTCGGCACCGAGGGGCCGGGCCTGACCGAGCCGGTGATGGCCGCCAGCGACGAGCGGGTGCGCATCCCGATGGCGGCGGGCGTCGACTCGCTCAACGTCGGGGCGGCCGCTGCCGTGGCCTGCTGGGTACTGGGCCGCCGGCCCTGAGAGCGGCAGGATGGGGAGGTGACCCGTTCCCGCAGCTCCCGCTCCCGCGTCCCGGCCGTCCGAACCGTCCTGGTCGCCCTGGCGGCCGCCGCCTCGCTGACCGCGTGCAGCGGAGGCGGCGGCGGCGGTGAGCCGGCCGAGGAGCAGGTCGACCCCAAGCAGGCCTACGTCGAGGCCGCGACCGAGATCTGCACGTCGGCCGACGAGGACTTCGCCGCACTGACGCCGCCGACGACGCCGGAGCAGTTCAGCCCCTACGTGCAGGAGACGATCGGCATCGCCGACCGGGCGCGGGCGCAGCTCGCCGAGCTGACGCCGCCCGAGCAGGACCGCGCCGACCTGCAGAGCAAGGTGCTCACGCCGTTCGCCGCCCTCGTCGAGCAGGGCAAGGCCTGGTCGGCGCAGGTGACCGCCGCGGGCGCCGACCAGGCCAAGCTGCTGCCGCTGCTGGGCAGCCGCCCGACCTCGGCCGGCATCGACAAGGAGTACCTGCGGTCGTACGGGCTGGAGAGCTGCGCGGACGCCATCGCCCAGGTGGGCTGAGCCGGCCGGACCCCTGCTGGGCGACCCGCCGGCCGGAGGACCGGCCGGCGACGGGTCAGGCCACCAGGGGCAGGAGCAGGCCGAGGGCGGGCAGGGCGAGCACCAGGGCGGTGCCGGCCGCCACCGCAGCGGTGGCCGGCCAGCTCAGCGCCGGCGGCGGGCAGACCAGCCGGGAGGCCCGCAGGAGGACGTCGTTCCCGCCGGCCCCCAGGCCTCCGCTCGGGACACCCGCCGAGCCGATCTTGTACAGCGCCCGAGCGAGCACCTCGGGCGGGCAGGTGCGGGCCGCCCGGTCGTCGGCGAGCATCTCCACGAGCAGCCCCACCTGCTCCTGCGCGGTCCGCACGGCCGGCAGCCACGGGAACGTCGTGCCGAACGCCGAGAACGGCAGCACCACCAGGTCGTGGCGCTGCTCGACATGGGCGTTCTCGTGGGCGAGGACGGCACGCACCTCCGACTCGCGCAGCAGGTCGAGCACGCCGCGCGACAGCACGACGCGCGGCCGCAGCCCCGGCAGGCAGTAGGCCAGCGGAAGGGCGTGGTCGACGACCCTCGTCCCGGGCAGCAGGGGGTTGCGCGTGGCGACGAGGTCGACGAGCCGGCGGTTCTGCGCGCGCGCCCGCAGGGTCCGGGCCGCCGACACGGCGAACACCTGCGCCAGCCGGGCCACCAGCACCAGCGCCAGCGCTGCGGCCAGCAGCGACCACCAGCGGGCGCGGCCCTGGCCGTCGAGCACGGCCTGGAGCGCCACGGCGTGCGTCGGGCCCGACGGGGCCAGGGCCACGGTCACGACCGCCTCGACCGCGAGCAGCCCGGCGCTCAGCCCGATCGCCTGCCAGAGCAGCAGCCCGGCGGTGGGAGCGCGCCGGGGCCAACCGGCACGGGCCAGCCGGTCCGGGACCACGGTGACGAGCAGCACCAGGACCAGACCCACCCCGACCGCCGCGTTCAGCACGCCCCGCCTCCCGGTCTCAGGCTCGGTGACGGAGTGGCAGCGCGCACCCCGAGCCCGCCGGCATCAGCGGGAGTGCTCCTCGAGCGCACGGCGCAGCGCCTCGGCCTCGTGCGGGCTCATCGACCGGGCGAAGTGCTGGAGAGCCGCCTCGCGGTCACCGGCCTGGCTGAGCGCCTGCTGCATCAGCACGGCGATGTGGTCCTCGCGGGAGGCGACGGCGGAGTAGACGTGGGCGCGGCCGGAGGTGTCCTTGCGCAGCAGGGCCTTCTTCTCCAGGCGCGTCAGGACGGTGAGCCAGGTCGTGTAGGCCAGGCCGCGGTCGGCCAGCCGGTCGGCGACCTGACGGGCGGTGGCCGGCCCGACCTCCCAGACGACCTCCATGGCCGCCCGCTCGAGGTCTCCCAGCCGTGTCACAGCTCTCATACTACGACCGGTAGAACTTCTACGTCCTGTAGGAGACAATGGAGGGGTCCTCACCCCCTCCTCAGGAGTCTGCCGTGCCCGACGTCCTCGGCACCGCTCGTCCCCCCGGCGCCCAGACCTGGCGCTGGGACTGGCAGGTCGCGGCGCGCTGCCGGGGCCGCGACGACCTGTTCTTCCACCCCCACGGCGAGCGCGAGCCGATGCGCAGCGAGCGCGAGGCCGCCGCCAAGCAGGTCTGCGCGGCCTGCCCGGTCAGGCGCGAGTGCCTGGAGCACGCCCTCGACAGCGGCGAGCCCTACGGCGTCTGGGGCGGTATGAGCGAGGGGGAGCGGGAGGTCCTGCTGCACGGACCGCGGCCGGTGCGCAAGCGGTAGGCGGGCGCCGCCCCCGCGGGCCCGCGGTCCCCCCTCCGCTCGGCCCGCGCAGGAGGCACTCTGGACGGGTGGACGCACACCCCCAGGACCGAGGGACCTCCGCCGGCTCGCCCGTGCACGACGCCGGCCGCACGCTCGAGCGCGCGCTGTTCGAGGTGAAGAAGGTGGTGGTGGGTCAGGACCGGATGGTCGAGCGGATGCTGGTGGCGTTGCTGGCGCGTGGTCACTGCCTGCTGGAGGGGGTGCCGGGGGTGGCCAAGTCGTTGGCGGTGGAGACGTTGGCGACGGTGGTGGGTGGCTCGTCGGTGCGGTTGCAGTTCACGCCGGACCTGGTGCCGTCCGACATCGTGGGCACGCGGATCTACCGGCCGTCGCGGGAGGCGTTCGACGTCGGAG